>JBDHTJ010000257.1:0-4837 GCA_039808585.1 Hyphomicrobiaceae bacterium | reverse complement strand
CGTCCTGCCCGCGCAGGCGGGCATCCACGCAAGTCTCCGTATCACCGCAGCCGACCACCAGGAGGAGCGCCACGTAGATCCTCGCCTTCGCGAAGATGACGTTGAGAGCGGGGCGAGCGCACTGATGGACGCACAATCGAATTCACTGTTGGCCTAAGGCCAGCCACCCTCCACCGTCCTGCCCGCGCAGGCGGGCATCCACGCAAGTCTCCGTATCACCGCAGCCGACCACCAGGAGGAGCGCCACGTAGATCCTCGCCTTCGCGAGGATGACGTTGAGAGCGGGGCGAGTGCACTGATGGACGCACAATCGAATTCACCGTTGGCCTAAGGCCAGCCCACCCTCCATCGTCCTGCCCGCGCAGGCGGGCATCCACGCAAGCTGGCCATCACCTCTTCGCGCCCCGCCAGCACCACGCATTTCTCGCCGCCCCACCTCTCTACCTGCCTGCCTCTCCCGCGCGTAGCCATGAGAAGGTGGGGCCTCGCGCGCCACATCGATTTCCGGCATCTTCCCGAAGGTGCGGATTCGTCGTGCGAACCCACCCCTGCGGTGCTGCGAAACTGAAAGGAGCCCTCGAATGCTGCGATTGGATGGAAAGGTGGCACTCGTTTCCGGCGCCGGTTCCGTGGGCGAAGGCTGGGGCAATGGCAAGGCGACTGCGGTGCTGCTCGCCCGCCAGGGCGCCAAGGTCTACGGCACCGACATCCGCAGCGAAGCAGCGCAAGAGACGCGCAGCCTCATCGCCAAGGAAGGCGGCACCTGCGAAGCCCAGGCCTGCGACATGACCGATGCAACAGCGGTTGCAGCCTGCGTCGAGGCCTGTCTCGCCAGGTTCGGCCGCATCGACATCCTCGTCAACAACGTCGGCGGCTCGGCGCCCGGCACCGCAGCCAGCATGAGCGAGGAGGTGTGGGACCGCCAGATGGACCACAACCTCAAGACCATGTTCCTCGCCACCAAGCACGTGCTGCCCGTGATGGAGAGGCAGGCCGCCGGCGCGATCATAAACCTGTCGTCCATCGCCGGCCTGCGCATGAGTGCCGAGCGCTCGCATGTGGCCTACTCCACCGCCAAGCTCGGCATTCTCGGTTTCACGCGTTCCACCGCCATGGCCTACGCGAAGAAGGGCATTCGCTGCAACACAGTGATCCCGGGCCTCATGCACACCCCGCTCGTCGAGCACCGTCTGGCGAAGACCATTGCCGGCGGCGATCTCGAAGCCCTCATCGCCAAACGCAACGCCGCCGTGCCCATGGGACACATGGGCACCGCCTGGGACGTTGCTCACGCCATCCTGTTCCTCGTATCGGACGAGGCCCGCTACATCACCGGCACGGAGATCCTCGTCGACGGCGGCCTCAGCGCCGCCGGCATGGGCTGACCGCGATCCTCCACGACCCCGCACCCTCATCGTCCCTCGCGCCCTCGCGTGGATCTCCGCCTTCGCGGAGATGACGGACGTGGGACGGAGGAGCGGCGAAGAGGCCGCACCGCGCCCGCCGCCCGTTTTCGCGTGCACCCTCATCGTGCCGCGCTCCCTCGCGTGGATCTCCGCCTCCGCGGCGATGACGGACGTGGGACGGTCACACCTCGTCTGCGCCGGCCCACCCTGGGACAGCGCGTGGCGCCGCGCGTCCGCCCCACCCTCGATCGTCCTGCCCGCGCAGGCGGGCATCCACGCAAGCTGGCCATCACCTCTTCGCGCCCCGCCAGCACCACGCATTTCTCGCCGCCCCACCCCTCCGCCTGCCTTCCCGGAAGCCGGGCCGAAGGCACGGCTGTCCGGGATCCTTCCCCGTCATTGCAGCTTGCATCGCGCCAACCACGCGCAACGCGCCCCGCCGCCCACCGGACGCGAGGAGAAACGAAAGCGAGAGGGCGCGGGGGCAAGCCGCTGATCGATGGGTTCGGGTTGGTGGCGCGGTCTTGCGCCCCGCTTTGCGCTGATGCCCCACGATCGAGGAGCATCCGGTTGCCTGAATCGCTTTCACCGGCCCCACCGTTGCGCAAGGCACGGCTCTTGCCTTCACAAAGCGTCCTCGCGAAGACGCCCTCTCTGACGAGCCGTGCCCGCCCATCATAAGCGAGGCACCACAGCGCGGGGATAAGTCGCGTCATGGTGCACGCCGCTTCGGCCGTTGCGCACCGAAGAGGCCCGCCACGCCGGCACACGCGAACGCGCATCCCTCCGCGCGACCTTGCCGCCCCTACGGCCGGTGCATCTGGGCGATAGGCCGGGTCAGCGTCCGCCGCCCCCGCTTGAAGGCATAGAGCACGGGGGCAACCTCCGCGATCGCCTGCTCGGGGCTCTCCGCATCGAGCACGGCAATATCCGCCTGCGCCCCCACCGCCACGCCGTAGTCCTTGAGGTTGAGCAGCTTGGCCGACCGCGTCGTCACCATGTTGAGGCACTCGCGCGTGTCGGCCACCGCGCCCACCTGCGCGATGTTGGCATAGAGGTTTGCCATGCGAATGAGCGAGCAGTCGCCGAACGGCGTGAAGGGATTGAGCACGTTGTTGGTCGACAGCGAGCAATTCACCCCGTGATGCAACAGCCGATGCGCCTCCGTCACGCCGCGCATGCGGCTCTCGGATTGATGCCGGCCCATCAGGTAGAGATCCGTCGAAGGCAGCACGGTGAGCGCCACGCCGGCATCCGCCATGCGCTTGGCACACGCCGCGAACATCTCCGGCGGCGCCGTGGAGAGCTTCGTGACGTGGCCGATGGCAACGCGCCCGCCCCACTTGTACTTCTCCGCCTGCTGGCACACGTAGAGAAGATCGGGATCGTCAGGCGTCGGCGCGAAATCCAGGTGCATGTCGATGTCGATGTCGCGCTCGCGCGCGATCTCGAACACACGGTCGATCTGCCCGTGCGGGCTCACATCGGTATAGGGCGCCGCGCCAATCACGCTGCCGCCGTTGGCCAGCGCCTCCCGCATCAGTTCCTCGGTGCCGGGATTGTTGAGCATGCCCTCCTGCGGGAAGATGCAGATCTGCAGGTCGATCGCCCACTTGTATTCCTCGATCAGCGGCCGCACGCCTTCCAGCCCGCGCAGGCCGATGCCCGGATCGACCTCCAGGTGCGTGCGCATGTGGGTGGTGCCCTGCATGATGGCGCGTTCCAGCGTCGCCTTGGCGCGCGTGTAGACGTCTTCCGCCGTGAAGCTCTTCTTCTGCTTCGCCACTTCCTGGATCGCCTCGTCGAGATCCCCGCGCTGCGCCTGGCAGCGGCCGAGGATGCGCGACTTGTCGAGATGGATGTGCGTCTCGATCATGCCCGGCACGACGAGCCTGCCGCCGAGATCCACGGTTTCCCCGTCGGCTGCAAGCTTCGGCTCGATGGCCACGATGCGGCCCTTGTCGATGCCGATGTCGACGTTCGTTGCCGCGCCGCCGAGCGCACGCGCATTGCGCAGGATGAGATCCATTGTCTGCTCCCCTTCGGTTCGTCGTTCAGGCCGACTGTGCCACGGCGCGTTCGGCAAGATCCAGCAGGTCCACGTCGCGCCCGTGCGCGGCGATCAAGGACAGGCCCAGCGGCAGCCCGCCCATCTGCGCGAGCGGCAGGCTGATCTGCGGCAGCCCCGTGAGGCCGGAGATGCACAACAGGCACATGGCCTGGTTGCGATACTCGATCTCGATGCGGTCGGTGGGCGTGTTGCGCAGCGGCGCCACGCGCGGCGACGTCGGCAGGCACAGCACGGCGTCGGGCTCCAGGATCTCGGCAAGGCGCGCCCGCACCTCGCGCCGCTTGCCCTCTGCCGCCGCCAGCATGGCCGGCGTCACGCTCTGCGCCCAATCCAGGCGCTCCTTGATGCCGGGCCCCAGGCGCGGCTGCACCGTCGTCACGAACTTGCCGACGCTCGCCCACACCTCGTACGCCTGGATCGTGCGAAAGGCCTCGAACCACGCTTCAAGCCCCTCGGGGCTGGCGACCACTTGCGTGCGCGCGCCGATGAGGTCGGTCATGCGCCGCACCGGTGCTTCGAGCGCCGCCGCGACATCGGGCGCCAGCCGTGCGAACGCGTCTTCCAGCACGATCAGCTTCGAGGGCTGGCGCGCAGGCGTGAAATCCTGCAGCAGCGCGCGGTTGGCGCGCGTGAAGATCTTGGCGTCGCGCGCCAGCAGGCCCGCCACATCGAAGCTCGGTCCGAACGGAGCCGCCCCCTCGAGCGAGATACGCCCCCAGGTCGGGCGCAGGCCCAGGATGCCGCAATAGCTCGCCGGAATGCGGATGGAGCCGCCGCAATCCGAGCCCAGCGCGAAGTCAACGAGGCCCGCCGCAACGGCGGCCGCCGATCCGTTCGACGAGCCTCCGGGAATGCGCCCAGGCGCATTGGCGTTCTCGGGCGTGCCGTAATGCACGTTCTCGCCCGTGAGGCTGTAGCAGAGTTCGTCACAGTGGGCCTTGGCAACGAGATCCGCGCCCGCATCGAGCAGCAGTTGCACGGCGGGTGCGGTTGCCTTCGCCGGCTCTTGCGTGCGCAACCAATCCGGCTGGCCGAAGCCGGTGCGCGCACCCTTGATGTCGAACAGGTCTTTTGCCGCAAACCGCAGGCCAGCCAGCGGCCCGGCGCCGGAGCCCGCCATGGAGATGTGATTCGCGGTGCAAAAGGCACCAATCGGGTCATCAGGAGTTTCGATCGCCATTTTGCCCATTTCATCGACAAGCTGATTGTTTTCAGGGCCCGCTTTGCGCAGTGCCATCGCGCTCGGCACCGTGTTGCGCGGCGCCTTCGTGCACACTGGCACCGGAAAAAACCGGGTGTCAACGCCACCGCCCCGCAGCAAGCCCGTGAAGGCGCGCGCGGACCCCGCGAGTGCGATGAG
>JBDHTJ010000256.1:0-4941 GCA_039808585.1 Hyphomicrobiaceae bacterium | reverse complement strand
CATATCGATCTCGGCGGGCTGGAGCCTCACGAAGCCGATGCCGGGTTGGAGGGAGATGCCAATGCCTGCATCGCCGCGAACGCCTATCTCGGCGCCGCGCCCCTGGTGCAAGCGCTGCATGAAGGCGCGAACGTGGTGGTGGCGGGAAGGACCTCCGATCCGGCTCTCGCAATCGCGCCGATCGTTCACCATTTCGGCTTTTCCATCGACGATTGGGATCGAATGGCGGGCGCAGCGGCAGCAGGACATCTGCTGGAATGCGGCAGCCAGGTATGCGGCGGCACATTCTGGGATCCCGGGCCCAAGGTCGTTTCGGATCCGGCAGACATCGGCTTTCCTATTGCGGAGATCGACGATGAAGGCGTTCTGACCATCACCAAAGCAGAGAACACGGGCGGGCTGGTAGATGAACGAACCGTCAAAGAACAGCTCCTCTATGAGCTCCACGACCCGGCGAATTACATTACTCCCGATGTCGTGGTCGATATTTCTCAGGTTCGCGTCGCGCAATGCGGCACCGACCGCGTCCGCGTAGAGAGCGTTCGCGGCCGCCCGGCGCCCTCGGATCTGAAGGTCACCGCCTGCTACCAGGGCCGCTGGCTCGGTGAAGGCGAGATCACGGTCGCGGGAATGAACGCGTTGCGCCGCGCCAGGGAAACAGCCGACGTGCTGCTCGAACGGCTTCGCCGTCGCAAGCTCGACGTGCGGGCGCGCGCCGATCTTATTGGCATTGCCAGCGTGCATGACAACGATGCCGGCGATCTGTGGCGCGGCTTCAATGGGACGCCGCCCGATGAGATCCGCGTTCGGCTCGCTGTCGAGGGAAGCAACGCCGACGACGTCGAGCAGGCAGCACGCGAAGTTCTCGCCTTGCTCTGTTGCGGAGCAGCCGGAAGCGGTGGCGCGAGATGGCGCGTTACTCCGCGCATCCTGACGAAGAGCTTCCTCGTTCCGAGGGAACGCGTACCGACCTCGGTCAGCGTTCGCCCCGCAAGGGAACTGGCATAATGGAAACGATCATCGAACTGCCTCTCTACGCCATCGCCCATAGCCGGGCTGGCGACAAAGGCAACCGTACCAACATAAGCCTGATCCCCTATCGGCCAGAGGCCTATCGGCTGCTGTCTGACCAGGTTACCGAGGAGCGGGTGCTGGCGCTGTTCAAGCATAGAGGTGCCACGCGCTGCCGTCGCTATGATCTGCCACGTCTCGCAGCGTTCAACTTCGTTATAGATGATGCGCTCGAGGGCGGCGTAAACGGCAGCCTCAATGTCGATGGTCATGGGAAAACCCAATCGTTCCGTCTGCTATCGCTCAAGGTGACACTCCCGCGAAGTTCGGCGGAGAGCTTCGTCGGACCGAGCCTGTCGGTCGAGGATTTCATGCGAACCGAAGAGTGAGCCATTTCCCCGCTCGGTTGACATTGCGGCGGTCGAGCGCGATAGCGGGCCACAAATGCTCACGCGAACTTCAATGCAATGCCGAAGATCGGGTCCAAGTTAAGAGAACTCAGGCGCCGCCGTAACATCAGCGTTCGGAGTCTGGCAGAGCGGTCGGGCGTATCTCATTCCGCGATCTCCCTGATCGAACGTGACCAGATGAGCCCATCCATCAACACGTTGGGTGCCATGCTGGATGCTCTCGGGACGACGCTGACGGCATTCTTCTCGGACCTGCAGTCGGTTTTTCCCTATACGCCGTTCTACGCTGCCGCTGATTTCGTGGAGATCGGCAAGGCCGAGGCGATCTCATATCGTATGCTCGGTGTGAACCACCCCAACCGACAGATGCTGGTCCTTCGCGAAACCTACTCGCCCGGTGCCGACACCGGAGAGACCTTCTCTCACAGCGCCCAGGAAGCCGGCATCGTCTCGCGTGGTGCGGTCGAAGTGACGGTTGGGGAGCAGACACGCACCCTTAGGGTCGGCGACGGCTATTATTTCGACAGCCGCATTCCGCATCGCTTTCGCAACGTCTTTGAAGGCGAGAGTGAAATCCTCAGCGCGATCACGCCGCCGACATACTAGCCGGTCCAAGACCGTCAGCCTGGACTTTGGTCAGAATACTCACCAGTAACGTCCATGTCGGATGCCTTGCGAAAGCCTTTGTGTATGGTTTCCCCCAGGGACCCTCGAAGGAAGCCCTGCAAGAATGGGAGAATATACCGCGATGAAAAAACTCTTGAGCCTGCTTCTCATGGGCGCGTGCCTGATCGGCGCGGCCTCCGGCGCCCAGGCGGCCGATGAGCAGAAGAAGGTCGTCATTGGCATGGCTGCCATCGACCTCACCAATCCTTGGTTCGTACGCATGCGCGAGGCCGGCGACAAGGCCGCCAAGGATTATAACGCCACGGTCGTCTGGCAGAGTGCCGAAGCCAATATCGAGAAGGAGATCTCCGTCATCGAGAGCTTCATCAATCAGGGCGTGGACGCGATTCTGATCGACCCGTTGGACAAGAACGCGCTGCTTCCGGTGATCGCCAAGGCCAAGCAGGCCAATATTCCCGTCATCACCGGCGGCAATCATGTGCTCGGCGACGGCAACCACTCCACGCTCTATCCGGACGATGTCGATCTGCGGGTCGTGGCCCGTGCGCTCGGCTTGGCGATGGACGGCAAAGGTCAGGTCGCGTTCCTGGTCGGCACCCGGGGCAACTACGTGTCCGACACGCGCGAGAAGGCGTTCACGGAAACGCTCGCCAAGGAATTCCCCGATATCGAGTTGGTCGGTATCCAGCCGACGGACTGGAACACGACCAAGGCCGCCGACGCCGCGCAGACCTGGCTCACCACCTATCCCGATCTGCGCGCGATCGCCTGCGTTTCGGACTCCATGTGCCTTGCCGCCAACTCCGTCGCCGAGGCGCTTGGCCGCGACGTCCTCTTTGCCGGCGACAATGGCGACGAGGAGATGATGCCTCTCGTCGAGAGCGGCAAAATGATCATCACCGTGCTCACGAGCCCGCAATATGTCGGTTACTGGAACATCGCTGCGGCGGTTCGGCTTGCCCGCGGGGAGAAGCTGCCCGATGTGCTTTATATGAAGACGCACTACATCATGTCGGACAAGACGGCCGAGGCGCTCAAGGCCAAGGGTCTTGACGTGCCGTACATCACGCCGGCGCAGGCGACGGTGGAAGCGGGCAACGTCTCGTCGCTCGGGCCGGACATGCCCTCGTCGGCCATGACGTCCGCTCCCCAGTAACCGTTCGACGCAAGCCGTTATTCCGCAGATGAGCGTCATGTCTCCACCGAGTGCGAACGATGCAGTTGAGAGCCGGTCCGTCCGCCGCCGGTGGATGGGCTCGCACGAATTTGCCATAGCACTCGTCACTCTGGCGACGCTGGCGATCTTCGGCATCGCAGAGCCGCGGTTCCTGGCAGTCGGCAACCTTCTGGACATTCTGCGGCAGACCGCGGTCATCGCGATGCTCTCCTTCGCGATGACCGCGGTCATCATCACCCGCGGCATCGACGTGTCGATGGGCGGGATACTGGCCCTGAGCGGCGTCGTGCTCGGGCTCGTCTTCCAGGCGAGCGGGTCCTGGGTTCTCGCCTCCGCCGCGGCGCTCGCGGCCGGTGTCGCGGTCGGCCTGCTCAACGGCCTGCTGATCGGCGTGCTCGGCGTCAGCGCTTTCCTGACGACCTTCGCCATGCTGGTGGCGACCCGCGCGGCGGCGCTGGTCGCCAGCCACGCCAGCAGCATCCTGATCTCCGATCCGGTCTTCATCTGGCTTGGCCAGGGTGACCTGTTCGGGTTGCCGTCCAGCGTCATCATCCTGCTGCTGCTGCTGGCGATCTGGTCGTTCGTCATGCGCAGCACCCGCTTCGGGCGGTATATCTTCGCCATCGGCAACAGTCCTGCGGCAGCCGCTGCCTCCCTGCTGCCGATCTCGCGCATCCTCGTATCCGTCTACGTGCTCAGCGGGCTGTCGGCCGCATTCTGCGCCATCCTCACGGTCGGACGGCTCGGCTCAGCGCAGCCGCTGGCAGGGGCTGGCGTCGAGTTCGCGGCGCTGACCGCGGCCGTCATCGGCGGCTCCCGGCTCAGCGGCGGCAAGGGCACGATTCCAGGCACCTTCCTCGGCGCCCTGCTGCTCGGCTGCCTGTCGAGCGGACTTTCCTTCCTCCAGATTTCCCAGCAGATGACCTACGTCGTCACCGGACTGCTGATCATCCTTTCGGTCATCGTCACCGATCCGGAGTTCCGCTCCGGCCTGTTCGCCTCCGGTTCTCGGCTTCGCTCCCCATCGGCAGGCCAGGCGGTCGGCGGTCGGTCAGGGTTCGTGCGGCGGCTCACCGATGCGACGTTCCAGGAGGTGACGCTCGAGAATGTCTCCAAGGCCTATGCAGGCGTGCGCGCGCTGCACGGTGTCGGCTTCCCGATCCGGCGCGGCGAGGTGCTGGCGCTCCTCGGCGAGAACGGAGCCGGCAAGTCGACCCTGGTGAAGTGCCTTGCGGGCGCGGTCGAGCCCGACTCCGGGACCGTGACCGTGGGCGGCGAGCGGTTCGATCTCGCCAGCCTCAAGGACGGTATTGACTGTAGCACGGTGCACCAGCATTTCAGCTTGGCACCGGACCTGTCGCTCGTCGACAATCTGGCGGCCTTCAGCAAGGGATCGATCCTGGCCGGACGTCAGCGCCGCAAGATTCGTGAACGCATCCGGGCGCTGCACAGCAAGTTCGGGCTCGACGTGAATGCCGAGGTGCCGATCGGCACGCTCACCGTCGGGCAGCGTCAGTTGGCCGAGATCGTGAAGGGCTTGTTCGATGGCCGATGGCTGATCATTCTCGACGAGCCGACCAGCGCGCTTACCGTACGCGAGCGCGACTCGCTGTTCCGGGTGATCGAGCAGTTGCGCGCCGAAGGCCTCGCGATCATCTATATCAGCCACAAGATGGAAGAGATCTTCGCCATCGCCCAGCGCGTGGTCGTATTGCG
>JBDHTJ010000255.1:0-4986 GCA_039808585.1 Hyphomicrobiaceae bacterium | reverse complement strand
GCAAAGTCGCTCTCCGCTTGGCTGGCGCCCGCGTGGGATGGCCGCCTTACCCTGCGCCCCGATCTCGATGCCGTCGAAGCCCTTTCGCCCGAGCGCGAAACGCTCTGGGCCCGTCTAGAAAAGACCAGCTTCCTCACCACGGACGAGAAACGCACCGCCATCGGCTACGCCCCCTTGGGTGACAATGCCTTGCCAAACGCAACGCACAGCGAAGGTCCGTCCTCCAAATTCAACCCCCATCACGACGAACTGGGCCGCTTCACCTTCAAACCTGAAGGGGATCAGGCAGACGTCATACCAGCCCAGGCGCGTGGCCCAACACCACCACGCTTCATTCGTCCCCGTGCTCCTCAACGTCCCGGGCTAGGTCACAACCAAGGCCCTTCGCTCAGCGAGCCTTCAAGGCCAAGCCAGCCTTTGGAGCCTCGGCAGGCAATCGAGGCTTATCGATACGTCAACAATCTTCCACCTGGCGTTGGCACCATTGCCTATGGCGAGGTTGACGGCAAAGCCTTCATAGGCGTGAACTCGTCCTTACCTGGCTACACTGAGACCGATCGCGCAACAGCCAACGCCATGCGCGACACTCTCATCGCGAAGTACCCAGACGTGATGGCTACTGGAAATATAGGCAACATGCCAAACAATGCGCTTTACCACGCAGAGGCAACTGCTCTGCTAAGGGCTGCTCGTGCAAGTGATGGGGGGTTACTCGGCCGGGAGCTGGAGATTTTCGTAGACAATCGTATTTGTAATAACTGTGAAGAAGTGCTTCCGCTTGTAGCTCGTGAGATTGGCAATCCCACCATACGATTCAGAGATGATAACGGGCGGCAGATGACGATTAAAGATGGACAGTGGGTGGTTCAGCCATGAAAAAGCGAATAAATTTCGGGAAGTTCGATGCTTGGTCCTGGCCCCAACCTGACGCATTGCGCCATTACTTTATTGCGGAGCCGGGGCAGGAATGGTGCTACCAGGGCAGGAATGACAACTGGGGTCTTCGCATTGAGGGGCTCCAAGGCACCGGAGACCTCGAGCCTTACAAGAAGCGCATCGACGCGTCCCTGAACATGTGGGGCCATCCCGAGCATGGTGTGCTCATCATCTATCAAAAGTGGGGCAGTGGTCACCGCGAGGCCTTCACCTCCAAAGGCGATATGAGCCGCCTGCGTGAGATCGTCCGCACGCTTCAGGATGATCCCATGCCCGTTGGCCTGTTCATCCCCTTCGCCGAAGCCTGGAAGGCCGTGAAGGAATTCATGGAGACGGAAGGCGAACTCCCCAAGAGCATCACATGGATCGCCAACAGGGATCTGCCTCCCAACACCTTCCCAGATCCCTGATGCAAATGCCAGGGAGAGATCCGATCATGGAGCAGAAGTTCATCATCCAAATTTATTGCTGCGGTACCATCATCGAGTATGCGGTGTGCGGGTTGCAGCGCCTTGAGGCAGAGCGGGCAATTCTTGCGAAATTTGTGGGTGAGGAGTTGGCTCGCGACGCTGCGACGCGCGATCCAGGTCGAGACTATTACGAACTTACGAGCGAGCAATTCACCGACTACAGCAACCAAAGGGTCGCGCTGGGAACTCAAGGTAAGTAGCTTGCTGGTCTCGAACGCACAACAACTAGCCTCTTCCCTCCGTCCTTCCCCTTCTTTCCCGCGAGCTGGGGTACCCAACGGTCACGTTTCGCGACTCGGACGGAAACACAAGTCGATTGAAGAACGGTGCGTGGGGCAAGGATTAAAGCAATGGAAAAACGTATAATATTCGACGATATGCGAGGCTGGTTCTGGCCCGACCCCTCCAAGCTCGAACCTTTCTTTCTGGCACCAAAGGGACAGGAATGGTCCTACCGCGGCGGCAACGACAGCTGGGGGCTGCGTGTTGAGGGCATGTATGGAACGGAAGATCGTGAACCATACAAAGATCGCGTTGATGCAAAACTGACGATGTGGGGCCATCCCGAGCATGGCGTTTTGGTGATTTATCAGAAATCAGGCGGCGGCTATCGCGACCTATATTCATCCAAAGGCGACATGAGCCGCCTGGGCGAGATCATTCGCACGCTTCAGGATGATCCCATGCCCGTTGGCCTGTTCATCCCCTTTGCTGAAGCCTGGAAGGCCGTGAAGGAGTTCATGGAGACGGAAGGCGAGCTCCCCAAGAGCATCACGTGGATCGCCAACAGGGACCTGCCTCCCAATACCTTTCCTGACCCCTGAGCCACTGCCACTGGCTTATTTCAACGGGAGCGTAATGTACTTCTCGTCCTCGCCTTGCGTGCAAGCATCGGTGTCCCTCGAAAAAGCGGGCAACTCGCCGCTGACGTGAAACGCTCGGCCCACGTCGTTTCTACCTCATAGTGAAAATCCGGAGAATGCCTCATGGCCCTCACGCCGCTCCCCGCGCGCGCACCCACCGGCGCGCCTGCAGCCCCTGAAACCAAGCGTGCGCCCGCGCGCCAGGCGCGCCTCTCCCTCAAGGCGCTCGAGGCCGATGGCACTTTCGAAGGCTACGCGAGCCTCTTCAACGTTGCCGACCTCGGCCGTGATGTCATCGCCCCCGGCGCCTTCCGTGACAGCCTGAAGCTGCGCGGTGCGCGCGGCGTCAAGATGCTGTTCCAGCACGATCCGGCAGAGCCCATCGGCGTCTGGCACGAACTCGTCGAAGACCATCGCGGCCTTCTCGCCCGTGGCCGCCTGATGCTGCAGGTGGCCCGCGCCCGCGAGGTGCTGGCGCTGATGCGGGCGGGTGCGCTGGATGGCCTCTCCATCGGCTTCCGCACCGTCACAGGTCATCGCGACGCCAAGAGCGGCACGCGCCGCCTCACCAAGGTCGATCTCTGGGAAATCTCCGTCGTCACCTTCCCGCTGCTGCCGCAAGCCCGCATCGATCACGTCAAGAAAGCCCCATTGCCACCTCTCGACGAGACCATCGTCGCCGCCACGCGCCTGGTGCGCGGCGCCTGCTGGATCCCAACCTCCCACGCCTGATCGGCCCCGATCCTCCATTCCCCATTCGCTTTGCCGCATCCGCCGCCAGGCCCGCCTGGAACGGAGGCTGCCTTGCGTGCGCCTGCCCATCCTCTGTCAGTCCCGTTCCCCGAAAGGAAAGCCTCATGACCACGTCCACGCCTGCCACTGCCCCCGAGATCAAGACTGCCGCCTCCACCGCCGCCGCGTTCGAGGAGTTCATGCGCACCTTCGAACACTTCAAGGACGCCAACGACCAGCGCCTTGCAGAGATCGAGAGCCGCATGTCGGCCGACGTCATCACCACGGACCGCGTCGACCGCATCAATCGCGCCCTCGACGAGCAGAAGCGCGTCCTCGACGATCTCGCCCTGAAGTCGGCGCGCCCCGCACTCGGTGGCGATATCCGCAGCCCCGCCGCGGGCCTGCAGCACAAGGCCGCTTTCGACGCCTACGTCCGCTCCGGTGATCTCACGCGCCTCAAGAGCCTCGAGCAGAAGTCGCTCTCCGTGGGCTCCGATCCCGACGGCGGCTATCTCGTGCCCACCGAGCTCGAGCAGTCCGTCAATCACGCCGTGCGCACGGTGTCCCCCATCCGCGCGATCGCCGGCATCCGCCAGGTGTCGGGCTCGGTCTACAAGAAGCCCTTCTCCACCACCGGAGCCGAGACCGGATGGGTCGCCGAGACGGCCGCGCGTGCCACCACCAACACGCCCACGCTCGCAGCCCTCACCTTCCCCACCATGGAACTGTTCGCGATGCCGGCTGCCACCACCGCGCTCCTCGACGACAGCGCCGTCAACATCGACCAGTGGATCGCCGAGGAGGTGCGCGATGCCTTCGCCCAGCAGGAAGGCGCTGCCTTCATCAACGGCAACGGCACCGCCAAGCCCAAGGGCTTCCTCGCCTACACCACCGTCGACAACGCCTCCTGGTCCTGGGGCAACATCGGCTTCCTCAAGACGGGCGTGAACGGCGGCTTCGCAGCCACCAACCCGGCCGACAAGATCATCGATCTCGTCTACACACTGAAAGCCGGCTACCGCGCCAACGGCACCTTTGTCTTCAACCGCGCCACGCAGGCCGCCATCCGCAAGATGCGTGACAACAACGGCGACTACATCTGGCAGCCTGCTTCCCGCGCAGGCGAGGCCTCCATGCTGATGGGCTTCCCCGTCGCCGAGAGCGAGGACATGCCGAACATGGCGCAGGATGCGCTGGCCGTCGCCTTCGGTGATTTCCGGCGCGGCTATCTCATCGTCGATCGCGTCGGCATCCGCGTGCTGCGCGATCCCTACAGCTCCAAGCCCTACGTGCTCTTCTACACGACGAAGCGCGTCGGCGGCGGCGTGCAGGACTTCGACGCCATCAAGCTCCTGAAGTTCGCGGTCTGACGCCAGCCCGAGCTTCGGGCTGCTGCAACGTCACATCCCCTACATCCTATCCCTCACATCGTCCCGTCGGCAGCGGCCACGCGCTGTCAGGAATTGCGCGGCTCCCCCTCCGCCCATTCCTCCGACGGGCGATGCGCGAGCGGGACGGCGCGCGTCCACCTCCCCGCCCGGCCGCCGTCCCGCTCGCCCCCAATCCCAACGCAACTCCGAAGAGGTCCGGCATGACGCTCATTCTCACCCAAGGCCCCGAGGTGGAACCCATCTCGCTCGCCGAGGCCAAGGCGCACCTGCGTGTCGATGGCACTGCCGAGGACACCCTCATATCGAGCCTCATCGTCACGTCGCGTCTGCATGTGGAAGCAGCCCTCGGTCTTGCGCTCGTCACGCAAGGCTGGGTCTGGCTGATCGACAGCTGGCCGGATCTCGCCGTGCTGCGCCTGCCGGTGCGGCCTGTGCAAAGTGTCACCAGCATCCGCGTCTATGCCGAGGACGGCAGCGCATCGAGCCTCGCGCCCGACAGCTACCTTCTCGACGGGGCCGGTGCGCCCGCCCGCATCGTCCGCCGCCGCGGTCGTGCCTGGCCCACGCCCGGCCGCGATGCCAACGGCATCG
>JBDHTJ010000254.1:0-5157 GCA_039808585.1 Hyphomicrobiaceae bacterium | reverse complement strand
TTCCCCTCGGAGCCGCCGTCGCCCACCCCAATCGCGGCGGTGGATCCGAGGGGAAGGCGGGCCATCCCCTTGGTGAGCCCGAGCTCAAAAGCGAATACAGTTGCCGGGCCTCGCTGCGCTCACCCGGGAAGGCAAAACGAGAGGTGCGGTCTGGCGTGAACGGTGTGCGCGACGGCACGCTTGCTTGGATCGCCGCCTGCGCGACGATGACGGGGCGGCCAGGTTGGCGCGTGGATGCGGAATGCGTGTCAGAGGCTTGCGCAGCAGGCAGGCGCAGCCCCACCCGCCGTCGTCATGCTCGCGAAGGCGAGCATCCACGCCAGCCCGCGAGGAACGCACGCACCCGCCCCATCCTGCCTCCCCGGAAGACGCGAGGCGCAGCCTGCGGCCATCCGGGGTCTTTCCACCTCGCCCTAGGCGCCGGGCACGTCCCGCAGGCGAAACGCCGGCAGCGCCGAAGCGTCGCTTGCCGCCCCGGCGTTCTTGCCTATAGTGCGCGCAAACCTCCGGGATTGAACAGGAAAAGGGACGGCCATGGCGGCGACAGGGGCAAAGAAGATCAAGAAGGTGGTGCTCGCCTACTCGGGCGGCCTCGACACCTCCATCATCCTGAAATGGCTGCAGGAAACCTATCAGGCAGAGGTCGTCACCTTCACGGCCGATCTCGGCCAGGGCGAGGAGCTGGAGCCCGCCCGCAAGAAGGCCCTGATGCTCGGCATCAAGGAAGAGAACATCTTCATCAAGGACCTGCGTGAAGAGTTCGTCCGCGACTACGTGTTCCCCATGTTCCGCGCCAACGCCGTGTACGAGGGCGTGTACCTGCTCGGCACCTCCATCGCCCGGCCGCTGATCGCCAAGGCGCAGATCGACATCGCCCGCGCCACCGGCGCCGATGCCGTCTGCCACGGTGCCACCGGCAAGGGCAACGACCAGGTGCGCTTCGAACTCGGCTACTATGCGCTCGAGCCCTCCATCCGCATCATCGCGCCCTGGCGCGAGTGGGACTTCAAGAGCCGCGAGCAGCTCATCGAATTCGCCGAGAAGCACCAGATCCCCGTTGCGAAGGACAAGCGCGGTGAGGCGCCGTTCTCCGTGGACGCAAACCTCCTGCACTCCTCTTCCGAGGGCAAGGTGCTGGAAGACCCGGCCATTGAGCCGCCGCCCTATGTCTATCAGCGCACCATCAGCCCGATGGAAGCGCCCGACAAGGCCACCGACATCACCATCGGCTTCGACAAGGGCGATGCCGTGAGCCTCGACGGCCAGAAGCTGTCGCCCGCAACCCTGCTCGCCAAGCTCAATGACCTCGGTCGCGACAACGGCATCGGCCGCATCGATCTCGTCGAGAACCGCTTCGTCGGCATGAAGTCGCGCGGCGTCTACGAAACCCCCGGCGGCACCATCCTGCTGGCGGCACATCGCGCCATCGAGAGCATCACGCTCGACCGCGGCGCCGGCCACCTCAAGGACGAGCTGATGCCGCGCTATGCCGAGCTCATCTACAACGGCTTCTGGTTCTCGCCCGAGCGGCAGATGCTGCAGGCGCTGATCGACAAGAGCCAGGAGCACGTGGAGGGCGAGGTGCGCCTCAAGCTCTACAAGGGCAATGTCATAGTCACGGGCCGGTCATCGCCGAAGTCGCTCTATTCCTCCACCCTCGTCACCTTCGAGGACGACAAGGGCGCCTACGACCAGAAGGATGCGGCAGGCTTCATCCGCTTGAACGCGCTGCGCCTGCGTACGCTGGCCATGCGCGGCAAGCTCACCTGATCGCTCTCACCTGAGCAGACATCGACAGACACACACATAGCCCCGGGGACGAAGGCATGTTCAGCCGCATGGAAATGGGCAGGATCGGGGGCATTCCGATCTACCTCGACATGTTCTTCGTGCTGGTGCTGCTGCTGTTCAGCTACCCCTACTTCACGGCCGGTTCCACGCAGGCGATGTCGGCGGGCTTCGTCATCGTCGTCGGCATCCTGGTTTCCATCCTGCTGCACGAACTGGGACATGCGCTGGCGGGCAAGCTGTTCGGCACCAGCGTGTCGCACATCGAGCTCACGGGGCTCGGCGGCATCGCGCACTTCGAGCGGTCCCTGCCGAAATCCGCGCTCGCCCGCAGCGTCATCTATCTGGCGGGGCCCGCCGCCAATGGCGCCTTGTGGTGGATCTTCGGCGAGCTTTCCTATCAGGCCTCCATCAACAACTACATGCTGCTGGCACTGCCATTCAGGGTTCTGGCCGGCGCCAATTTCCTGCTCATGGTGTTCAACCTGCTGCCAGCCTACCCGCTCGACGGCGGCCACACGCTGGATGCCTGGATCGGCGCCCTCTTCGGCTCGCAATGGGCCATGCGCATCGTCGGTGCGCTAGGCCTGCTGGTTGCGATCTTCGTGGCGCTGCAGGCGCTGCCCGCCAACTTCTTCATGCTCTTCGTCGCCTTCTTCCTCGCCCAAACCAATTGGGAAGCGCTGCAGAGCGCCGGCCGCTGGCGCCGCTGATCCCGTCCATACGTAAAGCAGATACTGCTCAGCCCTTGTGTTTCGCCGCGAAGAAGGCGCGGATGGCGGCCTGCGGCTCCCCGCTCTTGTAGGCGTCCGACAACGCGTCGATGCCGGCGTAGATGCCCTCATCAAGCGAACTCCTCTCCCACCGCGCCATCAGTGCCTTCTGCGCCCGCACGGCTTGCGGTGTCGCCCGCATGATCCCCTCGAGCCAGGGCTCCATCGCCTCGTCGATCACCGCCAGCGGCGCCACCTTCTGCACGAAGCCGATCTCCATCGCCTCCCGCGCCGAATAGAGCACGCCCGTCAGCAGCATCTCGCGCGTCCGCCCCCAGCCGATCAGTCCCGGCAGCAGCGCCGCCTCGATCACCGATGGAATGCCCATGTGAACCTCCGGCATGCCGAAGCGCGCTGCGTCCGCTGCAAGCCGCATATCGCACGAGGCGGCCACTTCCAGCCCGGCACCCAGGCAGAACCCATTGACGCGGCCGATCACGGGCACCGGGCACTGGCGTATCGCCGCGCAGGCCTGGTGCAGCCGCGTGATGAAAAGGCGCGCCGTGTCGGGATTGGCCGCACCGAGTTCGTTGAGATCCGCGCCGCCGATGAAGGCACGCTCGCCCGCACCCGTAAGGATCACGGCGCGCAGGCCATCGTCCCCGGCCAGCTTCTCGAACGTTGCCGCGAGATCGAGGATCAGCGCGCTGCCGAGGCAGTTGAGCTTGCGCTCGTTGTCGAGCGTCACGCGCGCAATCTGGCAGCCCGACCTCTCCTCGATCTTCACATGCACGGCTGCTTCCGCCATTGTCGTCCTCCCGCTCGATGTTATTTCCCGCGACAATGGCAGACCTCGCCATGCCACTCCAGAACCGCGTCATGCCTTCGGGCGAGATCATCGCCACGACGGCCCGTGGCACCATGATGGGCAACCGCGGCGGCGCTTTCCATCGCCCTGATCGCACGCTCGGGTCCGCGCGCTGGGCAAGCCGCCAGTGGATCTGCTGCGTGCTCTCCTTCAAGGGCCGCCACCGCGCGGTCATGCAGCCCAACCGATACACGGAGCTATTCTTCCTCGACGAGGCGACGGCGCTGGCTGCCGGCCACCGCCCGTGCTTCGAGTGCCGCCGCCAGGATGCCATCCGCTTCGCCGTGTGCTGGCAGCGCGCCCAGGGCCTGTCGCAGCGCCACTCCGCGCCCGAGATGGACGCCATTCTCCATCGCGAGCGCGTGACGCGGGAGGGCCACAAGGTGACCTACCGCGCCGCAGCACGCGAACTGCCAGCCGGCACCTTCGTCCGCCGCGATCCTCCAGGTTCGGACTATCTCTTTGACGGAAAACGGCTCTTGCCGTGGGCCCCGCAAGGTTACGGCGCGCCGGTCGAGATCGATCTGCACGAACCCCTTACTGTTCTCACACCTCGCTCTATTGTTGCCGCACTTTCAGCCGGATATGCGCCGATGCTGCATCCCACGGCTTCTTGATCAGGCCTTTTGGTTCGGGGGAATTCTCGATGACGCGCTCTTCTCTGCGACGCACGCTGCGGCGCATGTACTGGCTGCTCGGCCTGGTGCTGGCGCTCTCGCTGTTTGCCAAGTTCGTGGATCACATTCCGGTGCTGAAGGGCTCGGGGATCGAGGCGGCCTTGAAGGACGTCTACGAGTACCTGAAGGACATGTCGCTGCTCATCGCCACCGGCGGCGTCGCCTACATCACAAACGTCTTCCAGAAGCGCTCGACCTTCATCGAAGCGCTGAAGGCGGAGTGGCAGGACATCATCAAGGCGAAGTCGGCGCTCTTCACCTTCACGCAGTTGGAGAAGCCCACGGCCGAGCAGTATCTGGCCACCTTCTGTGCCGTGTCTGAGACCATCGACAACATGCGCTCGGTCTACCGCAACGTTGGCGAGACCGGCGATCTCATCGGCCTTTATCCCTACGCGCCCTTGCACGACATGCGCCGCGTGCTGCAAACGCTTGATCCCCGAAAGAGCGGGCCGGCAGATGCCGATACGCGGGCGCTGGCTCGCGATGCCATCCTGCAGTCGTTCTACGCCTTGCGTGAGAACTTCCTGGAGGAACTCGATCTCGAGGAGCCCGACCACCCGCTTCTGATTTCCGGCGGACGTCGCATGAAGAAGAGCGGATCGACCTCCGGCGCCCGCCGCCGCCAGTCGCGCCAGCAGCAGCGCCAGTCCGGCGCGGGCCAGCCCGACGAACGCATCGATGGGCTGCTCGCCAAGCTCTACGAGAAGGAAAACGCCACCGCGAAACCCTGGCGTCAGGTGGCGGCGGCCGCAAATGGCACCACCACGCCTGCCGCCTGAAACCAGCGGAAGCCCGCATCTCAGGCGGCATTATCCCCCATCAGCGCCTCGCACACGGCAGCCGTAACCTCTGTCGTGCGTGCGGTGCCGCCAAGATCGGGCGTGTGCAGCGCCGGATTGGCCGTGACCCGCTCGATGGCGCGCATCAGCCGCGCTGCCGCGCGGGCTTCTCCCAGATGCTCCATCATCATCACGCACGACCAGAAGGTGCCGATCGGGTTGGCGATGCCCTTGCCCATGATGTCGAAGGCCGAGCCGTGGATCGGCTCGAACATCGAGGGGAATTTCCTCTCCGGGTTGAGGTTGGCCGTGGGCGCGATGCCGAGCGA
>JBDHTJ010000253.1:0-5196 GCA_039808585.1 Hyphomicrobiaceae bacterium | reverse complement strand
AGTTGCGCGCGCCGGTCGATGCGTTCTTCGACAAGGTGATCGTCAACGCGGACGACAAGGCGCTGCGGGCAAACCGGCTGGCGCTCCTGGCGCAGATCCGCGCCGCGACGTTGACGGTGGCGGACTTCTCCAAGATCGCGGGCTGATCGGCTGCATTGCCGCTGCGTTGTCAGGGAAAGATCCCGGGCCTCGCTCTGCTCGCCCGGGAAGGCATGAAGGAGAGCGAGGCGGACTATCGCAACCTTGCGTAGTTGCCCGCCGTCACGGGCATGACGCCGGTTGGTGCGTGCATCCCGTTCCACAATCGTCATCTCCGCGCAGGCGGAGATCCACGCAAGCCTGCGATGATCCGCCTCGCTCTCCTCTGCCTTCCCGGCCGAGCGCAGCGAGAGCCGGCAGGCGCAATCGGCAAACGCGCCGTCATCTCCGCGCAGGCGAAGATCCACGCACGCTTGCGATGAACCGCCTCGCTCTCCTCTCTGCCTTCCCGGCCGAGCGCAGCGAGAGCCGGCAGGCGCAATCGGCAAACGCGCCGTCATCTCCGCGCAGACGGAGATCCACGCAAGCCCGCGATAATCCGCCTCCCTCTCCTCGCTGCCTTCCCGGCCGAGCGCAGTGAGAGCCGGCAGGCGCAATCGGCAAACGCGCCGTCATCTCCGCGCAGGCGGAGATCCACGCAAGCCTGCGATAATCCGCCTCGCTCTCCTCTGCCTTCCCGGCCGAGCGCAGCGAGAGCCGGGATCTATCCCCGGGTGTGACTGAAGGCGCGGGGAAAGATCCGGATAGCCGCGCCTTCGGCCCGGCTTCCGGGAAGGCATAAAAAAGGAACGCACGTTGCGGATAGCCGCGTTCAGGAACGGCGGTTTGGAATACGCCGCGTGTTACGGAAAGGCGGCCGGTGGGCAGGGGCCGTTTCTAGTTTCCGCCGGGTCGCCGGAAAGGGCTGACCTATGGTCCCATCTCGTGCAAAGGCCCTGCTTGCGGGGCCTTCTTTTTTGCCTCTCGATGTCTCTGCAATTCAAGAAATGCGGTTTGTGCGTCGAAATGACATTATGCGATCAATTTAAGTTTATGGAATGGCAAGAAATCCGCTTCATTTTGAGTTGATCTCTGTCGTTTTTGAAAACGGCTTCGCGATACAACGAGGGCGTCATGAGTGGGCGGATCCTGGCACTTTTGGAAGAGAGCGCGCTGTTCCGCTATTTCGCCAACTGGAAGGTTGGCTTCCGTATCACCGCCATCGCCGCAACCGGCACCTGCGCCCTGTTGCTCATCGGCGTGCTCTATGTCGCGGGCGAGAAGCGCGTGGAAAGCCATCGCCGCGCTGCAGACCTCGCGACGCGGCAACTCGATGCGGCCACCTCGGCCCGGCTTTCCCTGCAGGACGTGATGCATGCCAACCTCGAGATCGCGGCCGGCAACGAAAGCGCGCGCCAACGCAAGGATGCGGCCGTCGCGCAGGTCACTGCCCATCTCGAGGCGCTGCGGAGGCATGAAAGCGAAGCTGGATCTGCAGGCGCCGTGGCAGATCTTGCAACGGCCTTTTCGCGCTTTGCCACCCTCGCGACCGGCAAGCCGGCAACCGACAGCGCCACAAGCCTCGCAACAGACGTGGCGCCGCGGATGGTGGTGCTGATGGACAGCCTGCGCAGCCGACGCGATGCGGCCCTGCGCCATGCCGATGAGACGGCTTCCTCGGTAAGCTTCTGGATCAAGTTCACGATCATTGCTGCGGGGCTGTTCAGCATCGTTTCTGGTTTCCTCACCGGTTCGGCGATTGCCCGCCCGATTATGCGGCTCACGACGATCATGACGACGATCGCCCGTGGCAATCTCCACGTCGACGTGCCGGCAACCGCCCAGCACGACGAGACCGGCGAAATGGCCCGCGCGCTCGTGGTGTTCAAGACTGCCGCGCTCGATCGCATCCGCATGGAGCAGGAGATGCAGGATGAGCGGGCGCGCCAGGAACAGGACAAGCGCCGGCTCGAGACAGAGGCGATCGATCGCGAGCGGAGGCTGGTCACCGAATCCATCGGCTGCGCGCTGGCGCGCCTGGCACACAACGACCTCTCCGTGCGCATGACGGGCCGCTTGCCCGCTGCCTATGCAACCGTGCAGGAGGACTTCAACAACGCCATGACGCTGCTCGAAGCCGCCTTCGGCAAGGTGAGCTCCAGCGCGCAGGCCATCGCCACGGGCACGGGCCAGATCTCGGTCTCGGCCGACGATCTTGCCCAGCGCGCGCAGGTGCAGGCATCCAGCATCGAGCGCACGGCGGCTTCGCTGAAAGAGGTGGCCGCAATGGGCAAGAAGGCGGTCGTCGGCAGTGGCCACGCGCGCGAGGCCGTCGGGCTCGCCAAGGATGATGCCGAAGAGGCCGGCCGCGTCGTCGGCAAGACCATCGATGCGATGGGCGAGATCGAGACCAGCGCGCAGCAGATCAGCAAGATCATCGGCGTTATCGACGAGATCGCCTTCCAGACCAATCTGCTCGCGCTCAACGCCGGCGTCGAGGCGGCACGCGCCGGCGAGGCAGGGCGCGGCTTCGCGGTCGTTGCGGCAGAGGTGCGGGCCCTGGCCCAGCGCTCGGCCGATGCGGCCAAGGAAATCAAGACGCTCATTTCCACGTCGTCGTCGCAGGTGGCGAACGGTGTCGGCCTCGTCGCCCAGACCGGCAAGGCGCTGGAGCGCATCCTGGTGAAGGTGGACGACATGAGCCGCATCGTGCTCGAGATCGCATCCGGCGCGCAGGAGCAGGCGGTCGGGCTCGAGACCATCAACGGCGCGGTGGACGAGATGGACGCGGCCACGCAGCAGAACGCCGCCATGGCGGAGCAATCGACCGCTGCCTGCAAGCAGCTGGCACAGGAGGCGGCCCAGCTCGTCGATCTCGTCTCGAGCTTCCGGTTGAGCACCGCAGAGGCTGGAGGTTCGCTTTCCCGCGCTGCGTGAATAAGACAGCCGTGTCGCGTTTCCGACGCGGGCGGCATGGAGCTTTGCCGGCAATCTCTATGCAGTGACGGCTCCGGGGCCTGGGCACTCCACTGCGCCTGAAAACACCCCGCGCCCTCCGAGCATGGCCGACTTAGCGGGAATCGGATCTGGCAGATGCGACATGCTCTAACATTCAATTGAGAGCCTGATTCACGCTTTCGATGGACGCGTGGACGCGTGGACGCGTCCATCGCAACCGATCACGCTCCAAATCCTGCGCACACCGGTCCGCGGGACTGTGGCTTGGCCGCGGAAAATTGCTATTCTTCTCCCTGCCGCCGGCCCATGGGCGCTCTGGCGGCCAATCAAGGTTCCCGTGCAGGAACCGGATTTTCAGGGGAGGTTTCTATGGCTTCGATTTCGGGGAAGCAGGATCCTGTCGTGCTGCCGGTCACGGTGTCGGACATCGCCGAGGCGCTGGCGCAAGGCATGCGCGACTTCCAGGCAGCGCCCCGTTTCGGGCTGCTGTTCGGCGGTGCCTACGCGCTGGGGGGCATCGCCATCGTGTTGTGCCTCACCGCGCTCGGCATGACCTATTTCGCCTATCCGCTCGGCACCGGCTTTGCGCTCGTCGGCCCGTTTGTCGCGGCGGGGCTCTACGAGGTGAGCCGGACGCTCGAGCGCGGCGGAAAGCCGACGCTGCCGGCCATCTGGCGCACGGTTCGCAGTCGTGGCGAGGTTGGCTGGATGGCCTTCGTCACTGTGTTCATCCTCGTCATGTGGATGTACCAGGTGCGTTTCCTGATGGCGCTGTTTCTCGGCATCAACGCCTCCTTCTCCACGCTGTCGGAGTTCCTCACCGTGGTGCTGACCACGACGGAGGGCCTCCTGTTCCTGGCGGTCGGCAACGTTGTGGGCGCGCTGCTCTCCCTCGTGCTGTTCTCGGTGACGGTGATCTCGTTCCCGCTTGTGCTCGACCGCGACGTGGACATCGTCACGGCGATGGTGACGAGCATCCGCGTGGTGACGTTGAGCCCGGTGGCGATGCTGGGCTGGGGCGCCGTGGTGGTTGCGCTGCTGATCCTGTCTGCGCTGCCCTTCTTCATTGGCCTGGTGGTCACTCTGCCCGTCCTCGGCCATGCCACATGGCATCTCTACCGGCGCGCGGTGGCCCCCGAAGCCCTCGCCGCCGCCGCAGCGTAGGGGGCGTTATCTCCAGGAGAGCGGAGATGCACGCCGGGCGAAATGACAGCGTGGGGCGGGATGGCTTCCTTCGCGGCGTTCCGCCCGTAACAGTTCCGCGTTCCTTTCCGCTATACTCGACTTACCGGGACAAGACCCGGGAGAAACAGAATGCGCGTGCTCAAGGCCGGCGCCTTGTTGATGGCTGCATGCATTGTCGCGACGGGCTGGGAGCCTGCCGCTGAGGCAAGGCCCGATCGCGCCCCCGAGCGCGTCACGTTCCAGAGCGCTGACGGCAAGACCACACTCGTCGGCTACGTCTTCCTGCCCGAGTCCGGCAAGGCCCAGCGCCACCCCGCCGTGGTCATGATGCACGGCCGGCAGGGCGCCTACTCCGAACGGGCGCGCACCTTCGACGCCGAAACCCTCTCGCTGCGCCACAAGGCGTGGGGGCGGGAGTGGGCGCGCGCCGGCTATGTCGCCGTGCTCGTCGATGGCTTCGGGCCGCGCGGCTATCCACAGGGCTTCCCTCGCGGCAGCTACGAGAGCAGGCCCGCGGAACTCAACGAGGTCAGCATCCGCCCACTGGACGCCTATGGCGCCCTTGCCTATCTGCGGTCACGCGGCGACGTGGACGGCGATCGCGTGGGACTGCAGGGCTGGTCCAACGGCGCCAGCGCCACGATCTCCGCAATCGACGAGCGCGCTCCCGGCCGCGACAGCGTGCGTCCGGCCGGGTTTCGCGCCGCGCTCGCGCTCTATCCCGCCTGCGGCTTGAAGGGCCACTTCGAGGCGGCGCCGTTCAGGCCCGTGGCGCCCACCCTTCTGCTCCACGGCACCGCCGACGAGGAAGTGTCGCACAAGCGCTGCGAGGCGCTCGTGAAGGCGGCCCGCGCCGCCGGCGGCACCGTCGATATCAAGGTCTACGAAAGCGCCACGCACAGTTTCGACAGCCCCACCCGCAAGCGGCAATCCGACCCCGACAATGCCGCTGCCACCGACGACGCCATCAAGACTGCTTTGCAGTTCTTCGCCCGGCATGTGAAAGGCGACTGAAGCGCGACCCCGGCTCGGGCG
>JBDHTJ010000252.1:0-5259 GCA_039808585.1 Hyphomicrobiaceae bacterium | reverse complement strand
TGAAGCCGCGCTGGAAATCAACCACGACAACCGCCGGCTTGTCGCCGAAGCCAACCGTGCGTGCGCCGTAGCCGCGCTCTGCATAGATGTCCGTCATTTCCCCTCGTCCCGCACCTTGTGCCCTGCCCAATTTCCGGGCAGCAAAAACTGATCCCGCATGCGATGCTGTTGCGCGCATTGAACGCGCCTGTAAACTTCGGCCTGAGCGTTGATCCCGACGCCACGCAGCTTATACACAATCACGTCTCCACTGCCGCTGTCACGCACCGTCGCGGGCAGACATCGCGTTGCAACAAGAAGCAGCACAACAAGCAGAAGCAAAGAAGAAGAAGCGAAGGGGCGCCATGGGCTATCGCATTTCCGTCGACACCGGCGGCACGTTCACCGACATCATCGTTCTCGACCCGCAGGGCACCTTGCACATCGGCAAGGCGCTGACTACGCCGCAGCGCATCTTCGAAGGCATGGGCGAGGCAATCGGCGTGGTGGCCGAGGACCTGGGGCTCAGCGTGCGCGATCTGCTCGGCAAGACCGACATCCTCATCTACGGCACGACGCGGGCCACCAATGCCGTCGTGACGAAGCGCACTGCGAAAACTGCTTTTCTCACCACGAAGGGGTTCAAGGACACGCTCACCTTCAAGGAAGGCGGCAAGCACGGCCCGCACGACTATTCCTATGACTATCCCGATCCCTACATTCCACGTCGCTACACCTTCGAGATCGCAGAGCGCATCGGCTCGGAAGGCGAGATCGTCGAGGCGCTGTCGGAGAGCCAGGCGCGCGACGTGGTCAGCACGCTGAAGGCGCGCGGCTTCGAGGCGGTGGCGGTGTGCCTGCTGTGGTCGATCGCCAATCCGGCGCACGAGTTGCGCATCGGCGCGCTGATCGAGGAGATGATGCCGGGCGTGCCCTATACGCTGTCGCACCAGCTGGTGCCGATCCTGCGTGAGTATCGCCGCGCCTCGGCGACGGCCATCGACGCCTCGCTGAAACCGCTGATGCAGCACCACCTCAAGGAAATGTCGTCGGATCTGCGCGCGGCCGGCTTCTCCGGCGACCTCCTGGTGTCCACCTCCGTCGGCGGTTGCCAGCAGGTGGAAGAACTTGTCGCGCGCCCCATCAACACGTTGAAGTCGGGGCCTGCCATGGCGCCGGTGGCGGGCCGCGCCTACTGCGATCTGGAAAAGCTCGGCAGCAATGCCATCGTGTGCGACACGGGCGGCACCACGTTCGATGTCGGTCTCGTGCGCGACGGGCACCTCGTCTACACGCGTGACAGCTGGCTGGGGCCGCGCTGGCTCGGCGACATCATGGGCACGTCGACGGTGGACGTGCGCTCGATCGGCGCCGGTGGCGGTTCCATCGCCTGGATCGACAGCGGCGGCCTATTGCGCGTGGGGCCACAGTCGGCGGGCTCGATGCCGGGGCCGGCCTGCTACGGCCGCGGCGGCGACAAGCCCACGGTGACGGACGCGGCGCTCTATCTCGGCTACATCGATCCGACCTACTTCAACGGCGGGCGGTTGAAGCTCGACGTGAAGGCCGGTGCGCGCGTGATCGAGGAATTTGCCAAAAGCACGGGCCGCAGCGCCGACGAGACGGCGGCTGCCATCATGACGGTGGCCAACGAGCTGATGATCAAGGCGATCGGCGAGATCACCGTGAACGACGGCGTCAACCCGCGCGAGAGCGTGGTGGTGGCGGGCGGCGGCGCGGCGGGTTTCAACATCATGCCGATCGCGCAGGAGCTGGGCTGCGCCACGGTGATCCTGCCGCGCTTCGCTGCCGGCCTGTCTGCGTGCGGCATGCAATACAGCGACATCGTGTTCGAGGCGACGCGCAGCCGCTTCACGGATTCGAGCGCGTTCGACATCGATGCCGTGAACCAGGCGCTTGCGGGCATCGCCCGGGAGCTCGAGGAATTCCGCGGCAAGCTCAAGGGCTCGGAAGGTGCCTCGGCCACCATCCAGTTCCTGGTGGAGGCCCGCTACAAGGCACAGGTGTGGGAGCTTGACACGCCGTTGCCGAAGGGCCGCATCGATGGCCCCGCTGATGTGGCGGCCCTTACCGAGGCGTTCCATCAGGTGCACGAGCGCGTCTATGCCGTGCGCGACGAGGGCAGCCCGGTGGAGTTCGTCAACTGGAAGGGGCGCATCTCCATCCACCTGTTCGCGCCACCACCGCCGCCCGATAGGGCCGCGACGGCCTATACACCGGTGCCGGACAGCATGCGCTCGTGCTACTTCGTGGAGACGGGGCGCACGCCCACGGCCATCTTCCGCGGCCGCAGCCTGAAACCCGGTGCGCAGATCACCGGGCCTGCCATCGTCGAGGAGCCGACGACGACGCTCGTCGTCTATCCAAATCTGAAGGCCGAGCTGACCGCCGGCGGCAACTACATCCTGCATTGCGCGTGAGGGCTGAGCCATGACCACGTCCGCGACCGCCTCCAAGATAGAGACCGACCTCGATCCCGTGCTGATGACCGTGATGGCGAACCGCCTCGACGGCATCGTGCGCGAGATGACGAACACACTGTTGCGTGCGGCACGCTCTGCCGTGATCTCGTCTGCCCGCGACTTCTCCTGCTGCCTGGTGACGGGCGACGACCAGCTGCTGGCACCGGCCGAGGGCCTGCCGGTGCACATCTTCGGCTGCCACATCCAGACGGCCAACATGCGCAAGTACCACGGCGACGACATCCGCCGCGGCGACGCCTATCTCGACAACGACCCCTACGGCGGCAACACGCATCCGGCCGACCACACCTACATGGTGCCGGTGTTCTACGAGGGCGAGCACCTGTTCACCTCGGTTGCCAAATGCCACATGGCCGACATCGGCAACTCGATCCCGTCGAGCTACTTCGTGCTGGCGCGGGACGTCTATCACGAGGGGGCGCTGGTGTTCCCGGGCGTGCGCATCCAGCGCGACTTCAAGAACATCGGCGACATCATCCGCATGTGCCGCGCCCGCATCCGCGTGCCCGACCAATGGTATGGCGACTATCTCGCCGGCCTCGGCAGCGCGCGCGTGGCCGAACGGCGGCTGGAGGAGTTCTGCGCCAAGTACGGGGCACCGACCGTGAAGCGCTTCATCAAGGAATGGTTCGACTATTCCGAGCGGCGCATGATCGACAACATCCGCCGCATGCCGAAAGCCAAGCTCGTCAACAAGGGCAAGTCGGACCCGCTGGAGGGCATCCTGCCGGGTGGCCTCGAGCTTACGGTGAAACTCGAGATCGATCCCGACGAGGCGCTGATCCACGTCGACCTGTCCGACAATCCCCCGTGCGTGGATGTGGGCCTCAACACGTCGCTGGGCTCGGCCACCTCCGCGGTGGTGGGTGCCATCTTCAATGCGCTGGAGAAGGATCTGCCGCGCAACGCTGGCTCGTTCCGCCGGCTGCGGTTCAAGTATGCCGAGGAAAGCGTGGTGGCGGCGCCGAAGTTCCCGCACTCGTGCTCGGTGGCCACGACCAACGTGTGCGAGCGGCTCGTCAACATCACGCAGTCGGCCTTCGCGCAGCTGGGCGAAGGGCACGGGCTGTCGGAAGGCGGCACCGGCCTCGGGGTCGGCATGGCGGTGATTTCCGGCAAGGATCATCGCCGCAGCGATGCCCCGTTCGTGAACCGCATGATGCTGTCGACGAACGGCGGGCCGTCGTCGCCTGTCGCCGACGGCTGGGTGAACTACGCCATTCCGGTGATCGCCGGCCTCATGTACCGCGACAGCGTGGAGGTGGATGAGCTCAAGCATCCCTTGCGCGTGGTCTCGCTGGGCCTCGTGCCCGACAGCTCGGGCGCCGGGCGCCAGCGTGGTGCTCCGGCGCAGGAGATCGAACTCACGCCCACGGGCCACGACGTCACCGCCGTCATCTCTTGCGACGGCCAGCATGCGCAGCCGCGCGGGGTGCTGGGCGGACTGCCCGGAACGGCGGGCTCCACGTGGCGCGTCACCGGCAACGGTGATCTCGCCCGCCTGCCGAACGTGGCGCAGGTGGTGCTGCGGAAGGGCGAGGGCCTGCGCGGGCGCGACTCCGCCGGCGGCGGATATGGCGATCCCCTCGATCGCGACATCGCGCGGGTGCATCACGACGTGCTCGAAGGCTGGGAGAGCCGGGAGAAAGCGCGCGACGTCTATGGCGTGATCTTCACGGGCGCCATCGAGGACGATACGCTCGCCGTCGACATCGCCGCCACCACCGCGCGCCGCAGCGCGCTGCGCGCACAAAGGAGTGCCCCCGCGTGAGCCTTGCGCAAGATCCCGGACGCATCCGCGACATCACACGAGAGCTGGCTGCGGGCAGCCTCACGTCCGTGGCGCTGGTGCAGCGCTGCCTCGACCGCATCGAGGAGGTGGACGGGCAGGTGCAGGCCTGGGTGCACGTGCTGAAGGACGAGGCGCTGGCTGCAGCGCGCCTGCTCGATGCCGAGCGCAAGGCCGGGCGCGTGCGCGCCCCCCTGCACGGCATTCCCGTCGCCATCAAGGACATCATCGACGTCAAGGGCCTCCAGACGCGTGCCGGCAGCCGCAGCCGCGCCGACATCGCGCCCGCCAGCCACGACGCCACGATCGTCGCGCACTTGAGGGCGGAAGGCGCCGTCATCCTCGGCAAGGTGCACACCACCGAGTATGCCTACTTCGAGGCGGTGCCACCGACGCGCAATCCCTTTGGCCTGACGCGCACGCCGGGCGGCTCATCGGGTGGCTCGGCGGCGGCCGTGGCCGCGGGCATGGTGCCCATTGCGGTCGGCACGCAGACTGCCGGCAGCGTGAACCGGCCGGCCGCGTTCTGCGGTGTCGGCGCCTTCAAGCCGTCCACGCTTTCGGTGTCGGGCGCGGGCATCGTGCCGCTGGCGCCCAGTTTCGACACGCCCGGCGCCTTCGGCTTCCTGCCGGAGGATGCCGTGGCGCTGGCTGCAGCCTTCGCACCGGACCATCTCGGCCTGCACATGCCCGCGGACGGTCCGGCTCCGGCGCTCATCCTGATCAAGGACGCATTCATCGACCGCTGCTCGGAAGACATGCGCGCCGCGGTGACGGGTCTGCATCGCACGCTTGGCGAGGGGCGCAGCGTGCGCTTCAGCCTAGAAGAGCGCGCCGGGCCCGTGCCGCTCGCAGACATCGTGGCAACGCACCGCACCGTTCTGCTGGCCGAACTCGGCCGCATGCATCGTGCGGTTCCGCGCGACAGAATAGCGCCGCGGCTTGCGGCTGACATGGACGCAGGGCTCGCTATTGCCGACGCCGACT
>JBDHTJ010000251.1:0-5273 GCA_039808585.1 Hyphomicrobiaceae bacterium | reverse complement strand
CCGTTCATGCAGTACGTCGCGCGCGGTGGCGACATCCGCATCGTGATGTCGGTGACCAAGGGCAACGCGCCGATCGTCGGCCGAAAGCAATACAAGAGCGTCAAGGAGCTGAACGGCAAGAAGGTCGGCACCCCCGGCATCGGCACCATCCACGATGCCGTGCTCGGCTATATCCAGCAAACCGAAGGCATCAAGTTCGAACACGTGCCCGCCAAGATAACGGACGTCGCGGTGATGATCCAAAAAGGCGAGGTTGAGGCCTTCATCGGCTGGGAGCCTGCCTCGGCGGCGGCCATCGCGCAGGCACCTGACATCCTGCATTACGTGCAGCAGTTGCCGCCGGTGCCTAACTCGGAGAGCCTGCAGCTCGCCTTCACGCCCGGCTACGTCAAGAACGAGCCGGAAACCGTGACCAAGTTCGTCCGCGCCACCCTGCGCGGCATCAACTGGATCAAGGCCAATGGCAACGAGAAGACCGCCGAGATGGTCGCCAAGAAGGTGAACGATCCAAAGTCGTACAAGGTGAACCTGGCGGCGCTGGGCTCCGTCGATCTCACCAAGCCACGCCTCGACATGCCCTCCACAAAGCTCTGGCTCACCACCATCGCCAAGCAGGGCAAGATCGACGAGAGCTTCGTGAAGGATGCCGAGGGCTGGGTGAACAAGTATCTCGACTATTCCTTCCTGGACAAGGCCGAGAAGTCCCTTTGAAGGCTCGTGTCCCCCTGCTGCATCGGCAGGGGGACACCCCCGCTATTGAATGCATACGCCGGAGCCGTTGATGCGCGAGATACCGATCGTCGATACGACACTGCGCGATGCGCACCAATGCCTCTGGGCCACGCGCATGACGACGGCGCACATGCTGCCCGTGGCCGAGCAGATGGACAACATCGGCTTTCAGCGTATCGATCTCGCCGGCACGATCCAGTTCGACGTCTGCATCCGCTATCTCAAGGAAAACCCCTGGGAGCGCATGCGCATGATGCGGCAGCGCGTCACCAAGACACCGCTTTCGTCGTTCACGCGCTCGAAGAACCTCGTCAGCTTCGACACGGTTCCCGACGACGTCGTGGCCCTGTGGGTCGAGCGGCTTGTCGCCAACGGCTTCCGCGAGATCGGCAGTTTCGACGGCCTCAACGACGTCGACAACATGCTCGTCACGCTGGATGTGGCGCGCAAGCTTGGCGTGAAGACATTCGGCGCGCTGTCCTACTGCCTCTCGCCTGTCCATACCGACGAACTCTACGTCAAAACGGCCAAGGATCTCGTCAAGCGCGGCACGGTCGACGCGATCTGGCTCAAGGATGCCGGCGGCCTCCTCACCATAGACCGCATCCGCACCTTGGTTCCTGCCGTCAAGAAGGTGATCGGGGACATCCCGCTCGAGCTGCACAGCCATTGCATCACCGGCCTCGCGCCCATCGTCTATCTCGAAGGCATCAAGGCCGGCGCCGACCGCATCCATGCCTCGATCGCGCCACTGGCCAATGGCAATGCGCAGCCCTCGGTGCAGTCGATGGTCTCGAATTTGCGCAGCATGGGCTTCCGCGCCAGCGTGAATGACGATTACATTGCCGAGGTCAGCGAGCACTTCCGCCGGGTCGCAGAGGCGGAAGGGAAGCCCATGGGCACGCCGCAGGAGTATGATGCCTTCCACTACGAGCATCAAATCCCGGGCGGCATGATGTCGAACTTCCGCCAGCAACTGGCGCAGGCGGGCCTTTCACATCTGTTCCAGAAGCTGCTGGAGGAAGTGGCGCGCGTGCGCACCGAGCTCGGCTATCCCATCATGATCACGCCGTTTGCGCAGCTGGTTGGAACGCAAGCCGTGCTCAACGTGGTGCAGGGGGAGCGCTACAAGATCGTTCCAGACGAGATCAAGAAATACGCGCTCGGCTACTACGGCAAGCTGCTCGCGCCGGTCCACCCCGACGTGCTGGACCGCATCGTAGCGAATGGATCACCCAAGATCGCCCTCAAGCCGCAGCCCTTGCCGCCGGCTGTCGAGAAGCTGCGCAAGGAATATCCCAGTGCCAGCGACGACGAGCGCGTGCTTCGCTTCATGTTCGCCGGCAATCAGGTGGACGAGATGCTCGCGGCCGGCCCCATGAAGACGGACTGCAATCTGGAAAAGCCCCTCGTCACGCTGGTGCGGGAGCTGACCCAGCGCAAGATCACGCGCGTGAGCTTCACGCGCGCGGCATGAGCCGCCGACATAATTTTCAACCCAGCCAGGAAGAGCGCGACGATGTCGTCCACAACAAAACCCACGATCCTCACCTGCGCCGTCACCGGCACGTTCCCGACGAAGAAGCACAACCCGAATTTGCCGGTGACACCCGAGGAAATCGCCAATGCCTGCATCGGCGCTGTGAAGGCGGGCGCCGCCATCTGCCACATCCACGTGCGTGACCCCGAGACGGGCGTGCCGTCCATGAAGCTCGAATACTATCGTGAGGTGGTGAAGCGCATCCGCGCCTCGGACGTGGACATGATCATCAATCTCACCACCGGCCCTGGCGGCCGCTACGTGCCGAGCGATGAAGACCCGGAGAAGCCCGGGCCGGGCTCGATGCTGCGCAAGCCCGAGCTTCGCGTCGAGCACGTGGTGGAACTAAAGCCGGAGATCTGTACGCTCGACCTCAACACCATGTGGTTCGGTGGCGGCGCCGTGATCAACTCGCCCCGCAACCTCAAGATCATGGCAGAGCGTATGTACGCTGCCGGCGTGAAGCCGGAGCTGGAGGTCTTCGATACGGGTGACATCAACCTCGCCCACGACCTCCTGGCGGATGGGACGCTGCGCCAGCCGACGCTGTTCCAGATCGTCACCGGCATCAAATACGGCATGGTATCGACCCCGGAGATGATGGCACTGGCCCGCAACCTTTTGCCCAAGGGATGCGAATGGGCGGCCTTTGGCGCCGGGCGCCACGCCTTCACGATGCTGGCCCAGGCCTTCATCTATGGTGGCCACTGTCGCATCGGCATGGAGGATACGGTGCACCTCGAGCGCGGCACTCCGGCGCCGAGCAATGCGGCGCTGGTGGAAAAAGGCGTGCGCATCATCAAGGAACTGGGCGGCAAGATCGCCACCGTGCAGGAGGCACGGCAGATCCTGGGGCTGGCACCGAAGCAGGCGTGAGGAATTACGCCGGGCCCGCTTCCCGCGCTCAACGGCGTGGCAGTGCCTCGTAGGGCACCACCACCTTGCCCACCGGCCACAGCGCGAGGCGGGCAAGCTTCAGGTGCGCCCACGCAAACGGCAGGCCGATGATGGTGATGGCGAAGGCCACCGCCATCACGAGGTGCATGATGGCAAGCCACCAGCCCGCCAGCACTAGCCATATGATATTGCCGGCGAGGCCCAGCAGCCCCGTGCCCAGGTCTGGCTCGCCCGTATAGATCTCGCGGGATACGGCCGTCTGCCCGAAGGGCAGGAAGGTGTAGACCGCGATGTTGAGTGCGGCCCGCGCCCACGGCAATCCGATGATGGTGATGGCCATCACCACGGCCGCGATGCCCCAGGCAATCGCCGAGGGCAGCCCGCCCAGCACGATCCACAGCACATTGAGGACGAAGGCCGAAAGTTTCATACGTGCTGCCTCATCTCTTTCTCGCGACCACACGTAGGCGCGCGGGCGCACGATTGCCAGGGGCAGCAGCAAAACGGGAAGCGCAGGCTTCGCCCGCTTTAGCCTGCGGAGGGCGGCGTCCACCAGCGGCCAGCGACCACGGCGCCGTGCGAACGGATGCGCCTGTCGCCGCGCAGATGCTCGCCCACCACATCCATGTAGTCGAATTCGCCCTCGTCCACGGTGAGAAGAGTTGCATCACCCACTGCACCCGGCTTCAGGCTTCCCAGCTCCGGTCGCTTCAAGGCCATCGCCGCGTTGATGGTGGAAGCCTCGATCACTTCGTTGAGGCTCATCCCTAGGCACAGGAACTTCGACATCGTCGTCACCTGCTCGAAAGCCGGGCCGTCGATGCAGAGCGCATGCACATCCGAGGAGATGGTGTCTGGCAGAAAGCCATTGGCGAGCATCGCACGCGTCGTCTTGAACGAGAACGATCCCATGCCGTGGCCGATATCGAACAGCACGCCGCGCTCGCGCGCCTCGCGCACGGCCTTCTTCACGGTGCCCTGTGCCGTTGCCGGTGAGTTCGGAAAAGGCCGGAAAGCGTGGGTGAGAATGTCGCCGGGCCGCAGGCGGCCAATCACCTCTTCGTAGCTCGGGGGCGGATGATCGATGTGCGCCATCAGCGGCATCCCGACTTCATCGGCAACCTGCAGCGCCATGTCGAGCGGCGCCGTGCCGGAGGTGCCGGAGGAATGCCGCCCGACGCGAACCTTGATGCCGACCACGACATCACGGTTGGCATCGGCGACTTCGGCTGCGTCGATGGGGTTGAGATTGCGCATCTCCTCGCTCTCACCCACCATGACGCGCTTGGAGAAGGCATAGACGCCCGCGTGCGACACGTGCAGGTAGGCCAGGATGCGCACGCTGGAGCGCTCGATGACGTGCTTGCGGAAGCCCGCGAAGTTGCCGGGCCCGGCGCTGCCGGTATCGACGGAGGTCGTGACGCCGGAGATGCGGCACAGTTCTTCGGCGTCCACACCGAGCGACGTACCCCCCCAGTAGACATGGGTGTGCAGGTCGATGAGGCCGGGCGTGACGATGAAGCCCGCGGCCGACCGCACCTCGGTGCTGGGTCCGGCCTTCAAGTCGGGCCCGACCTTGGCAACCTTGCCACCCGCGAACGCCACATCGCAGACCGCGTCGAGCTTCTGCGACGGATCGATCACGCGACCGCCCTTCAAGATGAGATCGATGTCCACCTGCACCCCCTCTGCGATTCGATACCTGAGGCTTTCTAGGTCAATTGCCTCACCCGGTCAGCGTCCAACCGCTTCCGCCGAGGCAATAAAATTGCGGCGTCGAAGCAAAGGATTTTCCAGATTCGGGCCCGGCCGGAGTTAAAACATTCAAGATTCGCCCAGTTGTTGACAGACGATTGTTCGCGTGACAACAAACCGCGTGGGCTTGCATGGCGAGCTTTGGCTTGATCCCGCCGCGGGGGCGCACCGGCATTTCAGCCAACCGGGTGCCTTTCACAGTCCTGCTGCCATCTTCGGAGCTGCCGATGAGCGCCCTTCAGACCGAGACCGTCCTCGACGTGCATCATTGGACGGACAGCATGTTCTCCTTCACGGCCACGCGCAGCCCCTCGTTCCGCTTCGAGAACGGGCAGTTCGTGATGATCGG
>JBDHTJ010000250.1:0-5302 GCA_039808585.1 Hyphomicrobiaceae bacterium | reverse complement strand
TTCTTCACGCCGCTGTCGCGCAGGTTCAGGGTATGGGCGTGGCCCTGGCTGCCGTAGCCGATCACGGCCACCTTCTTGCCCTTGATCAGGTTGATGTCGGCATCACGATCGTAATAAACGCGCATGGGACGCTTCCTCTCTCTTCTGGGGTGGGTTCAACGGTTAGGGTTGGCCGAAGCCGGGACATGCGGCCCTTGGTAGAGCCGCATGAACTGGGTTGCCGCCCGGGCGGCGTCACGCGCGATGTCGCGCGCGGAAAGCTTGAGGGTCTTGTCACCCAACAGGACGCGGATCTGCACATCGCGCCCGACGAGGCCGAAGAAGGTGCGAAACGCCGCCTCGGTGTCGTCGAAGGCCAGGAGCTTCGCTTCTCGGGCAGCCTCGAGCAGCGGCTTCAGGCGCTCGCCGATGGCGAAGCGGCCGTTCTCCAGCACGATCTGGCCGAGGTTGCTCTTGCCGGAAGCCGCATGGCCGATGGCAACGCGATTGAGCGCGATCGAGGTGGGTGACGAAATTACCTTGAGCCACGTGGCCGCAAACTCCTCCAGGCTCGCCTGCAGGGCCGACGTATCGAGATGCGTCTTGTCGAAGGAGCCGGCCTTCACCTTGGAGGCCTGCCAGCGCACGGTGGCCGTGAGCAGCCCGTCGCGGTCGCCGAACCACTTGTAGAGGGTCTCCTTGGAGCAACTGGCCCGCTGCGCCACGGCCGACATGGTGACAGCCTCGGCGCCTTCCGCCAGCAGTTCGAGCACGGCGTCGAGCACCTGCTGCTGCCGCGTGCTGGGGCCTTCCTGGCTCGCAGCCTCGATGTCGGCCAACTCCTGCACGCGCGACACACTCCTTGAGATCGTACGGCACCCTGCCGGGTTCGGATCGGCATGTCCCCCGGAGACGGCCCTCGGCCTTGCCGGGCCCTTCTGAATGACGTCCTGCTGTGCGCGACTGCCCATGGGAGCCTTCGCGCGCCAGGATTCACCCGTACCGTACGGTACGTTACGGCGCTTCTATAGGCCGCTATGCCCTGCGCTGCAAGTCCCATGTTAACGGCGATCCTGCTGCCGCCGAAGGCGCCGCGGGGTGCGAAATGCGGTCTGTACAGGGCCACGGTTTCAGGGCATTCACGCCCCCATGCCGCAAACCAAGCTGAAATTCCCGGTGCCCGACCTTCGCACGGGCCGCGCAGCCGAAACCGCGCTCATCGACAATGTCGTAGCCGAGCCCCTCGCTGTTTCCGTGTTCGAGGAGAAGGCGCCCGCGTTCTTCGTCGAGGCCTACTACGAGGTCTCGCCGCAGCAGTCCCAGATCGCCGACGTGCTGGCCCCGCTCGGGATCGCAGCCACGGCGCTGGCTTTCGAAACCGTGCCCGACGAGAACTGGGTTGCGGTGAGCCAGGCAGCCCTGCCGCCCATCTGGGCGGGCCGCTTCGTGGTACACGGCGCGCACGACCGGCCCAAGGTGGGCGCGCATCGCAATGCCATCGAGATCGAGGCCGGCGAAGCCTTCGGCACGGGCCACAACGGCACCACGTCGGGATGCCTGGCGGCGATCGATCGCCTCGCCCATACACATCGTTTCCAGCGCATTCTCGACCTCGGCTGCGGCACGGCACTGCTTGCGATCGCTGCCTCGCGCGTCTTCCCGCAGGCCCACATCCTCGCCAGCGACAACGACCCCGTGGCAACGGCGGTCGCCTGCGAGAACGTGCGCCTCAATCGTGCCAGCAACCGCGTGCGCGTCGTCACGGCGCAAGGCTTCGCGCATCCGATCTTGCGGCGAGGCGCGCCCTACGACCTGATCCTCGCCAACATCCTCCCCAACACGCTGATCGCGCTCGCGCCCGCGATCCGCGCGCAGCTGGCCCTGGGCGGCTATGCGGTGCTGTCGGGCATCCTGAACTTCCAGGTGGGAGAGGTGCGCGCGGTATACGCCTCGCTGGGCTTCCGCCTCGAGAACCTCACGCGGCGTGAAGGCTGGACCATCCTCACGCTCCGCCGCTGAACCCCGGGTGGGCGTAGTGCCCACCCCGCCTGACGCCTCAGGCGAATTCCATGATCACGGCGTCGACGGCCAGGCTGTCGCCGGCCTTGGCCTTGATCACCTTCACGACGCCATCGCGCTCGGCCCGAAGGATGTTCTCCATCTTCATGGCCTCCACGACGCACAGCGCCTCGCCCGCCTTCACGTCCTGGCCCTGCGCGACGTTGATCGCCTTGACGAGACCCGGCATTGGGCAGAGCAGCAGCTTGGACGTATCGGGCGCCACCTTCTCCGGCATCAGCGCGGCAAGCGCCGCCTCCCGCTCGGTATAGACATGCACGCGCGAGCGGATGCCACGGTAGGCGAGGTCATAGCCGTTGAGCACTGGGCGCACCTGCACGGCCACCTCGTGGCCCGCCACCGTTCCCGTCCACAGCAGCTCGCCTGGCCACCACTTGGAGACGAGCTCCATCGTTTCGAGCGGCTTGCCGCCTTCGCCCAGGAGCGTGATCTTCACGGGGCCGCTGCTGGTGCCTGAGACCAGCGCCGGCACCTGCCGCTCACCCACCGAGGCGATGCGCTTCTGCGCGAAGTTGACGCCCGGCCCGTGCATCTGCTGCGTGATGGAACGCCGACGCGTGTTGCCGACGTGGTCTATTGCAATGGCCACGGCCGCGATCACGGAAAGCTCCTTGCCCTCCGGTGCGCGGGGCTTGAAGCCACCCTTGTATTCCTCCGCGATGAAGCCCGTCGAAAGCCGGCCCTCGCGCCAGCGCGGATGCTGCATCAGCGCCGACACGAACGGCACGTTGTGTTCCACGCCGTCGATGATGAAGGCATCGAGCGCATCAGCCTGCAGGTCGATGGCCTGCTCGCGCGTCGGCGCGTGCGTCACGAGCTTGGCGATCATGGGATCGTAGTACATGGAAATCTCGGCGCCCTCGAACACGCCGGTATCGTTGCGCACGGTGAGGCCCGCATGGGAGCGTTCCGCCGGCGGGCGATAGCGCGTGAGGCGACCGATCGAGGGCAGGAAGCCACGGAAGGGATCTTCTGCATAGACGCGGCTCTCGATCGACCAGCCGTTGAGCTTCACGTCCGACTGTTTGATGGAGAGCTTCTGGCCGGCCGCCGAGCGGATCATCTGCTCGACGAGATCGACGCCCGTCACCAGCTCCGTCACCGGATGCTCAACCTGCAGGCGCGTATTCATTTCGAGGAAGTAGAATGAGCGGTCCTGGCCCGCCACGAACTCCACCGTGCCGGCGCTGTCGTAGCCCACGGCCTTCGCCAGCGACACGGCCTGCTCGCCCATGGCCTTGCGCGTCTTCTCGTCGAGAAGCGGTGACGGCGCCTCTTCCACGACCTTCTGGTTGCGGCGCTGGATGGAGCACTCGCGCTCGCCGAGATAGATCACATTGCCGTGCTTGTCGCCCAGCACCTGGATCTCGATGTGGCGCGGATTGACGATGAACTTTTCAACGAACACGCGGTCATCGCCGAAGCTCGACTTCGCCTCCGAGCAAGCCAGCCCAAAGCCCTCTTCGGCCTCTTTCGCGTTGTAGGCGATACGCATGCCCTTGCCGCCGCCGCCCGCCGACGCCTTGATCATCACGGGATAGCCGATCTCCTCCGCAATGCGCACGGCGTGCTTTGCGTCCGAGATCTCGCCGAGGTAGCCCGGCACGGTCGAGACCTTGGCCTTCGCTGCCGCCTTCTTGCTTTCGATCTTGTCGCCCATGGCTGCGATCGCCCTGGGGTTCGGACCGATGAAGACGATGCCGGCCTTTTCCAGCGCCACCGGGAAGGCCTCGCGCTCGGAGAGGAAGCCGTAGCCCGGGTGCACCGCGTCGGCCTTCGTCTGCTTGCAAGCGTCGATGATCTTCTCGATCAGCAGGTAGGATTGGGCCGCCGGTGGTGGGCCGATGGCGACAGCCTCGTCTGCCATTTCCACGTGCAGGGCGTCCCTGTCGGCCTCGGAGTAGACCGCCACCGTCTTGATGCCGAGCTTGCGCGCGGTCTTGATGATGCGGCAGGCGATCTCGCCGCGGTTGGCAATGAGGATCTTGTTGAACATGCGCCCGGAACCGGATCTAGGAAGGATCGCGGGAAGCCCCGCACGGGGCGCACAATACGGCAAAACCGCGCCTAGGAAAGAGGCAATGACCGCGCGTCACAGCCTCCTTTCGGATGAACACCAGGGTACTGCGCTGGTGCGCCTCAGGCCGCGGCTGCGGGCGTCTGGTCCAGCAGGGCCTGCAGGCGCGTGTCCAGGGGGCGCCCTTCCCGCTTCAGCAGGCGCAGCAGCGCCATCATGTTTGCCGTGCGGTGGGTAAGGACGTTGAGATGTTCGGCAAGCCAGGAGGCCTCGTAGGGCGCCACATCCTCGCGGGTCACGATGGCCACCTTCTGCTGCGTCAGGCGGAGAACAGCCCGTTCCTCGCGCGACAGGGGCCGGTAGCTGCGGATGATCGAGGGTTCGCTGCCCACCATGCCGGAGAGAATGTTGTCGAGGTCTGCGTCGCCGGACGGCCAGGCATGGGCGGCGAACACGTCCTGCCGGCTGGGCCCACCATAGCCCGAAGCGGCAAACATGGTGGAGCCGATGGCAGCCACGAACAGGTCGCGCCAAGCATCGTGGTTCTGCGAAGCGGAGGTCGCAAGGTCGATCGCCATCAGCATCTCGGCCTCGGCCCGCGTGATACCTTCACTGCCCTCGGTGCCGAAGGCCTGCAGGATACGGCGTATCACCACGACATCGCCCTCTGTCACCGTCCGCGGCTCGAAGAAGCGCCCAGCGCGCAAGGGCCCCGTGCCATCCACGATTGCCATGCGCACCTGATCGAGGGCGAACACGACGAGGCTTTGCGGTGTCCAGCGCGATCGGGCGATGACGTTGATCAGCAGATCTAGCTTGGCTTTCGCCTCGATACGTCCTTCGCGTGCGATCCAGGCGCGGAGCAGGCCGCTTTTCTCGGCGTTGAGATAGCCCTGGGGCTCCGTCTGCTCGACCGCGAAATCGGTCATTAGGTCCACGAAGCAATCGCACCACGCTGGGTCCTGGATGGGACAGGCGTCGTTGAGCGACATCAGCGTTTCGGCGTCGGCCACCGTAACGAGCGGATCTTCCGCGAAATTCTTGCGCAGCTTGGCAACGTCTGCGTCCTTGATGCTGCCGCGGGTTTTGATCTCTGCAAGCGATACGGATTGAAACAGGCTCATGCGGCGTCCCCAACGCGTCAAAGGCGCAGGCAAGGTCGCATCGCTGTGGTTACAAAGTCGCTAATGCGCGCCCTCTTGCGGCCCGAGCGCCACGACCTGTTGC
>JBDHTJ010000249.1:0-5336 GCA_039808585.1 Hyphomicrobiaceae bacterium | reverse complement strand
GGCGGGAATGGCACGATGAGGCTGATGGTGCCGCTGGGCCAGTTCTGCGCGTGCACGGCGGGAGCACCGACGGCGGCGGCAGCAGCCGGGAAACCGGCAATCACCTTGAGCGCATCGCGCCGCGAGCGCGGCACGCCCCTCGAGCCTTTTTCCGCCATTGGGTCCTCCCGCCGTTCTTGCCGTTTTGTTTGCGACAATAGGACGGATACCGCCCGACGCAACTGGCCGCCGCCGTAATTGCTTTTTCGCGTGTGCAGCACGGCCGCTGACAGTGGCAGCCGATTGGCATGTCGATCGTCGAAACCGTGTATAAGGCATCGCCCACGCAGCGCCGGAGCCGCAGCATCTCGATGAGCCGTCTTTCAGCCGACCTCGCCTTGCTTTTCGCAGCGTTCGTCTGGGGCGTCGCCTTCCTGTTTCAGAAATCGGCGATGGCGGAGATCGGCCCGCTGACGTTCGTGGCCGCGCGCTGCACCGTGGCGACGCTCGTGCTTCTGCCGTTCGCGCTCGCGGAGACAAAGCGCGTCGCCTCACCGGTGCCGGCGGGGCTGTGGCGCATCGGGTCGCTCGCAGGCGCTGCCTTCTTCACCGCTGCCTGGCTGCAGCAGGGCGGCATCATCACGGCCACCGTCACCAACACCGGATTTCTCACCGCGCTCTATGTGGTGATCACGCCGTTCATCGCCTGGGTGATCGACGGCAAGATCCCCAACGCCGTGGTGTGGCCTGCCGTGGCGCTTTCGGCGGTCGGGACATGGCTGCTGGGCGGCGGCTCGCTATCGCATTTCTCGCACGGTGACATGCTGGTTGCCATCTCGGCCCTGTTCTGGGCCGCCCATGTCGTGATCGTGGGCCGGGCGGCGGAGCATGCGCGGCCCATCCTGTTTACGACCGTGCAGTTCGCCATCGTGGCCGTGCTGGCGATGGCGGGTGCCGCGATGCTCGAAACGCCGTCGGCGCCTGCGCTGATGGCGGCCATCAACAGCATTCTCTACGTTGGTGTGCTTTCGAGCGCGCTCACGTTCACACTGCTCACCATCGCCCTGCAATACACCCCGCCGTCGGAGGCGGCTGTAATCGTCAGCCTCGAAACGCTGTTTGCGGCCTTCAGTGCCTATCTGGTGCTGGGCGAGCGGCTGCCGCCGATCGCGTGGATCGGCGCCGCCATGATCATGTCGGGCACGCTCGTCATCCAGCTGGGCGCGCACAAGCGAAAGCCCGCCATGGTGCCCGAGCGTGAGCCTGCGCCTTGAGGCGCCTCAGAGGCGGTATCGGATCTGGTCGGCCCAGAACCGCTCGAGCCGCACGAGGCCCTTGTTGAGGTGCTTGAGATCCTCGGCTGGCATCTGGCCGATGGCCTCGACCGTCTTCAGCTGGCGCTGGTAGAGCTTGTGGATCACGTCGCGCGCGGCCACGCCCTTGTCCGTCAGCCGCACCTTCACCGAACGCCGGTCCGTATCCGAGCGCTTGTAGTGCAGGTAGCCCATCTCCACGAGCTTCTTGAGATTGTAGGAGACGTTGGAGCCCAGGTAGTGCCCGCGCGACTTCAGCTCGCCGGCCGAGAACTCCTCCTCGCCCATGTTGTAGAGCAGCAGCGCCTGCACGCTGTTGAGTTCCTCGCCGCCCTTGCGGTCGAACTCATCCTTGATGACGTCGAGCAGCAGCCGGTGCAGGCGCTCGATCATCCGCAGGCAGTGCAGATACTCGTCACGGATGTTCGTGTCATCGGGCGCGACGTGGCGCGCCTCCAACGCGAGACTCATTGGCATCCTCGATACTGTTTGACGCTGCCCGTGTTTTTTCTTCGGGTCTAACGCGAGGATACTCTCGAGCTGCTAAGCCGCACTTAAGTGGAGAGGTTAGCGGAGCATTAATTTCAGGCCCTCAATGGGAAATTTTGCGCGCACCCCGCGTCCCACTGCCTGCTACCCCATCGCCTGCATCTCGGCGCGGGTGCGCAGGCCGAGCTCTGCGTGCGGCAGCGGTTCGAAATACTGCGCGACCCAGGCGTCGTCGACATCGGCAAGCGTCGGTCGCGGCACGCTCCCCGCCGCGCGCTCGCGCACGAGGCGCGCCGCGATGCGGTAGTCGAACATCAGCGTTTCCCGCAGGTCCATGGCGCCCGCCTCGCGCACAAGGCGCATCGTTATCTTCAGCGCCAATGGATGCGCCTTCTCGATGTCGGCTGCGACAGTGCGCGCCCAGGCGCTGCCATCGCCCTTCTCGGACTTTAGCCGCTCCAGGATGTCTTCGACGCTGTCGCCGGAGAAGCAGCGCACGATCGCCTCGAGGCGCTGGTCGAGATCGTATCCCCCCACGATCTCGTGCATGTCGTCGAGAAGCGGATCGACCGGGTCTGCATCTGCGAGGGAGGCTGCAATGTACTCGAAGCGCTCGCGGCCGATGCACTGGGTGAGAAGCCCCAGGCGATGCGCATCGTTGCGACCTATCGCATGCCCCGTGAGGGCGAGGTACACGCCCACCTTCGCCGGCAGCCGCGCGAACACGTGCGCCATGCCATGGTCTGGAAACCAGCCGATGCCTGGGCCGGGCATGGACAGCCTATAGCCCTCGCCGCCCACGCGATGCGTGCCATAGAGGCTCAGGCCCACACCGGCACCATCGACGCTCCCGTCGATGAGCGAAATCGTCGGCTTGGTGAAGCAGTCGAGGATCCAGGTCAGCGTGTAGGCATCGCGCAGCCACGTGCAGGCGGTGTCTGCGTCGCTTTCGAGTATCTTGCCGTAGCCCTGGGAAAAAACGCCCGGCACACGCGAATGAACCAGAACACAGTAGGTGATCGGCGCCTTGCCCCAGGCCGGAAAAGCCGTGGCGAGGCGAACGTAGGTGGCGATGTCGGGTACGTTTCCAGTGCCCGCATCGTCGAGAACGATGCGTCCGGATGCGTGCGCATCGCCCACTGCGATGCCCGCGGCGGCGCCCAACGCACTTGCGGCAAGACTTTGCCGGTCAAGGGAATTTTTAACGTCCACAGATTGTCCCCGTTAGCAACGTGTCCTGTCCGCACCAGGGGTGGCAAGGTGCGCGAATCCGGATGTATATGATTGCTTCATCTCTTCCACCCTAATCTAGGTTCTTGATTCGTCGGGGGCGTTTCACCCAAGGGCCTGATTGCCGGTTCGTGAGGGCGATCGATCCATGGCTATCAAACGCGCCGCGGCTGCCGCGGGCTTTTGCGTGCTCGCTGCATCGGGCGCAATGGCGGAGAAGCCGCAGCAGGGCCAGCCCCTGCCTGCGGTGCAGAATGTCGCGCCTGCCGCGACATCGGCCCCCGCTCGCGACCAATCCTGGCCCATCGTCCTCAAGAAAGAGAAGGACAATGGCAAGGTGAAGCTGTGGTCGAAGGCGGATATCGACGCCGCCCAGGCCCGCTGCATGGTGCTTCTCAAGGACGTCGTCTACGAGGCCGACTACGAAGCGCCGCTGCGTGAAGGCAATGTTTGCGGCACACCTGCGCCCATGCGCCTCCTGAGCATCGGGAGCGGTGCTTCCAAGGTCACGTTCTCCCCGCCACCCACGGTTTCGTGCGATCTGATCATGGGCCTCGCCAAGTGGCTCGACGACGACGTGCAGAAGCTTGCCCGCAAGCACCTCGGCGGACCGCTGACGCGGGTCGAGACGATGAGTTCCTATTCCTGCCGCAACGCCTATGGCCGCTCGGAAGGGCGCCTTTCCGAGCACGGCCGCGCCAACGCTCTCGACATCTCCTCGTTCGGTACGGAGCGCCTGCAGGTCGTCAGCATCGAGGCCGACTGGGGCATGACACAGCGCGAGATCGCGGCCGCCCGCCAGAAGCAGCAGGAAGTGGGCGAGACCACCATTTCCGCAATCAAGCCCGCGACGGTGCCCACGGTTGCCACGAGCCCCGCGAAACCGCGGCCCGAGGTCGAGGCGGCCGCTATCGTTCCCGCGCCCGGCGGCCTCCAGGACATGCGCCCCAGCATCCCCGGTATCATGCTGATGGGCCAGCCCCAGGCCCCGATGCTGGGCTTCGATGCCCCGAGCCGGCTCGGCGGCCCGAAGCCAAAGAATGCACCCGCCGCGGTGATCCCACCGCCGCCACCGGCCAGCACCCGCCCCAGCAAGGTCACCATCGACAAGACCACTTTCCTGCGCGAGGCGCATAAGGCGGGTTGCAGGATCTTCGGCACGGTGCTGGGGCCCGAGGCCAACAACACGCATCGCAATCACTTCCACGTCGACATGGCCGAGCGGGCGCAGAACACCAAGATCTGCGAATAGCCGGCGCCGAGGCGCAGGGGCTTTGCCGCCGGGGCCCTTGCGCTCCGAGCACGGTCCCCGCACACTGCGGGCCTCGAACAGGCCCCGAGGTTTCCGCATGCAAGCGCGTCCAGAAAACCGCACCAAAGCCCCAAAAGCGGCAGGCATCCCCACCGAGGCCAAGGCTTCAGCCAAGGCTCCGATCTTCGCGCGACCGGGCGGCTTCCCGGAGGTGCGCATGCGGCGCAACCGCAAGTCTGCTTGGTCGCGCCGCCTGGTTGCGGAAAACGTGCTTACACCCGCTGACCTGATCTGGCCCATGTTCGTCATCGAAGGGCATAACAAGCGCGTGCCTGTGGCCTCGATGCCCGGCGTGGATCGGCTGAGCGTCGATCTCTGCGTGGCGGCGGCCGAGGAGGCGCAGGCGCTCGGCATCCCCTGCGTCGCGCTGTTCCCCTACACCGATCCGAAGCTGCGCACGCCCGATGGACGCGAGGCGCTCAATCCCGACAACTTGGTCTGCCAGGCCACGCGCGCCATTCGCGCCGCGGGCCTCGACGTCGGCGTCCTGCTCGACGTGGCGCTCGATCCCTACACGAGCCACGGCCATGACGGCCTTCTCGAAGATGGCGTCATCCTCAACGACGAGACGCTCGAAGCGCTCGTGCAGCAGTCACTCGTGCAGGCAGAGGCCGGCTGCGACATCATCGCCCCCTCCGACATGATGGACGGCCGTGTCGGTGCCATCCGCGCCGGCCTCGAGGCGCACGGGCACAAGAACGTGCAGATCATGGCGTACGCTGCAAAGTACGCCTCGGCTTTCTATGGCCCCTTCCGCGACGCACTCGGCTCCAACGCCACGCTCACGGGCGACAAGCGCACCTATCAGATGGACTATGCCAACACCGACGAGGCCCTGCGCGAGGTGGCCCTCGACATCTCAGAGGGCGCCGACATGGTGATGGTGAAGCCCGGCATGCCCTACCTCGACATCGTGCGGCGCGTGCGAGACGAATTCGGCGTGCCGACGTTCGCCTACCAGGTCTCGGGCGAGTACGCGATGCTGATGGCGGCCGCGCAGAACGGCTGGCTCG
>JBDHTJ010000248.1:0-5342 GCA_039808585.1 Hyphomicrobiaceae bacterium | reverse complement strand
CGCGTCTTCCGGGAAGGCAGAGTGGGAAGGTTGGCGTGCGTTCGAAGCGCGTTTCGTGGAGAGGTTCAGGGGGAAAGGGCGTCGGCCTGGAGGGCGAAGACCTCGCCTTGCGCGTTGGCGGTGTCGAGCCAGAGGAAGGGCAGGTCGGGATACTCGGCCTCGAGGATGTTGCGGCCAGTGCCTACCTCGACGACGAGCGTGCCGCCGGGATTGAGGTGGGCGCCGGCCTCGGCGAGGATGCGGCGCACGATGTCGAGGCCGTCGTCGCCGCCGGCATGGGCGAGCACCGGCTCTGCGGCGTACTCGGGCGGGAAGGCTGCGACCGCATCCGCCGTCACGTAGGGCGGGTTGGAGAGAATGAGATCATAGCGACGCGCGGCGAGAGCCTGGAACAGATCGGAGCGGAACAGCGCCACATGATCGCCCAGTTGGTAGTCGTCGACGTTGCGGCGCGCCACCTCCAGCGCATCCTCGGAAATGTCGGCGGCATCGACGTCGGCGCCGGGAAAGGCGAGCGCGGCGAGGATGGCGAGGCAGCCCGAGCCCGTGCACAGGTCGAGAACGGTGGTCACGGACTGCGGATCGGGAATGACGCCGTCGAGGCCGGTGTTGAGAAGCTCTCCCAGAAACGAGCGCGGCACGATTACGCGTTCATCGACGTAGAAGGCGTGACCCTGGATCCAGGCCTCGTTGGTGAGATACGGGGCCGGCTTGCGCGTGGCGACGCGCTTCTCGACGATGTCGGCCACGGCGCGGCGCTCCTCCGGCAGCAGGCGGGCGTCGAGCCAGGGATCGAGCTGGTCGATCGGCAGGTGCAGGGTGTGCAGGATGAGATAGGCCGCCTCGTCGAGCGCGCTGGAGGTGCCGTGGCCGAACACGAGGTTGGCTGCGCGGAAGCGGCTCGTGGCGTAGCGCAGGAAATCACGCACGGTGAGAAGCGTATCGCAGGGGTTGTCGGCGGGCATGGGGGAAATCCTGGGCGAAGATCGTGGCGATGGTCAATGCGGGGTCGGCACGTCCGGCAGGTAGCCGCGCTTGGTGAGCAGGTGGAACCGCGTCACGAGCAGAAGCGCCTGCACGACGAGGCCGAGGGAGAGGCCGATCCAGATGCCGGCCGGTCCGATGGCGAATTGGAAGGCCAGAAGCATACCTGCCAGCATGCCAACGGGCCAGAAGGCGATGGCGGCGAACAGCAGCGGTTCGCGCGTGTCGTTGAGGCCGCGCAGTGCGCCGGCGGCGATCGTCTGCAGGCCGTCTGCCATGAAGAAGCTGGTGGCGAGGGCGAGCAACAGGGCCGCGAGCGCGACGGTGTCGGGCGAGGATGCAGCATCGCCGCCGAGGAAGGCCAGCGGGATGACGTTGCGGGCGGCGGCGACGACGATGGTCATCACGGCCATGAAGGCGAGGCCCAGGCCCATCGCCACGAAGCCGGCGCGGCGTGTCGCCCTGGGGTCGCGGGTGCCAACGGCGTGGCCGACGCGCACGGTGGCTGCGAGTGCGATGCCGAACGGCACCATGAACAGGATCGCCGCCACCTGCAGCGCGATCTGATGGGCGGCCAGAGCCGTGGTGCCGAAGCGCCCCATGAAGAGGGCTGCGATGGCGAAGGCGCCGAACTCGAGCATGAAGGCGCCGGAGATGGGGGCGCCGATTTCGAACAACTGACGCAGCAGAGGCCAGTCCGGCCGCCAGAAGCGGCCGAGGATGCGATACTTGCGGAAAGGGGGGCGCGTGCAGCAGATCCAGATCGCGGCGGCGCACATGGCGAAGTCGACAATCGCTGTCGCGAGGCCGGCGCCCAAAACGTCGAGGGCAGGGACGCCCAGCCCGCCGAAGATGAGGACGTAGCAGAGCAGCGCGTTGGCCGGGATAGCGGCAAGCGTGATCCACAGGGCCGGCTCGGGCCGGTCCACGGCGCTCATGAAATTGCGAAGGGCCATGAAGGCCCAGGCGGGGATGAGGCTCCAGCCCATGGTCGTGAGGTAGCGGCCGGCGATGGCGGCAGCATCGGCATCCTGACCGAGGGCGAGAAGAATCTCCTCGCCCCACATCTGCGTGGCGGTGAGCGGCAGGCCGGTGAACAGGATCGACCAGAGACCGACCCGCAAGGCGCGGCGCACCATGCGCGGCCTGCGCGCGCCATAGGCCTGGGAGGCGAGCGGGGCCACGGCCGAGACCAGGCCCATGCCAATGGTGAAGGCCGCAAACAGCACGGTGTTGGCGAGCGCCGCGGCGGCGACCAGCTTGTCGCCCAGGTGGCCGAGAAGGACGAGATTGGTCGTCATCATGGCGACCTGGCCGAGCTGGGTGAGGGCCATGGGCCAGGCCAGCCGCAGCGTGTCGGCCACATCCTCGCGCCAGCCCCTCCACCAGGCGCGCAGGCGCCGATGTGGGCGGCTCCTCTCCTCAGGGTGGGTGTCGCGCGCAAGCATGGCGCGCACCATAGGCAGAACGGGCCGAATTGGAAGTGGCTGCAGAGACTTGCCAACTGTTGCCCGACGCCAACAGGATGCGTCCGTTCGGGCACGGAGGAGGCGCCCGCTCCCCACAGCCTCCGCCTGGAAGGCCCTGTCGCCCTTGCACAGGTGCCGCCTGTCGTGCGAGTGACGCGGTCGTCGAACCCAGCCGGATTCGTGGGGGCAACCGCACGTTGCGGCATTTGGTGTGTGCGTAGCGTCAGGAGCGATGGCGCCCTTGCTATCGCCACAGCAAACGGGCAAGACCAGATGGCCACATTTCGCTTCGGCGCCTTGCGCGATCTCTTCGGCAAGTCAACGGACAAGGCTCCCTCGCGGGAGCCGGAGCCCACGCTGAAGCTCGAAGTGGTGCCCAGCCCGACAGGGCCGACGGACGTGCCGGCTGCTCCGCTGACGCAGGAAGCGCCGCAACCCCCGTCGACGGCGGCCAACGCAGCCGCCAAGGAAACGCCCGCGGCAGACAGCACGCAAGCAGAGGTGAAGCAGAAAGTGGTTCGCGCCGTTCGTAAAGACAGCGAAGACAGCTACACAGCAGCCGACATCGAGGTGCTCGAAGGCCTGGAGCCCGTGCGCCGGCGGCCCGGCATGTACATCGGCGGCACCGACGAGAAGGCGCTGCACCACCTCTTCGCCGAGGTGATCGACAACTCCATGGACGAGGCCGTGGCCGGGCACGCCACGTGGATCGACGTCCGCCTGGAGGCCAACGGCTATCTCTGCATCGCCGACAACGGCCGCGGCATTCCGGTGGACCCGCATCCGAAGTTCAAGTCGAAGTCGGCGCTCGAAGTGATCATGACGACGCTGCACTCGGGCGGCAAATTCGACAGCAAGGTCTACAATACCTCCGGCGGCCTGCACGGCGTGGGCGTTTCGGTGGTGAATGCGCTCTCCGACAAGCTCGAGGTGGAGGTAGCGCGCGGCCAGCAACTCTATGCGATGGAGTTCAGCCGCGGCGCCCCGCTCGGCAAGCTCAAGAACCTGGGGCCGGTGAAGAACCGGCGCGGCACGCGCGTGCGCTTCCACCCCGACGAGCAGATCTTCGGCAAGGGTGCCACCTTCAAGCCGCAGCGGCTGTTCCGGATGGCGCGGTCGAAGGCCTACCTGTTCGGAGGCGTGGAGATCCGCTGGTCGTGCGCGCCGGAGCTGATCAAGGACGATACGCCTGCCGAGGCCGTGTTCCATTTCCCTGGCGGCCTAAAGGATTACCTGACGGTTTCCATCGAGGGCCGCACGCAGGTTACGAAGGACATCTTCGCGGGCAAGATCGACAAGGAAGGCGGACACGGCTCGGTGGAATGGGCCGTGTCGTGGATCGCGGACGCCGACGGCTTCTTCCATTCCTACTGCAACACCATCCCGACGCCCGATGGCGGCACGCACGAGAACGGCCTGCGGGCAGCGCTTTCCAAGGGCCTGCGTGACTTCGGCGAGCGCGTGGGAAACCGCAAGGCCGCCAACATCACGGCCGAAGACGTGTTCGGCACCACCGCGGTGATGCTTTCGGTGTTCATCCGCGAGCCCGAGTTCCAGGGCCAGACGAAGGACAAGCTTGCAACAGTGGAAGCCCAGCGCATCGTCGAGACGGCCGTGCGCGACGCCTTCGACCATTGGCTTGCCGACAGCCCGCAGAACGCGACGAAGCTGCTCGAGTGGACGATCGACCAGGCCGAGGACCGGCTGAAGCGCAAGCGCGAGAAGGAGATCGGACGGCAGTCTGCCACGCGCAAGCTGCGGCTGCCGGGAAAGCTCGCCGACTGCAGCCTCAATTCGAAGCAGGGCACCGAGATCTTCATCGTCGAGGGCGACTCGGCCGGTGGCTCGGCCAAGCAGGCGCGCGATCGCGAGCGGCAGGCGGTGCTGCCATTGCGCGGCAAGATCCTGAACGTGGCCAACGCCTCGTCCATGAAGCTGTCGCAGAACCAGCTGCTGAGCGACCTGGTGCAGGCGCTGGGCGTGGGCACCGGCGCCAAGTACCGCGACGAGGATCTGCGCTATGAGCGTGTGATCATCATGACCGACGCCGACGTGGATGGCGCGCACATCGCCTCGCTGCTGATCACGTTCTTCTATCAGGAGATGCCGGAGCTGATCGAGCAGGGCCATCTCTTCCTCGCGATGCCGCCGCTGTTCAAGCTGACGCACGGGGCAAAGTCGTTCTATGCGCGCGACGAGAAGCACAAGGAAGAATTGCTGAAGAAGGAATTCGCTGCGAACGCCAAGGTGGAGGTGAGCCGCTTCAAAGGCCTCGGCGAAATGAACGCCTCGCAGCTGAAAGAGACGACCATGCAATCCGACAAGCGCACGCTGCTCAAGGTCGAGATCGCGGACGATCGCGCGGTGGTGACGGACCTCGTCAACGCGCTGATGGGCTCGAAAGCCGAGGCGCGGTATCGCTTCATCCAGGAGCGCGCGGCGTTCGCGAAGGACCTGGACATTTGATTGCGCCCAGCACCGCGCGTATGAACTGTGGGACCAAGCGCACGATCTCGACGTGGTGAGCGGACGCTCAAGCGGACGCTCCACGGCGCGGCCGATGCTGTTCCTTCAGCCGCGGTGGATGCGTCAAAGAGGGCGCATCAAGCGCTTCCCCGTAAGCACATCAGATGACGCGGCCGGAGGTCTCGTCGATCAGGTGCATGTTGTTGAGGTTGGCGGCGAGGCGCATCGGGGCGCCGTCCTTCGCGCCCGCATTCGGATTGACGCGGCCGCAGACCTGCGTGCCGTTGAGCGGGAAGTAGACCAGCGTCTCCATGCCCATGGGCTCGGTGACATCGAGGTTGGCGTCGAACGGGATCTCGCCCGGCTCCAGATGCGGACCGGCTTCCGTGATGTGCTCGGGCCGCAGGCCCAGCAGCAGCTTGC
>JBDHTJ010000247.1:0-5345 GCA_039808585.1 Hyphomicrobiaceae bacterium | reverse complement strand
GTACTGCCGCTTGGGACGAACAAGGCCGTGATGATTAGAAGTCCGCCCAGGCCTTGCATTACGAGGAATAGTGGATGGAGGTATGGCAACTCGTGTCTCCTGATGTTTGGGGACAATCGCAACGCTACCATTTTGGAACGCTACGGCGGCTCGACGGCTTCGCTAGGCTAAGCGGACATTATCATCTCAACGCAGCTGGTGCGCGGAAACGGCATCCTCGTTCCATTCGAGGCCGACGCCGGGAACCTCCGGGATATGCAAAAGCCCGTCTTTGATCTCGTACGGCCTCTGCAGCACTGGATCGGCCCAGTCCTGCCATTCGAGCCAGTGCGCCGTCTCGGTTGCGCGCATGACGTGTGCGGCGACCTCCGGGTAAAGGTGGGTCGACATCGGAATGCCCGCCGCCCCCGCGATCGCCGCCGCCCGCATCCAACCGGACACACCGCCGATCCGCATGAAATCCGGCATCACGAGATCACATGCTTTCTCCTGCAGAGCCTTGTACATCTCGCGCGGGCCGTAGAAATTTTCGCCAATCTGAAGAGGCGTTCTCAACTCTGACGCAAGCTGCGCATAGCCATTCAGATTGTCGTAGACGATCGGCTCCTCGATCCATTCCAGTCCTTGGTCATCGATTGCGTGGCAACGATGGAGAGCCTCCGCGAGGTTGAGTCCTTGATTATAGTCGACCATCAGACGAATGTCGTCACCGACAGCTTTCCTCACAGTCGCGATCGCGGCCAGGTCATCGGCGGGCCGATCCCGCCCTAGGCGCAGTTTCAAACCGGCGAAGCCTCCTTCGTCTCGCAAAGCGATCGCTTCCTCAGCCAGCGCCTCCGGCGTCCGCAGCCAAAGCCCATTGCTGTTGTAGGCTTTCACGGGACCGACAGAGCCACCCAGCAGCACGCACAGCGGCATGTTCGCTGCCTTGGCCAGCGCATCCCAGGCCGCCATGTCGAGACCGGATGCGGCGATCATCGACAACCCTTCATAGCCGACGAAGTGCAGCGACTTGCGCGCCGCATCGAAGAGTTCCGCCGGGGCGACCTGCCGACCTTTCAGCATGATTCCAAGGTCCTGCAGGGCCGGCACAAGATATCGCATCGACTTGGCCACGTAGGGCTCGAGATAGCTGCGTCCGACGATGCCCTCCTCGGTCGTGAGGTCGATGAGGATCATGGGCCACTCGGTGATGGTGGCGATGCGGGCGACGACTGGCCGCTTCAACTTCAGCAGGATTGGTCGCGCCGTGATGTCTCTCACTGTCAGTCGGGGTTGCGACATGATGCAATTCTCCCAAGGACCAGATGCCACTCGAAGAATTGAACTTGGGCGGCCGTAGTGTAAATTCACTATAGAGTATACTTTGAAAGCGTCCCTGATGCCGCGAGCTGCAGCGCCCACACGAAATCGCATTCTGGACGCGGCATATCGGCTGTTCCGGCGCCAAGGCTACAGCCGTGTGACGATGGACGAGATCGCCGAATCTGCCCGACTGACCAAGCGCACACTCTATCATCACTTTGAAAGCAAGGATCAGTTGCTGACCGACGTTCTCGCTCAACAACATGAACTCGCGCTGCGCGCATTTCAGACGTTCGGAGACAAGCTGTCGGGATCTCCCGAAGAGATCATCAAGGCAATGTTCCGCGACTTGGCTGTCTGGGCCGACCGTCCGCGATGGGCGGGCTCTGGGTTCACGCGGCTCGTCATCGAGCTGGCCGATCTGCCTGGTCACCCTGCGCGCAAGATTGCACGCAGGCACAAGGCGCAGCTTGAAGCTAGCTTCGCGGATCTACTCGCGCGGGCGGGCGTCGCGCGCTCGAAGGAACTCGCCCGCGCGGTGTGGCTACTGTCGGAAGGCGCGATCTCCCTGATCCTCGTCCACGGCGACCGCGGCTACGCGGCGGCTGCATCACAAGCCGCGACAATGCTGGTGCAGCGGTACTTGAGCGCGCAGACCGCTGATCCGCTGCCGCCCTCATCCTCTTCGACCGCTTCCACCGACACTAGACGCACGTAGCCACCACGCACATGCGTAAGCGTCTAATCCATTGCGGGCCAAGGTCAGGTCACCCTCTGGTCAGCCAAACTGAAAGTCCCTAGGCTGCCGAGAGGGCAGCTTGAGGGCCATTCTATGCTGATCAAAGACGTTCGCGCCCATCACATCAGGATCCCTTACGATTCGGGCGTCGCTAGCTTCAAGCAGGGCGCGGCGTCGATCGCTGCCGTCGATATCGTTCTGGTCGAAGTGACGACTGATTCCGGCCTCACGGGCTGGGGTGATGCCTGGGGCTATGTCTGTCCGCGATCGACGGTGACTGCCATCCACGAAATGATTGCACCACAAGCGCGCGGTCTTGAGGTGCCGGATGCCGCTGACATTCCTTCGGTGATGGAGCGGATACAGCGCAACCTGCATCTGTTCGGGCGTTATGGCATCACGATGTTTGCGATTTCCGGGTTGGATATTGCGTTGTGGGATCTCGCGGCGCGCATCAGGGGCGAGCCGCTGCATCGCCTCCTTGGCCAGATCAAGCGACAGCAAATTCCAGCGTACGCAAGTTTGCTTCGGATCGGCGAGCCGGGACTTGTAGCCGAAGAATGTGAGACGGCTTTACGGCGTGGGTACCCTGCCATCAAGCTGCACGAAACCACCGTCGCTACTGTCAAATCTGCGCGTCGGGCTATCGGCCCAGATGTTCCTCTCATGGTGGACATGAATTGTCCGTTTGATGGTCGGACCGCGATCGCGTTCGCACACGATTGCCGGGATGCTGCTCCACTGTTTCTGGAAGAACCAATCTGGCCACCCGAGGACTTCAACACGCTTGCCGACGTCCGCAACAGAGGCGGGCTTCCAACCGCGGCCGGCGAGAATGCATGCACGGTGCACCAGTTCAATCAGATGATGACGGCCGGAGCCGTCACCTATGCGCAGCCATCGGTCATCAAGGTCGGCGGTGTGACGGAATACGGCAAGGTCGCAGTTCTTGCCGACAATATGGGGGTAAAGCTCGCACCGCACTCGCCGTACTTCGGGCCGGGCTTTCTTGCCACCCTCCATCTGATGGCCACGCGCGATGATGGCACGTACGTCGAAGTGTTCTACATGAAGCGGGAAGCCTGCCTCTGGTCGGGCCGCATCGACACGAATGAGAAGGGCCAGATCACAGTGCCCGATGGTCCTGGTATTGGCTACGAGCCGGACCTCAAGGTTGTTGAGCGTTACCTAGTCCCGTGATCGGGGCGATGTCCGAGTTGGGTCCACTTCTGCCTTCGACGAAGGTGCCGGCCGCTCACGCTTTGCCGTCCGTTAGCTGCCAGTCGCGGAACGGTAGGCGAACGAGAACGCGATGGCTTCAAGAGCTTCCGTTGGTCGACTTTCTGCCCCGGGCACCTGCGACCTATGCGCAGCAGCAATCAGAATGATGCTGCCGCGCCCCAGCTGGTCAATAGAGAGCAGTACGTTGAGACAAAGGCGCGCCGAGACAAAGGCGCGCGCAGGTATTTCGCCCAACGATTGTAGGGTTACACGCTTACTTGAGCTTTACCGTAGTCGGGTCGAACTGCCAGTTCTCGCCGTCTAGCTTTCTTGCAATCGAGAGATCGACTTTGCGTTCGAGGTCCGGCGTGACGGGATAGATTTTCAACTCTCCAGCCTTCTTCCCAAGGCCGAAATACCGCGCCAGTTCGGCATCGGAAAACGCGAGCCGTATGTCACTCATAGTTTTGGCGTTCCACTGCGGATCGACACCAGTAGACTTCTCGACAACGGCTTCACTGAGTTGGCGGGCCGCTTCCGGTTCCCGGAACCAACCGTTGACCTTCGGCTTGTTTGCGGCGGCGTAAAGCGATGCTTCCTTGTGGGCGCGCAAGAACCTCTCAACGGCGCTTGGATGAGCTTTTCTGAACTCGTCACGTACGGGAATGACCATCGTCAGCGAAGTGTCCTCGGAAAGAACCCGAGCGATGCCCTTCTCGACAAAGTTCTCCACCCACGGATCCCAAACGAACGCCGCGTCGATCTTGCCGGCTCGCAAGGCGTCCGATAGGTCGACGAAACCCATGTTGACAATTTCGACGAACCTGCAGAATTCCAATTCCGTCATATATTTGAGCATATTTAAGCAAGCTCACCTTCGCTAATGGCCCTGTGCGTCGTTGCACTGCAGTCAAACAAGCCGGCAACTATGTGGGGCATCGCGACAGCCATCTGTTTTCGTAGTCCGCGGCAATAGAATGTCACTTCGATCAGACGCTGGGCAGGAGTCCGAGAATGCCTATGCCGTGGCGCTCCGCGCAGGCTAAGAGCTTCGGCAGGTCGGCTGGATCTGGCTCGGGCGGCATTGCGTTGTCCGCTGGAACGCTGGCCTCCTCGATGAACGCGGCAAAGCCGCCCCCGTTTGTCATCAGGAGCACACGGGCAGGCTTTGAGCTCTCAATGCGGAACCCGTGCGGGATGCCGCGCGGTCCAAAACCGAAATCGCCAGCATTGAGGGTGACAGAGCGATCGCCGACCACCACGGTCATCGCGCCTTCTATAATGAAGAACGACTCGTCTTCTTCGTGATGGACGTGCCAAGGCGACTCGAACCCAGCCGGGATCACCTGATCGATCAAGCTGAGCCCACCGTTCGTCTCGGCGGCGCTAGCGCGGATCCAAGTCGGCAGTCCAAGAAACCATCGGCGCTCAGCCGGCGTGGTCACGACGGGCTTGGCTTTTGCTTTCATCTCGGCCATCGCAAGACCCTCCGGAGGCGGTTGGTTCACGCCTGCATTTTAGGGATTCCTGTTCGGAGACTGCCAGTCCACTGATCGCTTGACGACTGCCGACGCAATGGTTTCGATGTCGACCGTGTCCTTCGGGATGCGCAAGCGTTGAAGAGGGCTGGGGAGTAGATCATGTCCAACGAACGGCCATCTATTGTTGCGCCGTTGTGCCTCATCATTGGCGCACTCCTAGGCTTGGCAGGCAGTTTTGCCAGTTCAACCTCGCTGCGAGGGTTGGCGTGGGGAATAGATGGCACCGCTCTCGTCGTCGGGGCGGCCTTGCTTGCCGTCCACTTCATACGGCGCGGACAAGATGTCCTTGCCGCAGGCTTTCTCGTCTTTATTGCTGGTCAGGCGTTGGTTGTCTCAGGTTCAGCGATGTCGCTTGAGGCCAGCGCTCCGTCATTTGCCGCAGGCGCGGCGCTGTGGGCCGCGGGACTGGTGCTTATCAGTGCGCCCAACGTCATGCCCTTGCCCGTGCGCGCAGTCGGCTTCGTCGCGGCATTGCTCTTCGCGGCTACAGCGCTTCAAGTATTTGCAGGTCGAAGCCTTACACCGCTTACCGAGCCTCT
>JBDHTJ010000246.1:0-5415 GCA_039808585.1 Hyphomicrobiaceae bacterium | reverse complement strand
CGCCGGATCGGAAGGCAGAAGCGAACCACGTAAGAGGTGGAGCAGCTCTGCAAAGTAGTCCAACGTGAAGCCCCATCCCTCTGCAAAGCTTTTGTCAGTCAGCTTCGACATTTCCCAACCAGGAATGTAGCCATGAACACGCTCGAACAACGCGGTGTCTACCAGCTCCTCGGGTAGCGGCTCAAACAGATGTTCGTACTTCTCATGAGGAAGGCTGCCCAGCACATCGATATTGCCGATGAATACGACGGACGCTTCGCCTTTCACCTGAAATTTGCCAAGACTAAAGTTCCCGTACTCCATGTAATCCTTGAAGATTGAAATCGTCGCGGTCGGATCGCGGAATTCAGTATGCGCGATCTCGTCGAAGATCAGCGTGTCGAATTGCGCAACCAACCCCGGCTTTCCCGTGCCCCCGTGAACAAAGAGCTGCGCCGGCGAAGCCCGGCCGCCGGAGAGCATGTATGAGTAGTAGGAGAGGTTCTTGAATACGTAGCTCTTCCCGGTCTCGCGTGGGCCCAATTCGATCAGGTGAACCATGCGCTCCGCCATCGGCACGAGGCGTAAGACCGAAATGAGCTTTTGGCGATGCGTTAACGCCTCCGGATTCATCCCAATGGTGTTGATGACGAGATCTAGCCACTCGCCTCGCGTAAATTGGGCTCGCTTGGTCTGAAACTCTTCAACGTCAATATGACCGTGTTGGAATGGTGTGAAATCGCTAAGAAAGAGAGGTGTAATCTTGCCCTTCCACACCTGCGCTTCATCGTAGGTCACCTCTGCGATTCCCCATAGGCCGCCCATGAGGCGCGGATACTTGTTGACCAGGTTTTCGTCGATGTGGATCGTGCGCTCATTAATTGCCGCGATCCCGGCCCAGTACTTGTCCTCGGATGTTTCAAGCCGAACCTCCACCCGCGCAATGAGGTCGAGCTTCCGCTTCTGCTTGAGTTCATGGAGGATGCGCGGGGCGTCCGCGGGGGAGGCGTAGTTCTTGGCGAGCTTCGCGCGCACTCGACCGATTTCAGCATCGAAGTCGTGGCCCGGGCAAAATTGGTTTATCAGGTACTCGATCACGTAGCGCGGGAATTCCTTCAGATCCGATAGGCGCGTCCGCCGCTTCTCGACCACCAGCCGCCCAAATACCTCTTCCGCCTTATTTGCCAACGACATCAATCATCTCCAAACAGCTTGGCGAGCTTGGCCCGCGCGAGATCTTCATCAGCCACCTTTGCGGCCATCACGTCTACGACTAGGGTGGCCTCACCGACCCGTTCCCCGGCCATCAGCGCGGTAAATTCGACGCGGCGTTTTCCGGCGTCAGTCGGCAGGTAATTCACGACAACGGTTTGGGGCTTTGTAGACACGTCGGTCACCCAAACACTTTCAACGGCGTCCTGGTCCGCCGTTACGAAGACCGGCGAGGCCAGCATGGTGTCCGCGGCGACCGCGATTTCTATTGCAAGTGGCTTGCCCACATTTGCCTTCTGCCGTGCGACTGGGACGAGCGTGACCTTCGCCACCATAGAGCGGTGTCTGAGGCAAACGAGTGGGATCACGACCTCCACCATCGAGATTCCGCCGTGACGATAGTTGGCGGAGGGGTTGAAGCGTCTGGTGTCGTCGGCATCTCGTAGGGCAGACCCCGGCTTAGGGAAGACGAACCATCCCGTCGTGTTGTGGCGCAGCTTGCGGGCCTCGATTTGGAACAGCCGTGCGGCCGCCTCACCCTCAACGCGCTGCGCCACGTGTGCCGCGCGATAGCCAACACCATTGGTCGCGCCGCGTATGCGGATAGGCGCACCGCGTTCTTGCAGAACATGGCCGTGGTCGGCCGTGATAAACACTAATGCGTCGTTCCCAACTTCCTGAAGCAACGCCCGAATCTTCTCTACAAGGGGGCGTTGCACTTCGTGAAGTGTATGCGGGTCCCAGTTAACTTCATGGGAAAGCACATCGGGGAAATCGAACACCCCGGCATATGTGGTCCTCTGTGAGTCCTTAGAGCGGACACCGAACGCCATCCCGGGTCGACGAGGCTGAAGATCCTCAAACTCGACTGGCTTCCCGTGAACACGGCCGACAAGTTGTGCAAGCAGATCGGACTCCTTGCCCTCGACGTAACTTCCTGGGGTCTTACCGGCGAAAAACGAACGGCGGGAATATCGCGTCTCTGACGGAAGCAACGCGAAGCCAATCGTTTCTTCCACGTCGTATTCGGTTTCTAAAGCCGGACGGACTATTTCTCGCCAGATGTCGAGCCGCATGCTGTCGATAACGAGCACAACCGCTCGGCGCACAGACCCGTCTTGGCTACGCCTCCGCTCGGCAACGAATTTTTCGTAAAAGAGATCCGTGGGCAGCACCTCATTCGGGACAATTTCGGCGTAGCGATCCTCCAATAGTCGACCAAAGTTCTGATCTAGCTCGTCCCTGAGCTTGCTGGCCATAGCCATTGCCTCACGAGCCTCGGAGACCTCCTTTGTCCATCGGTCTTCAAATCCGGGAATGGATGTCCATTGGCGGCGCGCCGGCGCTTCGATGTAATAGATCAGCGTCTCCAATCTGCCAAGCAAGCGATCCACCCGGCAAACGCCCGCTTCCGCGAAGAGCTGCAAGAACTGTTTGAGTTCGAGCTTCTTGGTTGGGCGCAATCGCAGATTCTCGACACTTGTACGCGTCTGACTGACGATCCGAATTAGCTCCGCCTTCGCCTGTGTAAATTCCGGGACCAGGTGATCAAGCCTGAATGGATCGCGGGAGCTACCCAGCGTTAGGCCGGGACGCTCGATTTCGAACGAGACGAGGGAACGCAACTTGCTGGAGTACCGTTCCTCTTGCCCAAATCGGCGAGCATTTTCTGGCTTGTCGAGTTGAAGCGCATCTTTGACGTGCCCCATGAACTCGTCACTCATTAGCCTTTCGTATCGAGGAATCTCCTCGGCGACAAACCATGGAGCGGGTTCGCCGGGGACTGGGATGTCACAGGTCTTGTATTTTGTGAACACGGACGATGCATGGACCAATTGAGCGCCCGGGTTTTCGGGAAAGTGTTGCTTGAGCACGACCAGACCGGTGACTGCAGCGCGGGCCACTTCGGCGCTTTCTCCGAACAAGTCGCCCACAGGAGGAGGTAAGCTGCGCAGCCGCGTTTGAATAACCTCACGTTCGACAGAATTGAACATCTCATCCAGCTCGGCCCATCGCTCTGCGGAATGAAACGCCAGTTCAAGGGCCGTGAGCGGATCGGTGAGTTCGAACAGGTTCTCCTGCAAGACGGCGCTCGCACCGACGAGCACCAAGTCGTCCGAGGTTAAGGTGCGTCCTATGGCGCGAAAAGTCGAATAGGCGCGCACAAATTCTGCCGGGTTGCTGCGCGCCAGCCTTTCGTACGGGTAGATGTTGACCTCGTTCGGCCAATCGTCGAACCCCGTCGCTTCGACCAAGAAATCGCGCACGGTGGGGCGGAACCGCGCATCCGATGCTACGTATGGCTTCCAGTCAGGGGCGAGAAGCGGCACCAGATCCGTGGGCTTGGCGTCCTGAGGCAAGACGTTCGGATCGCGGCACGTGTAGGACTGATCCACAACAACAAACTTTGCCGACGCGTTGACTGGGTTCAACGTGTTCAGGTATTGGCGCAGACGATAGGCGTTGGCAACCACGGCGACCGGCTGACCATGGCGCTGACACTCTTCCGCGAGCGCGTCAGCGTCCTGCTGGTCAAGCAGACGATACGGATCTTCGACCCATACGACCGCGTGATTTCTGGCGAGCGCCGAGATTCTGTCTCGGACCCATTCACTAAGATGCAATTCTTTTCTTCTCCCCTAGACCGGGTACGAGGCTATTGGCAAAGGTTCCCGGCTGGTCAATCAGTGCGTTGAGTCGCTGCGGCAAATTCACCCGTCCGGACATGATTTCAAGACTAATGGACCGCTTTCTACGGAATTGCTCGGAGAGGAGCGCGGCCAGATCGGCCTTCACGTTGCTCGGCGTTTGCTTCCTGCTCGGTCCAAGTTTCTCGTGCTCGTATAAGACCCGCGTGGTTTTGCTGATGCCGGGGCCGCGCTCGCGCTCGGTTGCCTCACGCCGCGGTCCTTCGCACCGAGGAGGCACGCTCACGCCGAGCCGCGCGTCTTTGCTTGGCCGCAATCTCATCGCCGTCGAGTAACTCCGCCGCCTCGGCAATTAGGTGGTAGCCGAACCGGTCCAGCAACCGGAACTTGGCCAGCATCGAAAGCTCCGCGTTGCCCTTGCGGACCGCAGAAAGGGTGCTGCTTGGAACATCCAGATATTTGGATAGCTGCCTATCCTCCACGAACCCGCACCGGTCCCGTACATAGTCGAGGACACCAGCCCAATTAATCCCTTCCTTGCTGCAGAACCGGGCGAAGTCTGACTTGGGGTAGCTGTGCGCGGCAGCGCCGGCCGTCCGCAGCCGTGAGGCAGCGTCCGTTTTGGCCCGTGGACTGGGCATGTTGCACTCCTCCCCGGATTGCGGGATAATTCACTAGTGGACGATATATGCCGCATATGTCGCCCACCGACTCTTTGTAGAGCCGATCATCGCACGGACGGCGCTCACGCGCACCCCCGTGCCCAACGGAACTGCGGCTTAAGGAGATAAAAAATGTCGAAGCCGAAGCCGATCCCCAGCGCCATTCACCTGATGTACGGTGCTCCGTCCCCCTTCGTCCAGGGGGTCAACCCGGCAGACCTTGAACGCTTCCCCGGTGGTGGCGGATGGGCCGTGACCCTGAGCCGCGGGCCGCGTATGCGCGCGGCCTTCGCCAGTAACACCGCCAAACGCGACGGCGCCGTTGCCGACCTCAAGCAGGTCTGCAGGGACAACAAGCTGTTGGTCTGGGGCAGCTATGAGAACCAGAGGTCGAAGCTCAGCTACATGCACGACGACCCCGACTGTCGCGGCGTCGGAAAGGTGTTTCAGGGAGCAGCAGCCAAGCTGGCCCGCGGCCGGCTTGCGTGCGGTTGCAATCGCCAGGCGGCGGCAGCGCGCCGCGCCCTCGATGTTTCGGGGGCAGCCAAGCTGGCGCTCCGGCGCGGCGGCAAGCTTCTGTCCGTGTCGTACAAGAACAACGCGACACCGCTGCAATGGAAGTGCGCGCAGGGCCACGAGTTCTCGATGAGCCAGAGTGATGCCAGTCGTGGACGTTGGTGCCCGCATTGCGCCGGGTCGCGGGCGAACGCCCTGTGCAAGGTGATTCTCGAACGCCTGCTGAGCGTTCAGTTCATCCCGGAGCACACACCAGCCTTCCTTGCCAAGGCGTCCAAGGAGGCCGGTCTCGCGGGCGTCCTCCGCTTCGATGGCTGGTCCGAGGCGGAACGCATCGCCTTCGAACATCAGGGCCCCCAGCACTACGAGCCCGTTGTTCGTAACAACACCGCGGATGG
>JBDHTJ010000245.1:0-5564 GCA_039808585.1 Hyphomicrobiaceae bacterium | reverse complement strand
CGAAAGGTAGCCGGGGCCGCTGTCATGGACAACCCGCAAGCGCGCTGCGGCGAACGCAGTATCCGGGTGTCGACAAGCCGCCCGAGACGCGTAAGCTCAGTTGAAAAAGAACCTTCCCCGAGGAGACGACACGCCCATGCCCCGCCGCATCATCGACATCTCGGTTCCGCTCGAGAACGACATCGCCTCCGATCCACCGGGCATGGAGCCGAAGATCAAGTACACCGCGCACGCGGAAGGGGCAGAACAGATGTGCCGCTATTTCCCGGGTCTCACCGTGGATCAGCTCCCAGCGCAAGAGGGCTGGGCCATGGAGCGGATCGACATCTCCACCCACAACGGCACGCATCTGGACGCGCCCTGGCACTTCGCTTCGACATGGGACGGCGGCAAGCGGGCCATCACCATCGACGAGGTGCCGCTGGAGTGGTGCTTCCAGCCGGGCGTGAAGCTCGACTTCCGGCATTTGCCCGACGGCTATGTCGTAACCCCCGAGGACATCGAGAAAGAGCTGGCGCGCATCGGGCACACGCTGCAACCGCTCGAGATCGTGGTGGTCAATACGGCTGCCGGCAGCCGCTACGGCAAGCCGGACTACGTGCCCACGGGCTGCGGCATGGGGCGCGAGGCGACGCTTTACCTGACGTCGCAAGGCGTGCGCATCACGGGCACCGACGCTTGGTCATGGGACGCGCCGTTCGTCTACACGGCCCGGCGTTTCGCGGAGACCAAGAATGCCGGCCTCATCTGGGAAGGCCACAAGGCAGGCCGCGAGATCGGCTATTGCCATATCGAGAAGCTGCACAATCTGGAGACGCTGCCATCCACGAGGTTCATGGTGGCGTGCTTCCCGGTGAAGATCAAAGCGGCCTCGGCTGGCTGGACGCGGGCGGTGGCGATCATCGAGGACTAGGCGGGTTCGCCCAGGGCTCGCATTTGCCCCTAGCGCTTTGGTGCGCTAGCCTTTGCGCAACGACAAAAGGCCGGAGGAAACCAGGATGCCGATCAACAGGCTCGAGCACGTCAACGTGCGCACCGCAAACCTCGAGGGCATGGTCGAATGGTACGGCCGGGTTCTCGGCATGAAGCCGGGTTGGCGACCGCCCTTCAAGTTCCCCGGAGCCTGGCTCTATTGTGGCGACCAGCCCGCGGTGCATCTCGTGGGGGTGCCTTCACAACCCAAGACGGACGGCCTGCGTCTGGAGCACTTCGCATTCTCGGCAACAGGCCTTAGCGAGCTGGTGAAGCGCCTTGATGCCGAGGGGGTGCATTATGCGCCGATCCGCGTGCCGGGTTCCAACGAACTCCAGATCAACATCCACGACCCTGACGGTAATCACATCCACATCGACTTCTCGGCAGAAGAGGCCGATGCCTCCGGCGTGAAGGCGCAGGAATTCGGCATGACATCGCCCACCTGAGCAATCGCTGCGATTGTCCTCCGGCCGCCGCCCGCCGTCAGCATTTGCCACGCGGGCGCCGGAATAGACCTGTCGTGCCAGCATTTGCCCTTGACACGGGGGAGGCTGGGCTTAGGGTCCCGCCCGTTTGCGCGGAACCCTAAGCTATCGCCCGGGCTCGCGAGGATCCCCGGCGGGAATAGCCGTCCACATCGTCTATCCGCGCAACAGATGGAAGAGGCCACCGATGGGCTTTTTTGCCGACAGCGTGAACCGAATCTCCCCCTCTCAGACCATCGCGATGTCCACGAAGGCACGCGAGCTCGCAGCGCAAGGCCGTAACATCATCTCGCTCTCCGCGGGTGAGCCGGACTTCGAGACGCCGGACAACATCAAAGAGGCGGCGATCAAGGCGCTGAAGACGGGCAAGACGCGCTACACGGACGTCGATGGCATCCCTGAGCTGAAGGCCGCGATCGTGGCCAAGTTCAAGCGCGAGAACAACATCGAATACAAGCCGTCGCAGATTTCGGTCGGCACCGGCGGCAAGCAGGTGCTCTACAACGCGCTGCTGTGCACCCTCAACCCCGGCGACGAGGTGGTTATCCCGGCGCCGTGCTGGGTGTCCTATGCCGACATCGTGCTGCTTGGCGGCGGCAAGCCTGTGTTCGTCGAGACGAAGTTCGAGGATGGCTACAAGCTGAAGCCCGAGGCGCTCGACAAGGCAATTACGCCCGCCACCAAGTGGCTCATCTTCAACGCGCCGTCCAACCCCACGGGCGCCGCCTATTCCAAGGACGAACTCAAGGCGCTCACGAGCGTGCTGATGAAGCACGAGCACGTCTGGCTGCTGACGGACGACATGTACGAGCACCTCATCTACGACGGGCTGAAGTTCTATACGCCCGTCGAGGTGGAGCCGGGCCTCTATGATCGCACGCTCACGCTCAATGGCTTCTCCAAGGCCTACTGCATGACGGGCTGGCGGCTCGGCTATGCCGGCGGGCCCGAGCAGCTCATCAAGACCATGTGCAAGCTGCAGTCGCAGTCGACGTCCAACCCTTGCTCCATCACGCAGTGGGCGGGTGTCGAGGCGCTGAACGGCCCGCAGGACTTCATCCCCCGCAACAATGCGGAGTTCATGAAGCGGCGTGACCTGGTGGTGTCGATGCTGAACCAGGCGAAGGGCCTCAAGTGCCCCAAGCCGCAGGGCGCCTTCTACGTGTATCCATCTTGCGAAGGCATGATCGGCAAGACCACGGCCAAGGGCACCAAGATCAACAGCGACCAGGATTTCACCTTGGCGCTGCTGGAGGAAGAGGGTGTGGCGTGCGTGCATGGCGCGGCATTCGCCATGAGCCCGTTCTTCCGCATCTCCTACGCAACGGCGACGGATGTGCTGGAGGATGCGTGCGCGCGTATCCAGCGCTTCTGCGCCAACGCGCGCTAGCCAGGCCAGTCCAGTCGAGCCAGAGCAGAGCCTCTCCACCTCTTGTGGAAGAGGCTCTGCCTCGTTGCCTCCCGCATGAGATGACAGCAACGCCCCTCACGCCGCAATTGCAGGAGTGCGTGCAAGAGGCCTATCGCCTTTTTGCGCGCTACCGTATCGGGCGGCGCTTGACGGTGTGCCACTGCCCCTGCTGCATGAGCGAGGAGACGGAAACGGCGCTCGTCGAGACGCCGCTGCGGGAGATCCCCGCCCGCTTGCTTTCGGAATACACCAACTCAGCGCACGGCTGGGACGAGGCGGGCGAGACGGAGATAGCGCGTGACATGCGCTTTTTCCTGCCGCGCTATCTGCAGCTGATCGCGCAGGACGATGCGCCCTGCTACATGGGCTTGGAGATGTGCCTGCGGCGGCTGGGCTATGCGCATTGGCGCCAGAACTGGCCGAACGAGGAAGTGGAACTGCTGTCTGCTTTCTTCGACGCGCTGGTGCGGGCCTGGGCGGTGCGCCTCGACATCGACCATTGGCCCAGCGGTGTCTATCTGCAACATGACATCGGCGATGTCTTGTCCCTCGTCGCGACGGCAGGCGGGGACCTGGAGCGGGCACTTGCCGTGCTTGAAGCCTGCCCTGACCCTGGCGGGGCCCTGCACATCGCAGCCTTGCGTGCGAAACTCGTCTACAGGCGAGGCGAGGTCAGCTATCACGATGCCATCCTCGATGGCGCTCCCGAGGCGAAAAAGGCAATTGCCGACTTCCTGAAGCGATCGGAGTTCGACACGCGCATCGAGAATGCTCTATTCGCAACGGCAGATGCCGATTTGCAGTCGATCCTTTCGCGCGCGGTCTGATGTCCTGGCTCGTGTTCCTGTTCAAGATCGCCGTGCCGCCGCTCCTCGTGGCGGGTATGTCGCTTGCTGCACGGAGGTGGGGTGCCACCTTCGGCGGGCTGATCATGGGCCTGCCCTGGATGACGGGGCCCGTGCTGTTCTTCCTCGCCCTCGACAAAGGCGAGGCATTTGCGGGCAAAGCCGCGACGGGCGTCGAACTCGGCGTGCTATCGATCGTCGCGTACATGTTCGCCTACACGATCACGTCCGGCTTTGCACCCTGGCCCGTTAGCCTTGCTGCAGCGGTGGTCGCTTTCGGCAGCGTCGCGTTTCTGATCCGCAGCGTCGACGTGGGGCTGCTTACCGCGACGGCGATGGCGCTTGCGGCGCTGGCAGTTGCCTACCTCGGCTTGCCGAAGCCGAAGGGTGCGCCGGTCGGCGTGCGTCTGCCCTGGTGGGACATCCCTGCGCGCATGATGGCGACGTTCTCTCTCGTCGCCATCATCATGACCGGCGCCGATCTCCTGGGTGGGCAGCTGTCGGGCATCTTCGCCTCATTTCCGGTGATCCTGACCGTGATCGGCACGTTCACGCATAGTCAGTCCGGCGTGGACGCCGTGCGCCGCGTGATGCGGGGACTGACCCTGTCCCTGCTCTCGTTTTCCGCATTTTTTCTGGCCTTGGGACTGACGCTCCCGCTGTTCGGCCTGGTCGCCTCCTACATCGCTGCGCTGGCGGTGGCGATGACGATCAGCGCCTGCCTGCTGGCCTACGCCCGCCGCTAGTGCAGCGCACCTGACGCTTGGTCCCCGCCCGCGGCTGGCGTCGTTACCATGCGCCAGGTGCAAAAGCTGCTCTCGAGCGTTCCGAAGCTGGAAGCAAATGTCGGAGCCGGAACACCAGGTCAAAGCTTGGCCGGTCCAGGGTCTGCCTTCTCGAACATCTCGTCGATCGGCACCCGGTAGCCATTGACGAGCCGATTGGTTTCGTTGGCCATGCCCACCACGGCCATGAGTTCACCGAACATGGCTTCCGTCATGCCGGCCTTGCGGGCGCCGGCGGTGTGGCTGGCGATGCAGTAAGCGCAACCGTTGGTGACGCTCACGGCTACGTAGATCATCTCCTTCACCAACGGATCGAGGGCGCCCGGCGCCATCGTCTCCTTGACGCCCGTCCACGTGCGCTCGAGAAGGGCAGGATCGCGCGCAAGGTACTTCCAGAAATTGTTCACGTCCGGCACGTTGCGCGATGCCTCGATGTCGTCGAACACGGCCTTCACGCGCTGTTCCGCCGTCTTCGGCGCCGTATTTGCGCTGGTCTTCGCAGGCATGATGTCATCCCTCTCTTTATTTTGCTGCGATCGCTGATCATATAACAGAGACAGCGCCCGGGCCCGAAGGAGGCTTCATGAAAGCACATCTGTCTCCGCGACTGCTCGTGGCTTTGGTCCTGTCGTCCGCGATGATGCCGGGGCCGGCATTGGCACAAACCAAGGGTGTCACTCCGCCCCCGCCGCCGCCGCAGGTGATCATCGTTCCCCAGTATCCCATTCCGCCGCCGCCACCGCATGAGCGACAATACTATCCGGCGCCGCCCTCGCTGCAGCCGCCAAGCCCGGCACCGCCGCCGCTGCCACCCATGATCCCGTCGCGCTAGTGTCCTGATCGCGAAATTCGTCTCGTTCTGCGGCGCGCTTGGAACGAATTTCGCGATCTGAAGGACACTAGCAAAGCAATGATCTAGTGTGATTCAGATCGAGAAGTCCGTCTCCCAAGCCGGCCGCAAAGTATGCAACGGACTTCTCGATCATCACACTAGTGTCCTGATCGCGAAATTCGTCTCGTTCTGCGGCGCGCTTGGAACGAATTTCGCGATCTGAAGGACACT
>JBDHTJ010000244.1:0-5576 GCA_039808585.1 Hyphomicrobiaceae bacterium | reverse complement strand
CAATGTGCAGCGCCTGCGCGAGATTTCCGGGCTCGACGAGGTCTCGTTCCACATGTCGGGAACCGAGGCCGTGATGCAGGCCGTCCGCCTCGCCCGCTACCACACCCGCCGCAGATACCTCGTCCGTTTCACGGGCGCCTACCACGGCTGGTGGGGCGATGTGCAGCCGGGCGTCGGAAATCCCATTCCCGCACGTGACACCTTGACGCTTGCCGAGATGTCCGAACGCACGCTGCACGTGCTGGCCACCCGGTCCGACATCGCATGCGTACTCGTGAACCCCATCCAGATCCTGCATCCGAACGGTTCGCCCCCGGGAGACTCGGCGCTCATCGATGGCGTTGCACGCAAGGATGCATCCCGCGCCGCCTACGCGGAATGGCTGAAGCAGCTGAGAGAAATCTGCACGGCCCGCGGCATCGTACTCGTCTTCGACGACATCTTCGTCGGTTTCCGTATCGCCATGGGCGGAACCCAGGAATATTTCGGTGTGAAGGCCGACATGGTCACCTACGGCAAGACCATCGCCGGCGGCTTCCCGATCGGCGTCCTCTGCGGCCGCAAGGATTTCATGAAGCGGTACCGCGATGATCGCCCCGCAGATATCTGCTTCGCGCGCGGCACCTTCAATTCGCATCCCTACGTGATGGCCTCTATGCAGGCCTTTCTGCAACGGCTCGACAGTCCCGAGGTCCGCAACATCTACGAAGGGCTCGACGAACGCTGGAACGCGCGGGCCACTGTCTTGAACAAGCGCCTGGCAGACGAGGGACTGCCGCTCGAAATCGCGAACCTCTCGTCGATTTGGGTCATCTGTCATCGACAGAAGAGCCGCTATCATTGGATGCTTCAGTTCTACCTGCGCGCCCAGGGCCTGGCGCTGGCGTGGACCGGCAGCGGACGGCTGATCTTCAGCCTGAACTATTCGGAAACCGAATTCCAGGACGTCGCCGACCGCTTCATCGCAGCCTGCCGGGCCATGCGCGAGGACGGCTGGTGGTGGCAAGATGCCAATCCCGCGCGTCCTCCCATCAAGCGCCAGATCCTGCGCGAGATGCTGGCCGTGCGTCTCGGCCGCTTCCGCTCCGAGTAGAGCTCCAGCATTTCGTTGCAGCTGAGCGCTTGGCCACACGCGCACGCTGACGTGTGCCCGTCTTGGTGCCACCCTCAAAAAAACCAATGGCCTCGACCAACTCCAGCTGGTCGAGGCCTGAACGCCAACAACTTGAAAATTGATCAGCGTGGACCCGCAATCACCTCTTCGGCGTGATCGTCATCGACCGCGCCACCCGCCCGCGCGTGGTGCATCGGGTCGATAAGCTCGCCCTTCAAGAGATAGAGGGGCGCCTTGTGATAGAGATAGATGTCGTGGAAAGGATCCGTGAGGATCTTCGTGAACCACGCAAGCCCGGTCTGCACATCCTTGATGAAGAACAGGTGCACCGTGCGGAACAGCAGGCCACCCACTCCGATAACGATCCACAGCACGGCGATATTGTGCGCAAGTTCGCTGTAGTTCGCGTGGGGCTCCAGGGTGCCGAAGAAGCTGGGGTCAACATAAAGCGCCAGCGGGGCCAGGGCCCAAAGCCCCATGAGCACCACCTTGCGGCTCAGGTTGTAGCCGACCTTTATCTCTTCCTTGTGCTCGTGGGTCGCCTGATTGACCTGATCGTAATCCCGCGGCTCGAAGAAGAAGTGGCCCGCCTGCCTGCTCGTCATGCCGATGAGCCATCCCACGAGAACCGCGGCAACGGGGTTCTTGAAAACCAGCAGATAGGCACAAAGAAAACTGATCGCACTGATGAGATGCAGCGATTGGTTGATCCGGCTGTGATGATAGTAGCGGTGGTCATCCCAGCGCAGCACCCTCAAGGTCTCGAGAAATCCGTGCATCAGCGTTGATCCTTTGCATGTGTTGGAGTTTGGCAGGCCGGCCTAGATTATGAGCTCGCCTGCGCGCGAAGCAGACACACCTTGCTTCTTGCGCTTTCCGAAGCGGATGAGCGAGAAGTGGCCCAGAGGCGGCATCGGCGTCTTGTCGATGAGATACATGTCGTGGGCAGATGCACGCAGCCACGACTCGAACCGTTGCCAGGGGAACTCCGAGCGCCATCCCAGCTTCTTCGCAATCGGCTGGAACATGTGCTCGAAGGCGAGACGTGGGCCTGCGTCAGCACCAATGCGATTGACCAGGATGAGTTCTCCTCCTGGCTTCAGGACACGGGCAAACTCCTCGAGCGCCTTCTCTGGGTGAGGAACCGTGTTCACCACATATTGCGCCGAGACGACATCAAACGACGCATCAGCGATATCGAGGTTCTCCGCATCCATCACGGCGAGGCCTTCGACGTGGGTCAGACGCTCTTCCCTCACGCGCACGCGCGCCTTGGCCAGCATTTCCTCCGACAGATCGATGCCGAAAACCCGCGAGCGCCGGTCGTAATAGGAAAGCGCGATCCCTGTGCCGACACCAACCTCGAGGATCCGACCACCGACGCGCTCTCCTGCCGCGACAGCCGCCTTTCGAGCCTGCTCGAATACCGAGCCGAAAACGAGATCATAGACGGGCGCCCAACGGGCATAGGTCTTGGTGACGGACGCGTTGGTCCATTCGGTTTGTGTCACGATTTTTTTCCGGGCGTGATGAACAAAGAGGGGAAAAGGTATTGCACCGGGACGTCACATGTTAGTGCGGCACGCTACATACCCACGTCATGTAACACTCTCATGTCGCGAACCTCCGAAGGAGGCGGTGCGCAGTGCACGCTTCGATGCTGCCATCGTCGCGACGCGCTCGGCATGCGCCAGGAATTGGCGCGCACTGTTTTCCCAGGACTGTGAAAGTGCAAAGCTTCGGCATGCCTCTGAGGAAATCTCGAGCGCCGCCAGACAGGCCTTGCGCAGATCCCAGTCGAGAACACCAACTGTGGAGTTGCCGAGCACATCTTTGGGACCGGTAACGGGAAACGCGGCGACGGGCAGCCCGCTCGCCAGGGCCTCGAGTTGCACCAGGCCAAAAGTATCGGTTTTGCTCGGGAAAACGAACACATCGGCGGCAGCAAGATGCGCCGCGAGCGTTTCGCCGGACAGCTTTCCGAAGAATCGTACGTTGGGATACTTCTGTTTCAGTTCCTCCTCCTGCGGGCCATGCCCGATCACGATCTTGCTTCCAGGAAGATCGAGCGAAAGGAACGCCTCGAGATTCTTTTCGACGGCGACGCGGCCGAGGCTCGCAAAAATCGGCCGCGGCAAATCGAGGTCGATGGCACGGTCTGGACGGAAAAGATCGGTGTCCACGCCGCGCGTCCAGAAGCTGAGATTGAGGAAACCTCGCGAGCGGAGTTCCGCCATCAGCGACGGCGTCGACACGGTCGTCGTCACGGCAGCGCCATGAAATCGACGAAGCACTGCATAACTCCAGCTCTCCGGGATCGGCGCGCGCGCAGAGATGTACTCAGGAAACTTGGTTGTGAAACTGGTATTGAAAGGCAAGTCGTTCTTGATGCAGTAGCGTCTCACCGCGAAGCCGATAGGCCCTTCAGTTGCGATATGGATCGCATCGGCCTTTGCCGTCTTGATCCGCCGCTCAATCTCGGACGGCTTCGGCAGCGCAATGCGCAGATCGGCATACGTTGGCAGCGCAATGCTCGGAAATCCCTCAGGCGTCACGAAATCGACAGTAACACCCATTCTGCGGGCGCATTCAGCGACAGACTGGAGCGTGCGAACAACCCCATTGACCTGCGGAGCCCATGCATCGGTCGCAATCAATACCCGCTTCATGGAATCCCCCGGCCAGCTGCGTGTTGGCGGCGAGATTGGAAGCGATGTGTCTCAAGGATATGACACGGAGAATGCTTTGCATCAGAAGTCCACGAGACGTGCGCTCGTTGTCACGCCTTTTCGAAAGCCTTTGAGACCGGTGCAGCCAGCGCTTTCAGCGGCAGTGTCTGGCGCCAATACACGACCTCGAACCGACCGTCCTCGTGCTCCACGAGTGCGCTACAGCTCTCCACCCAATCGCCGCAGTTGAGGTAGTGAATTTCGTCGATCATCCGGTCCGCAGCGTGATGAATGTGCCCGCATATGACGCCATCGGCGCCCTGCCGCTTGGCTTCACTGGCAACCGCTGTCTCGAAGGCGCCGATGAAATTCACCGCCGTCTTGACGCTGTATTTCAGGTAGGCCGATAGCGACCAGTATCCGAACCCCAGGTGTTTGCGCACCCAGTTCAGCGGATTGTTCAACCAAAGCGCAAATTCGTAACCGCGATCGCCCAGAACGGCGAGCCACTTCGCGGAGCGAATCACAACGTCGAATTCGTCGCCGTGCGTAACGATGTACGTCTTGCCGTCGGCCGTCTCGTGCATGGCATTGCGCTTCACCTCGATGCCGCCGAAATGCATGCCGACAAAGTCGCGCAGGCCCTCGTCGTGATTGCCGGGAATGAAGACGACATGGGTGCCCCGCCGTACCCTGCGCAGCAGCTTCTGGATCACGTCATTGTGGAATTGCGGCCAATGGGGGCCCCGACGCACCCTCCAGAAATCGATGATGTCACCCACGAGGTAAATCGTCTGCGCCTCGTGATGCTTCAGGAAGTCGAGCAAGGCCTCTGCTTGCGCGGTGCGGGTCCCCAGGTGGACATCTGAAATGAAGATGGCCCTGCAGGTGCGGGGTGCAGCGTACATCTGCTTCATGGCGTGGGTCGCGTTCATGGTGCGACAAGAGCCAGAGTCATGTTTCACCCGTGTGACGGGCCACGCACTGTCCCGGGGATCAATAAGGGTTCAACTGCGATTGCTCGCCCCGGGCGTCTCTCCTCCGATCTAGCCACCCCCTACTCGCCGGTGAACGACCGGCGAAGGGAGCCACGCACGCGGCGCATCTGCGCCCAGTCGGATAGTGGTCGTTGCCGCTCAATATGGAGTACAGCAGGTGTGCCGTTACCTGCCGTTGCGCATGATGCAATCCGCAACGGGGGGCTAATTGTCTACAGACTGCAGCCGCCCAGCGGTTGCCAACGGGCAAGCGCGACTACATGATCCACAAACCGCCACAACGTTACAGGCGCTCGCAGTAACAGTGAGCCGCTGTGCATCGGCGTGTTGACTGGATCAGGCTCTAAGTTACTGATTTAATTGGTGGAGCCGAGGTCCACGATGCCGGCGCCTAACATGTTGATATGTTGTGCCAAAATTGTAGGTTCGATCCTTCGATCCCTCAATCTATCCCTCTAAATTTTTGCGCTGCAATGGACCCGATGAGACTGCTGCTGCGGGCTGAGATTGACCGGCAGCTGTTGCACATCATGGGCGCGGCTGATCCCGTACGCGCAGAGATGCCCCCCGATCGTGCCGGACAACTCAGCTGGTTTGCCGAGGCCCTCTTGCGTTCCGCTGGCCGTTGCCTCGAGTCGGTGAAACACTATTGCTCATTTTGTTGAAATCCTCCGAGAGTGTCCGTCGTCGAATGCTTTGGGACAGACTAGGACTGCAAGGAGTGGAGGTTCTGGCTCGATCTCTCGTTCAGTTTAGGCGGCTCGCATGTAATGCTGCAATCGTCTTTGCATGATG
>JBDHTJ010000243.1:0-5718 GCA_039808585.1 Hyphomicrobiaceae bacterium | reverse complement strand
ATGTCCGATACGGTCAAGGTTGCAGATGCCGACAAGCGGATTACCCAGACGCTGGACCGCAGCCTGCTGTGGCGGGCGCAGACGCCCCAGGCGTTTCGCTTTCACGACATCCTGAGCGCGCATCGCGCCGCTGCGAGGAAAGGTCTCGACGCCTTCACCGACGATGCGGCGGTCGCCGAATGGGCGAGGCTCGACGTGTGCCTTGTGGCCGGCAGCGAAGCCAACCGCAAGATCACGACATCAGAGGATCTCGCCATGGCGGAGACGATGCTGACAGGAGCCGCGCGACTGCCCGACATCCGCACCGGACAGGGCTATGACATCCACAGGCTGGTGCCCGGCGATCACGTGTGGCTGTGCGGCGTGCGCATTCCCCACACCGCAACGCTCGAAGGCCACTCGGATGCCGATGTCGGCCTTCATGCCCTCACCGACGCGCTGCTAGGCACCATCGGTGACGGCGACATCGGCGAGCATTTCCGCAACACAGATCCGCGTTGGCGGGGCGCTGCCTCGCATCTCTTCCTCCAGGATGCGGCCCGGCGCGTCCGAGAGGCCGGCGGACGCATTCTCAATGTCGACGTCACGCTGCTGTCGGAGGCGCCGAAGATCTCGCCGCATCGCCAAGCCATGCGCGCGCGCATCGCAGAGATCCTCGGGCTCGACTTGGGCCGCGTCAGCGTCAAGGCCACGACCAACGAGGGCCTGGGCAGCATCGGCCGGCGCGAGGGCATTGCCGCACTTGCCACCGCAACCGTAACGATCGATTAACCTGTGAGTTGCCAGACCGGCTCGAATCGGCGCAACTCGCTCCCGTAAGCATGGGACTATGGGGCGAGGATTGCACCGATGAACATAATGACGCCGGGCGTGACAGCCGCACTCCCCGATATCGGTGAGATTGCCGAGAACACTTCGTCTTCCTGCATTTCCACGCGCGTGCGCCAGCTCTCGCGCATCGTCACGCGGGTCTACGACGACGCGCTTCGCCCGCTCGGCATCACCGCCAGCCAATTCACGCTGCTGACGCAGCTTGCGCAGCAGGACGGCATCACTGCCGTCGAGATCGGCCACACGCTCGACATCGAGAAGTCGACGCTATCACGCAACCTGAAGCGCCTGCTGGCGCTCGGTCACATCACGATGGATCCACCGGCTGGCCGTCGCGGCCGGGGCCTTCACCTGACGCCCAAGGGTGAAAGCGTCATCGCCAAGGCCTATCCGGTCTGGCGCGATGCGCAGATGAAGACGGTCCGGGTATTGGGCCCGGAAAGCCGGACGACGCTTGATACCCTTCTCTCTCAAGCGGAAAAACTTGCTGCCGCATAACTTGCCATCTCTCTCGAAGACTTGATACTTGCGACGCGCCTCGTGCCCAGAGGCGCGTCGCTTTTCATTTGCGCGCTGCCGTTGCGACCCGCGCTGAGAGAGGAGGCCGTTGCGCATGTTCTCTGATGCTTTGCTCGACCAGGCGGCCCGCCTGCTGCAGGCCTGCCGGGCCACGGGCAAGATGATCGTCACGGCTGAGAGTTGCACCGGCGGCCTCGTCGCCGGGCTGCTGACGGCAATCCCGGGATCCTCGGACGTGGTCGAGCGCGGCTTCGTCACCTACTCCAACGAGGCGAAGGCCGAAATGCTGGGCGTGCCCGCCTCGGTGATCGCGGCCAAGGGCGCCGTGAGTGAGGAGGTGGCGCGCGCCATGGCGGAAGGGGCGCTCGCGCATTCGCGCGCACACGTGGCGGTTTCGGTGACGGGCGTCGCGGGTCCGGGCGGCGGCAGCGTGGAAAAGCCCGTGGGCCTTGTGCATTTCGGCTGCTCCTTGAAGGGCGCACCAACCGTGCACCAGGAGTGCCGCTTCGGCCCGTTGTCGCGCGACGAGATCCGCATGCGGTCGGTAGAGGCGGCTCTCGTCCTGCTGCGCCGTGCCGTGACCGGCCGCTGACCACGCCTTCTGCGCGCGCCTTCCGGCGGAGATCCACGCCAGCTTCGATTCCGTGGGACCTCCCTTGCTGCCCGCCGCGCTCTCAGCACTGCCTTCCCGGGCGAGCGCAGCGAGACCCGGGATCCTTACACGATGCCGCAGCGATCCTCCACGAACGGGAAAGATCCCGGACGGCCGCGGCATGCGCCGCGTCTTCCGGGAAGGCAGAGTGGGGAGCGTGTGCGTTCCTCGCGGGCTTGCGTGGATGCCCACCTTCGTGGGCATGACGGTGAGTGGGTTGGGGACGCTCGCGCCATGAACTGCAACGTCATCTCCGCGCAGGCGGAGATCCACGCCAGCTTCGATTCCGTGGGACCTCCCGTGCTGCCCGCCGCGCTCTCAGCACTGCCTTCCCGGGCGAGCGCAGCGAGACCCGGATCCTTACACGATGCCGCAGCGATCCTCCACGAGCGGGAAAGATCCCCGACAGCCACGGCTGCGCCGCGTCTTCCGGGAAGGCAGAGTGGGGAGGGTGTGCGTTCCTCGCGTGCTTGCGTGGATGCCCACCTTCGTGGGCATGACGCCATTTGGGGGACGCCTCCCGTCCCACAATCGTCATCTCCGCGAAGGCGGAGTTCCGGGCCAGCTTCGATTCCGTGGGACCTCCCCTGCTGGCCGCCGCGCTCTCCGCTCTGCCTTCCCGGGCGAGCGCAGCGAGACCCGGGATCCTTACACGATGCCGCAGCGATCCTCCACGAACGGGAAAGATCCCGGACGGCCACGGCATGCGCCGCGTCTTCCGGGAAGGCAGAGTGGGGAGCGTGTGCGTTCCTCGCGGGCTTGCGTGGATGCCCACCTTCGTGGGCATGACGGTGAGTAGGTTTGGACACGCGCGCCATGAACTGCAACGTCATCTCCGCGCGGGCGGAGATCCACGCGAGCTTCGGTCACGGCCGCGTCTTCCGGGGAGGCAGACCGAGGGGCGGGAGGCGGCGAGGCGCTACGGTCGGGGTGTGCCGTAGATGGTGTGGGCGCGGGCTTCGAAGGCTTCGGTGTATTTGCGGAACACCTTCTCGAAAAGGCCGCCGACGAGGGCTTGCAGCACGAAGGACTTGAACTCGTAACCGATGGCGAAGTCGACGTCGCAACCGGGATCGGCGACGTCGCGGAACACCCAGCTGTTCTCGATGCGGCGGAAGGGACCGCTCACCTGCCCTGCGGGGTTGACGGCATGCACGGTGAGCTTTTCGCGATCGAAGGTGACTTGCGTGGTGAAGGTCTCACGGATGGCGCCATAGCCGACCGACATGTCGGCGAGCACGAGCTGGCGGCCCGTGTCCTCCCAACGCCTGCGCACCACGAGAGATTCGCACATCGGCAGGAACTGCGGGTAGCGCTCGACGTCGGCCACGAGGTCGAACATCTGGGTGCCCGTGAACGGCATGCGGCGCGTGGTGCGGAAGGACGACATGGCTCAGTGCATCGTTGCGGGAATGCGGGCCAGCAGCCCGCGGGCGTCTGAATCGCGACGGATGACGATGGGCTCGAGGTGCGCCCCGTAAGCGGCGATCCGGGCGAGGGTCCGCGGGCGCTGCACGCGGTTGAAGGCCCAGATGTATTGCAGGAAATCGAGGTCGAAGCGCTCGGGGCATCCAGGCGCCAGATCCGGCCGCACGCGGCCATAGCTGCGTGCAGCACGCTTCATGGCGCGCCACAGGCACACGTGCGTCGGATAGTCGAACCAGATCAAGGTATCGGCGCGCGGCAGGCGGAGGTCGAGAGAACCATCGAAATTGCCATCCATGATCCAGCGCTCGGCCGAGGCAAGGGCGGCTACCTTTTCTCGCCACTCCTCTCGCGGCGTGATTTTCCAGCCGGGCTGCCAAAATTCCTTGTCGAGATGGATCAGCGGCAGGCCGGTGCGGGCAGCGAGCGCCGTCGACAGCGTGGTCTTGCCCGCACCGGAGATGCCGATGATGAGCACGCGCTGCATGCCCCCGTCACGCCTGCGCGCGGGCCGCGCGCAGCGCCTGAAGTTTCCGGAAGTCGTCACCGGCGTGATAGGACGAGCGCGTCATGGGGCTTGCGGAGACGAGCAGGAAGCCCTTGGCGCGTGCCGTCTCCTCGTAGGACTTGAACTCGGCGGGCGTGACGAAGGCCTTTACCTCTGCGTGCTTGCGGGTGGGTTGCAGATACTGGCCGATGGTGAGGAAATCGACGTTCGCCGCGCGCAGGTCGTCCATCACCTGCAGGATCTCCTCGCGCTCCTCGCCAAGGCCCACCATGAGCCCGGACTTGGTGATCATCGTCGGATCGATCTCCTTCACGCGCTGCAACAGGCGCAGCGAGGTGAAGTAGCGCGCGCCGGGCCGGATGCGTAGGTAGAGGCGCGGCACCGTTTCCAGGTTGTGGTTGAAGATGTCGGGCCGCGCGGCAACGACCGTCTCGACGGCGCCGGGCTTGCGCAGGAAGTCGGGTGTCAGCACCTCGATCGTCGTCTTCGGCGTGCGCTGGCGGATGGCGGTGATGGTCTCGGTGAAATGGCCCGCACCGCCGTCGTCCAGGTCGTCGCGGTCGACGCTGGTGATGACGATGTGCTCGAGGCCGAGCTTCGCCACCGCCTCTGCCACATTCGCGGGTTCAGCCGGGTCGAGGGCGCTGGGGAGGCCAGTGGTGACGTTGCAAAAGGCGCAGGCGCGCGTGCAGATCTCGCCCATGATCATCATGGTGGCGTGCCGGCTGTCCCAGCACTCGCCGATGTTGGGGCAGGCCGCTTCCTCGCACACCGTGGCGAGCTTGTGCTGGCGCAGGATCGACTTCGTCTCGTTGAAGGTTGGCGAAGAGGCGGGAATGCGGACCCTGATCCACTCCGGCTTGCGCAGCACGGGCGTGTCGGGCTTGTTCGCCTTCTCGGGATGCCGCTGTGGGCGATTGTTGAGGAGCGTGACCATGGGCTGCCTTGTCCGGTGGCCACGCGTTCCATTCCTCGCGCAGCGCATCAAGGGGAACTTGCGCCGGGCGAGGGGCAAAATCAAGGATGCGCGGCAATGCGCCAGGGAGTGTGGGTGGGAACATGCGCGGCGCCGCGCGGGCCGTCACTCGGCGGGAACGAGCATCGCGAAGGGCGCGCGCTTTGCCGGGCCAGGCTCGGCGCCCTCGGAAGGCGGTCCGAACTGATTGGGCCCGCTGTCGCCCGGGGCTACGTGCAGCCACACGGCGACGGTAAGCGGCGCGGCAAGCAAGGCAAAGAATGCCAGCCAGAAGCCGGGCTTGCCGGGGGAAAGCGCGGAGGGCCCGAGGATCAGCGCAAGGAGAAGCGCCAGCATGAAGCCGGCGGCGAGCCAGATGCCGACGGCTGCCGGCATCCACCAGGCCGAAATGCCGAGGTCGTGCATGCGGCGCGAGATGGCGGCGTAGCCCATGTAGACGAAGGCGAAGTTCGCCGGCAGCAGGTAGAACCCCTCGGCGTTGGCGTCGAAGGCGGCGACCAGCGCCAGCAGCGCCACCTGCAGCACGAACATGGTGATGGCGGCGTAGAGGAAGTCGCGGCGGCCCGCCCTGCCGCGGGGGTCGAAAAGTTGCATCGCCATGTCGAACGTCGTGGGGTTTGCGAACGTCATGTGCGGTGCGCGCATTGAGGACGGGTGCCTGAAGCCTGACACTCGAGCCATACGCGTCAATGATTACGAAAGGCTTGCCGGCGCTGGGGACGCTGGTCTTTTCCTCTCCGCCTTCCCGGTGCGAGGGACAAATGCGGGTAAAGGTCCCGGACAGCCGCGGCATGAGCCGCGTCTTCC
>JBDHTJ010000242.1:0-5746 GCA_039808585.1 Hyphomicrobiaceae bacterium | reverse complement strand
GTTCAAGGCGCTGGGCGCTTCTCCGCTTCCTCCGGGGGCAGGCTCTGAAGCGCCCGCATGGCCCGTTCTCTCCTGCCGTGCCGACCTGTTTGCGCTGATGCGCGCAGTCGGCAACGATCTCGAGGCTCCGGCAACCCGCTTGCTACCAGTGATTGCACAGGTGAAGCGGGCGCTGGAGGCTCAATCGGGTGTCGAGATCGCGGCCTTGTCGGGAAGCGGCCCCACGTGCTTTGCGCTCTTTGCCAGGGCCGAAGACGCCGCGGCCGCCGCGCAGCGCATATCGGCGGCGCGGCCCGATTGGTGGACGGTCGCCACCGCGATCGAGTTTCCCTGCGGGACTGCGCGCTGATCAGTTGGCGCGGGAGATGCAGAAGGCGATGACATCGGTCAGCGCGCGGGCGGTGGCGTTGCTGCCGAAGATGGCCAGCGCGTCGCGTGCGATGTCGCCGTAGTGGCGGGCCCGCTCCACGGTCGCCTCGATGGCGCTGTGCTTCTTCATGAGGTGGATGGCGTGTTCCAGATCGCCATCACGGATCTCGCCCTCGGCCAGCGTGCGCGTCCAGAAGGATCGCTCCTCGTCGCTGCCGCGCCGGAAGCACAAGATCACGGGCAGCGTGATCTTGCCCTCGCGGAAGTCGTCGCCGACCGACTTGCCCATGCGGGCGCTGTCGCCCGAATAGTCGAGCGCATCGTCGATCAGCTGGAACGCGATGCCGAGGTTGCGGCCATAGGATTTCAGCGCTGCCCGCTGCTGTTGCGGCTGGCTGGAGATGGCTGCTCCCACCTCGGCAGCGGCCGAGAACAAGGCGGCGGTCTTGCTGTCGATGATGGCGAGGTAGTCGTCCTCGGTGGTGGCCGTATTCTTCGCGGCGGCCAGCTGCATCACCTCGCCCTCGGCGATGATGGCGGCGGCATCCGACAGGATCTTCAGGGCCGCCAGCGAGCCCACGTCCACCATCATGCGGAAGGCCTGGCCGAGCAGGAAATCACCGACCAGCACGCTTGCCTGGTTGCCCCAGACGAGGCGGGCCGATTCCTTGCCACGGCGATAATCGCTCTCGTCGACGACATCGTCGTGCAGCAAGGTCGCCGTGTGCATGAACTCGACCGAGGCCGCTAACTTTATGTGCCCGCTGCCCTGGTAGCCGCAAAGCTTGGCCGCTGCGATGGTGAGCATGGGCCGCAGGCGCTTGCCGCCGCTGTCGATCAGGTGGTGGGCGAGGCGCGGAATGAGGTCGACGTCCGACACCGCCTTGTCGAGGATGATCGCGTTGACAGCCTGCATGTCGGCGCGCACCAGCTCGACGAGCGGCTTCAGGCTCTCGGCAGCATCATTGGCTTCGAAGGGGACGACGACGCCCAAGTGTGTTATCCGTTGAAAACGTTGCTTTCGATCTTCGATATAACCGGTCGCGAGGCGCAGGCTCAAGCAGGTTTTCCCCGCCGTCCTCTGTTAGCGCGTCGGCAGCGCTCCATATGGGGCGCGGGGCATCGGTGGAGGGTCCATGCAGGAAGTGCTGCGCAGCAACGATCCGGTTCTCCTCAGCTTTGCGGAAGTCGTCCTGCGACAAATGGGAATCACCTGCCTCATCGCCGACCAGCACATGAGCGTGATCGAGGGATCGATCGGCGCCTTTCCCCGGCGGCTGTTGGTGGATGCGGACGATATCGGGCCGGCGCAGCGGGCGCTGACCGAGGCGGGTCTCGGCCAATGGCTGTATGAAGTTGCAGGTCCTGCGGCGGGGCCATGAGTCTGTCAGAGCAATCATCACAACCGGTAACGGCACGTTCGCTGCCGGACGCCGTGACGGAAGACGCATTCCTTGGCGGTCGGCTGATGATCCTGCAGCCGCGCAAAGGCTATCGCGCGGGGCTCGACGCGGTGCTGCTCGCAGCGGCTGCCCCCTTATCGCGACTGCCGGATGCACCGCCCATCCGCGTTCTCGATGCGGGCAGTGGCGTGGGCGTGGTCGGCCTTTGCCTGGCGCGACGGGTGCCCAATGCCCACGTGACGCTGGTGGAGCGTGATCCGGCGCTTGCGGCGCTGGCGGAAGAGAACATCCGCCGCAACGATCTCTTCCAGCGCGCATCGGTGATCGAAGCGGATGTGACGGGGCCGCTCTCGGCCAGCCCGAAGCTTGCGGCTCTGGCCGAAAGCTTCGATCTCGTGCTGTCGAACCCACCTTATCACGACGAGGGGTTCGGCACGCCGGCGCCTGATCCATTGAAGGCCGCCTCGCACGCCATGCCGCAGGGGCATCTCGATCGATGGCTGCGCTTCATGGCCAGCATGACGCGGGCCGGTGGCGCCTTTGCTGTCATCCATCGGGCGGAGGCGCTGACGGAACTGCTCACGGCGTGCGGCCGGCGCTTCGGTGGCCTCATCGTGCGTCCTTTCCATCCCCGCTCCGGCGCGCAGGCCTCCCGCATCATCGTGGAGGGCAGCAAAGCCAGCCGGGCCCCGCTCGGGATCGCGCCGGGCACCGTACTCCACGACGAGGCCGGCCCTTATCGTGCCAACGTCGAAGCGGTGCTGCGCGAGGGGGCAGCTTTCCGCCCCGATTGAGCCGATGCCTTGGATCGCTCACAGCGATGCCCTATCTGAGGCCTTTCCCCTCGGGTAAATAACCAACCTTGCGCTTCCCCCGCCAACGCCAGACGTCACCAGGAACCCTCATGTCGCTCTTCAACCGTGCCCCCGTCGTGCCCGTGCTGCGCTTCCACGGCCCGATCGGGATGGCAACGCCGCTTCGGCCGGGGCTCGCACTTGCAGCGGTCGCAGGGGCGATCGAGAAGGCCTTCAGCCTGTCCAAGGTGCCGGCGGTGGCCGTGACCGTGAACTCGCCCGGCGGATCGCCTGTGCAGTCGAACCTGATCTTCTCGCGGCTGCGGCAGCTCGCGGCTGAAAAAGACAAGCGCGTCTATGTCTTCTGCGAGGACGTGGCGGCCTCGGGCGGCTATTTCCTGGCGGTGGCCGGCGACGAGATCTATGCCGACCCGTCGTCGATCATCGGCTCCATCGGCGTCATCTCCGCGAGCTTCGGCTTTGACAAGCTGATCGCGCGCTACGGCATCGAGCGCCGCGTCTATACGGCTGGCAAGGACAAGGGCACGCTGGACCCGTTCCGGCCAGAGCGGCCGGAGGATATCGAGCACCTGAAGGCCTTGCAGAAGGATGTCCACGACACCTTCATCGGCATCGTCAAGGCGCGCCGGGGCGGCAGGCTCAAGGGGCCCGAGGATGAGATGTTCTCCGGCAATTTCTGGTCGGCGCAGAAGGCGCTCTCGTATGGGCTCATCGATGGCATCAGCGACATGCGCTCGAAGATGCAGGAGATCTATGGCGCCAAGGTCCGTCTTCGCGCCATCCCGATGTCGCCGGGGGGGCTATTGTCCAGGTTCCGGCGCCTGCCGGGCCTCGAGGCGGGATGGAGCCCGGGCAACGGATTTGCGCTTTCCGGCGCGTTGGCGGATGATGTCATTTCCACCGTCGAGGCGCGCGCCCTGTGGTCACGGTTCGGCCTTTGAGGGCGGCTAATTCGGGGGGCCGGCAGTGCCGGCGGGAACGGAGGTCGGGTCATGCCGCAATTGGTGGTGGTCGCCCTGTTGGGCGCGGGTCTCTATGCGGGCTACCGGTTCGTGGCGCGCGCGGCCCAGCGCATGGCGGAAGAGGCCAAGCGCGCGCAGGAAGACCTGATGCGCCAGGCCTCTGGCGCGGTGGAGAAGAACCTCGGCAAGCTGGAATATGACCCCGCCAGCGGGGTTTATCGGCCCTCCAAGCAGAACTGAGTTCAGCGGCTTAGGCCTGAAACTGCAGCCGTTTCCGGCAAGCCGCGGCTTGCGGCGCCTTTCCTGGTGACCCCGGGCGGCATTTGCGTATAGTGCGCCCGCTTCACCCGGAATTGAACGCGCCCCAGGACCAGCCCGAGACCTTTCATGCCTGCCACCGCCCAGAAGAAGGCCTCCAAGCCCGCCGCCGCCAGCACTTCGTCTGCTGCGCCTCTGGGCGGCCTGCGCCCGCGCGAGAGCTTCCAGGATCTGATCCTCACCCTGCAGCAGTTCTGGGGCCAGCAGGGCTGCGTGGTGCTGCAACCCTATGACATGGAAGTGGGGGCGGGCACCTTCCACCCGGCCACCACGCTGCGGGCGCTCGGCCCCAAGCCCTGGAACGCTGCCTACGTGCAGCCCTCGCGCCGGCCCAAGGACGGCCGCTACGGCGAAAATCCCAACAGGATGCAGCACTACTACCAGTTCCAGGTGATCATGAAGCCGTCACCGCCGGACATTCTGGATCTGTATCTGGAGAGCCTCGATCGCATCGGCATCGATCCCATGTCGCACGACATCCGCTTCGTGGAGGACGACTGGGAAAGCCCGACGCTGGGCGCCTGGGGCCTCGGCTGGGAAGTGTGGTGCGACGGCATGGAGGTGACGCAGTTCACCTACTTCCAGCAGGTGGGCGGCTTCGACTGCAATCCGGTGGCCGGCGAGATCACCTATGGCCTGGAGCGCCTTGCCATGTACGTGCAGGGCGTCGACCGCGTCTTCGACCTCAACTTCAACGGCCGCACCGACGCGCGCAAACTCACCTACGGCGACGTGTTCCTGCAGGCCGAGCAGGAGTATTCCCGCTACAACTTCGAGCACGCCAACACGGAGATGCTGCTGCAGCACTTCAAGGATGCCGAAGCCGAATGCCAGAGCCTGCTCGAGAAAGGCGCGGTAGATCTTTCTTCCGCGCCTTCCGAGTCTTTGCTTGCGCCTTCCGACTCCCCTGCGGGGAGCCGGCCGGAAGGCGCAAACAAAGACTCTGGCGCGAAACATCTCATGGCGCTGCCGGCCTACGACCAGTGCATCAAGGCCAGCCACATCTTCAACCTGCTCGATGCGCGCGGCGTCATCTCCGTCACCGAGCGGCAGAGCTACATCCTGCGCGTACGCGAGCTTGCCAAGGCCTGCTGCGCCGCCTGGCTCAAGACCGAAGGCGGCGGCACCTGATCCGCCGGGTCCTTGTCGTGACGAACGTAATGAGTGAGCGAGCGCGTCGGATGCGGCGCGAAAAAGGGGCAGCGGAGCGAACGCTCTGGATCCTGCTGCGCCGTCTCAATCGCGAGGGATGCAATTTCCGCCAACAGGCGCCCATAGGGCCGTTCATCGCGGATTTCTGCGATCACGGTCTGGGGATCGTAGTGGAGTTGGATGGCGCACAACATGGCTTGCCGGCACATCGGGCGCGCGATGGGCGCCGGACGCGCTGGCTCGAGGCGCAGGGCTACAAAGTGCTGCGCTTCTGGAACCACGAGGTGGACGACAACCTGGGCGGCGTTGAAGCTGCTATTCTTCTCGCCCTCGGCAGGCTTGCTGAAGTCCCGTCATCACAGCGGAACGCCAGCGGTGATGCGCAGGAGGGGCACCCGTGAGCACAGTCCGGCAAGCGCCCATCATCCCTGCCTCCATCGTCCTTGTCGCGCAGGAAGAGAGGCCATTGCAGCTTGTCGCGGGCAGTGCCTTCATCGTCCCCTCCCCCCTTGTGGGGGAGGGACAGGGAGGGGGGGATGGCAGGCCGGCGGAGAGAGAACGCCTCGCGCTCCGCTCCTGCTCGCTCGCCGTTTTTCCATCCCACGAACGTCGGGGCTCCCCCCACCCCTGTCCCCTCCCCACCAGGGGGAGGGGGACGGCTGCGGCCCGCGGGGTGCGCGCGGCGCGGAGTTCATCGCGCGACGCGTGTCGACGTACCGAGAGTGCC
>JBDHTJ010000241.1:0-5768 GCA_039808585.1 Hyphomicrobiaceae bacterium | reverse complement strand
GCGCGCTCAGGATGTCGTGAAAGCGAAACGCCTGGGGCGTCTGCGCCCGCCACAGCAGGCTGCGGTCCAGCGTCTGGGTAATCCGCTTGTCGGCATCTGCAACCTTGACCGTATCGGACATCGCCAGCGCTGCAATGGCGCCTGCGTGCTTTTCCAATGCCGCGATGCACCGGTCGACGAGGTCTGGCGCCGCGAATGGCCGCGCCGCGTCGTGGATCAGCACCGCCGAGGGGCTGAACGGTGCCAATGCCTCGAGCCCGCAGAGCACGGAAGCCTGCCGGGTGCTGCCGCCAGGCACGGGGGCCATGAGTTTCTCTGGTGCGGCCCCAACCGCGGCCGCATAGAGCGGCTCGTCCCCTGGCGCGATCACGGTGACGACATGCGTGATCGAGGCATGGCCGAGAAACGCATCGAGGGCGCGCGCTAAGACGCTGCGCCCTGCCAGCGACGCATACTGCTTGGGGACAGGACCACCCGCCCGCAGGCCTTTCCCGGCAGCGACGATGACGGCGGCGATATTGGCTCGGTGCATGCGAGGGGAGGGGCTTTCTGCTGACCGCGGCCGCTCCGGCCGCCTCCTTGAAGGGTCCGCCCTCTGGGTTATCTCCTCCCGGGCGTGCCCACAACTGTAACCCCGCTGTTGCCGCCCGTTAGCCAAGCTTCAGCGAAGCTATCCATGAGTTCGGCGGGAGGCTTGCCCCAGGGCAGGTTCCGGGCTACGCTGCACAAATCAAGTGCAAGTCGGGGATCTGCCTACTTAATGGGCGATATGCCTAACGATAAAGCGATATGGGCGGCAACGGCGCCGCTCCACATCGGTGAGGTGCCGCTGGCGAACCGCGTCATCCTTGCGCCGATGTCGGGCGTGACCGACGTCGCCTTTCGTCGCGCGGCCCACGGCCTGGGCGCCGGGCTCGTCGTTTCCGAAATGGTCGCCAGCGAGCATCTCGTCATGAACCGGCATCGCGTGCGCCGCCGGACGCTTGGCAACGAGCTGAAACCCTTCGTCATTCAGCTTGCCGGCACCGAGCCGCGCTGGATGGGGGAGGGGGCGCGCCTGGCGCAGGACCTCGGCGTCGACATCATCGACATCAACATGGGGTGCCCCGCCCGCGAAGTCACCGGCAAGCAATCGGGCTCGGCCCTGATGCGCGATATCGACCACGCGGTCACCCTCATCGAGGCGACCGTCAAGGCCGTCTCTGTCCCGGTCACCCTCAAGATGCGGCTCGGCTGGGACGACGCCAACCGCAACGCGCCGCAGCTTGCAGCCCGCGCCGAGGCCGCCGGCGTCAAGCTCATCACCGTGCACGCTCGCACCCGCTGCCAGTTCTTCAAGGGCACGCCCGATTGGGCCGACGTCGCCCGCGTCAAGACTGCCGTCCGCATCCCCGTCATCGTCAATGGGGACATCGTTGATCCGGTCACCGCCCAAGCTGCCCTGCGCCTGTCGGGGGCCGATGGCGTGATGGTGGGGCGTGGCGCCTATGGCGCGCCCTGGATCGCGTCCCGCATCGCGGATGCTCTCGCCACCGGCAATGACCCCGGCAACCCTGCCATTGCAGCGCAGGCCCGCATCGCAGCTGGGCACATCGGCGAGATGATCGATCTTTTCGGGCCCGTGGGTCTCAAGGCCGCCCGCAAGCACATCGGCTGGTACCTCCTATCGAGTGGCGCCCCCGAAGCTAGCGTCCGCACCTGGCGCCAGTCCCTGTGCACCAACGACAACGCCCGCGACGTGCTGGCGGGCCTCCAGGATTTCTACCAGCAGGTGGCTGCATCCTCGTGCAGGAAAGCAGCGGCATGACGACGGACGCCAACCGCGAACGCGCTACGGTCGGTGCCCGCCGGCACATCGAGTACGACATGCTGCTCGCCGCCCTGCCGCATCCGATCCTGGTGCTGGGCGAGGACGATCGCATCCTCTATGCCAACGCCGCCGCCGAGAATTTCTTCTCGCTCAGCCTCGCCATGATGCGGCGTCAGACACTTTCCGAACTCATCGCCTTCTCGAGCCCGCTCTCGGCGCTCGTGGCACAGGTCCGCCGCTCCGGCGCGTCCGTCAACGAGTATGGCGTCGATGTCGAGCTTCCGCGCAACAACAACGCGCACAAGCTCGTCGACGTCTACGGCGGCCCGCTTCCCGACCAGTCGGGGCTTATCCTGCTGATGCTGCAGCAGCGTTCCATGGCGCAGATGATCGAGCGCCAGCTTACCCACCGCGCCTCGGCACGCTCCGTCTCGGGCATGGCCGAGGTTCTCGCGCACGAGATCAAGAACCCGCTGTCCGGCATCCGCGGCGCCGCACAGCTGCTCGAACCCGGCCTCAAGGACGAGGACCGGGCGCTGACACAACTCATCTGCGCCGAGACCGATCGCATCCGCAATCTCGTCGACCGCATGGAGGTGTTCGGCGACGAACGCCCGATCGCGGCAGAGCCGGTCAACATCCACGTCGTGCTCGATCACGTGAAGCGGCTTGCGGAATCAGGCTTCGGCAAATCCCTGAAGATCTTCGCCGAGTTCGATCCCTCGCTGCCTCCGGTGCCCGGCAGCCGCGACAAGCTCGTGCAGGCCTTCCTCAATCTTCTGAAAAACGCTGCCGAGGCCATCCAGGAAACGGGTGAGCCGGGCCGCATCGTGCTGCGCACGGCGTTCCGTCCCGGCATGCGTCTTGCTGTGCCGGGCACGGGGGCGCGTATCAGTTTGCCTCTCATGATCGAGGTCGAGGATTCAGGGCCCGGCGTTGCGGAAGATATGAAACCGCACCTGTTCGATCCCTTCGTCACCAGCAAGCGGGCAGGCAGTGGCCTGGGTCTTGCACTGGTTGCGAAGATCATCCGGGACCATGGCGGGGTCATCGAGTGCGAGTCGGTGCCCAAGCGTACGGTGTTCCGCGTCCTGCTCCCGATGCAGGACAAGAAGCGCGCGAAATAGCAAGTCGAGGATTGCGATGGCAGGCGGCACGGTTCTCATAGCAGACGACGACAGTGCGATCCGCACGGTGCTCAACCAGGCCTTCGCGAGGGCCGGGTATGCCCCGCGTGCGACAGGCAACGCGGCGACGCTCTGGCGCTGGGTGGCGCAGGGCGAGGGCGATGTCGTCATCACCGACGTCGTCATGCCCGACGAGAACGCCTTCGATCTCATACCGCGCATCAAGAAGCTGCGGCCCGAACTGCCCATCATCGTCATGAGCGCGCAGAACACGCTGATGACGGCGCTCACGGCGGCGGAAAAGGGCGCCTTCGAGTATCTGCCCAAGCCCTTCGATCTCAGCCAGATCGTGTCGATCGTCGGCCGCGCATTGTCGGAGCCTTCCAAGCGCAAGGATCGCGCCGCATCCGACGGCGACATCGACGAGTTGCCGCTCATCGGTCGCTCGCCCGCCATGCAGGAGATCTACCGCGTCCTCGCGCGCCTCACGCGCACCGACCTCACCGTCATGATCAACGGCGAATCCGGCACCGGCAAGGAACTCGTCGCCCGCGTCCTGCACGACTATTCCAAGCGCCGCAGCGGTCCCTTCGTCGCCATCAACATGGCCGCGATCCCGCGCGAGCTGATCGAGAGTGAGCTGTTCGGTCACGAGAAGGGCGCCTTCACCGGCGCGCAGGCGCGCACCGAGGGCCGCTTCCAGCAGGCCGAGGGCGGCACGCTCTTCCTCGACGAGATCGGCGACATGCCGATGGAAGCTCAGACGCGTCTCCTGCGCGTGTTGCAGGAGGGCGAGTACACCACCGTCGGCGGGCGCACCCCCATCAAGACCGACGTGCGCATCGTCGCCGCCACCCACCGCGAGCTCAAGACGCAGATCCAGCAGGGCCTGTTCCGCGAGGATCTCTACTATCGCCTGAACGTCGTGCCGCTGCGCCTTCCGCCGCTGCGCGAGCGCCTGGAGGACGTTGGCGACCTCGTGCGCCACTTCCTGCGCGTCGCAGCCAAGTCCGGCCTCGGCCACAAGGCGATCGAGACGGCCGCCATCGACCGCCTGAAGCGGTATCATTGGCCGGGCAACGTGCGCGAACTCGAGAACCTCGTGCGGCGTCTCTCCGCCCTGCATCCGGAGGACACGCTCACGCTCGAGACGGTCGAAGCGGAGCTTGCGGAGGCAGCACCTCCGCCTTCCGCCGAGCCTGGCAAGAGCCCCAAGGATCTATCCGAGATGGTGGAGCGCTACTTGTCGGCACACTTCGCCAGCTACGGTCGCGAGCTGCCGCCTCCGGGCCTTTACGACCGGGTGCTGCAACACGTGGAGCGTCCGCTGCTCATGGCGGCGCTGGCTGCCACGCGCGGCAACCAGATCCGCGCCGCCTCGCTGTTGGGCCTCAACCGCAACACGCTGCGCAAGAAGATCCGCGATCTCGACATCCAGGTCTTCCGCACGCCTGCATCCTGATGCACCGCGCCGGGAGAGATCCCGGCGCCCTCTCCACCGGCCTGCCATCCCCCCCCTCCCTGTCCCTCCCCCACAAGGGGGGAGGGGACGACAGGCGCTCAGGTTTCGGCCCCCTCAACCGGGCGGCATGCGCCGCGCGCCCACCGACGCACGACGGCTGCCGAAGCCGTCTCCCTCCCCCTTGTGGGGAGGGGACAGGGGTGGGGGGAACCCCTACGGTTTTGGGTAAGCGATCCTGCCCTTCAAAATCCAACCCCGCACGGATCCGATGTCAGGTTGGAAGCTGTCGCGAGATAAGGTCCTGATCCAGCGCAATGTCGCCCGCGCCGGAGACGGGCACGGACGGGACAGCGAACCAGTCGCTGCGGGGGGACCACGACCACCATGCGAGACACGCCCACACCGGCGCACGAGACACGCGCGACCTTCGATGCCCTGATGCCGCAACAGATGGCGCTGGCATGCGAAGCGGCGGGCGCAGCCAAGGCCGCACGCGACCCTCTGGTGCTGCTCGTCCTCGGCATCCTCGCCGGCGCCTTCATCGCCTTCGGCGCGCTCTTCATGACGGTCGTCCTGACAGGCGCGGCAGACCTGCCCTGGGGATTGATGCGGCTCCCGGCCGGCCTCGTCTTCTCGCTCGGCCTGATCCTCGTCATCATCTGCGGGGCAGAGCTGTTCACGGGCGATGCGCTCATGATCGTTGCCTGCGCCAGCCGGCGCATTTCCATCGCCGCCCTGCTGCGCGCCTGGGGGCTCGTATACGCCGGCAACATCATCGGCGCGCTCGGCACCGCCCTCCTGGTGCTGCTCGCCGATCATCACCTCCTCGCTGGCGGCGGCGTGGGTCGCGCCGCGCTCGTGATCGCTGCCACCAAGGCCTCCCTGCCCACCACGCAGCTGCTCTTCCTGTCGATCCTCTGCAACGTCCTCGTCTGTCTTGCGGTGTGGATGTCGTTCGCCGCGCGCACCACAACCGACAAGGTGCTGGTAATCGTGCCGCCTATCGCTGCCTTCGTCGCCGCCGGCTTCGAGCATTCCATCGCCAACATCTACCTGCTGCCCTATGGCTTGCTGCTCAAGGCTTTCGCGGGCGCCGAGGTGCTGGCCGCAGGCAACGTGCCGGCATCGCTGCTGGAGGCGCTCACGCCAGCGGCAGTGCTGCACAACATCCTTGTTGCGACGATCGGCAATCTCATCGGCGGCAGCCTGCTGGTGGGGGCCGTCTACTGGTTCGTCTACCTGCGGCCCCGCACCTGACGGGCCTCGCCCTGCCGCCTTGCACAGCGCTCGGGCGGGCGGCTATGCTTGCCCAGTTCCATCCCGTTCGGCTGACGGCCTTCGCCGGGCTCCCGCCTGGCCGGCTCCCTCT
>JBDHTJ010000240.1:0-5931 GCA_039808585.1 Hyphomicrobiaceae bacterium | reverse complement strand
CCCGGAAAGGTCGTGTGACGCGTAGGACCGCGTATGACCTTTCAAACACTATGCGTTCTCGCACTCGAACAGCTAGACCGCTATTGCGTCTCGTAGTCGGATCGATGTCCGAAGTGGGTCATGAAGGTCGGTTCGCCGCCTCGCCAGTTCCTCCTCCTATGCCCTCGATAGCTGCCATAGCCGGCACGAACAGTGAACGTGGCGATCAGACCGCGCGCGGCTCTCAGTCTCGCTGACGCGGCCCATCATGAATATCGTGATCAGGTAGCAGCGTCCTCGGCTCAAAGTTCAACAGACTTCGGGACATCCCCGGTAGTTCTGGCGGTTAGGATTGTGTGCTACCGCCGCCGGACCAAGACGCACTGGTGTTGGACGTAGCCGGCAGAAAAAGTGTGAAGCGGTACTCAGCGCGAAGGCTCCAATGCGCTGAAGCGCTTCCTGCACCTGCAGGGCAAGGCCATTCATGCCACGGCGCATGTCGGTACGCCCAACGGCGAGCCAGAGCCGAACATCAGACGGCGTTGGGATCATCGTCGAACCAGGACATCAAGGATCCGCCGGAGCAGACTTGCATTGAACTGCGTGCCGATACGGATGATGTACGAACCTGCAACCTCGATCTCGACGACCTCAGCCGGAGCAGACCCGGGAGCGAGCACGCCTGTGCTGGCAACTTCCGGGACAACCGTCACCGGAACCAGCTTCGGCTTGCCATCTGGAGATGCCTGTGACTCAACAGGCCCAGACCGCCGACGCCAGCTGAAAACCTGGTTCGCATTGACATCGTACTGTCGGGCGACGGTCGAAACCGAAGCGCCTGGCACATACGAGGCCGCAACAATCTCCCGCTTCAAAGCGTCTGGCCAGCGCTTGTTGGTTCGCCGCTCGCCACTTGTGCCCATAAACACCTTTGTGGACACTTCCACATCCCGTGCTGTTCCGCTTCAGCGGTCACAGTCAGGCCACCGGCATCCGTTCACAAGGCGGTTCTGGCCGGAGGGATACCCCTTGTCTGGCTTCCGTTGCCGTTCTTCCTTGCCTGCCAGCCGGTGTTCGGAACCGTCCCGCGCGACCGCGCGGCTCGGCAGTGCCGAGCGCGATAACGCCTGCTGGCAAGCACGGCCCCCGCGCAGTGGCGTCGGCCCGGACCACGCCCGTCTTCTGCAAGGCGACAGTCGCGGGGATCCAGCGTTCACTGCGAAACCAAAAGCCGCATGGCACGCCAGCGCCCCGACATGCCCCTGCTTCGTCGCGTGGACGATCCTCGGCGCTTGCGAAAAGGAAGCACCGGCATTCAGGGCGGTGATTGCGACAGGCGATGGCGAGGGCGAAATCTGCCACCGAGACGCCGATGTCCCGCGTAAGCGGCTGCATCAAGAGGCCGAGACTCTGGCGGATGCCCATGCTGAATGTCAGCATTGTCGCGGCCGCGAAGATGATGAGGAGGACCGGGCGTGATAGGCGGCATGACGGTGCGCTACGGCTTCCGCGCCGTGATGACGATGGGCGCACTATGCTACTGAGCGTTGCGCTGGGCGCAGGCTTCTGCATCGGCATTGGGCTGTCTTGCACGGCGTCCGCCATCGCCCTATCTGTAGGCGCCAAGATCGTATCGCCGACCCAGCGCTGCATGATCCTGGGCGTCCTGTCGGCGGCCGGATCGATCGGCGCCCTTATTTCGGCGCCATCGGACAATGGGTGTCGACAGGCTTTGGCTGGCGCATGGGGGCTTTCGCCTTCCTTGCACTCGCATGCATCATGATACCCGCTGCCTTTTTAGCGGGGCGCGTTGACCGGATGGCAGCCTCGGAGGCCCCCACCCGCCGCGACGACAGCACCGCGCTGCAGGCCCTGCAGCGCGCAGCCCATGAACCATCCTTCGTGATCATGAGCGGCACCTATTTCGTGTGCGGCATGCAGCTCGTCTTCCTCACCACCCACCTGCCCTTCTGCCTTGCCATCGGGTGGTATGGACCCGATGCTGAGCGCGCAGGCCCTCGGTGTGATCGGTGGCTTCAATATGCTTGGAAGCCTCTTCTTCGGCTGGGCCGGCGGGCGCTGGATCAAGTTCGCGCTCCTTGGCCTTCTCTACGTGGCGCGCTCCCTCGTGCTCGCCGGGTACTTCGTGTTGCCGCCAAGCCCCGGATCCACACTGGTGTTTGCGTCGCTGATGGGCTTCCTGTCGCTGGGCGTGGCGCCACTCGTCGCCGGCGCCGTGGCGGGAATGTTCGGCCTCAAGTGGCAGGCGATGCTGCAGGGCGTGGCCTTCATGAGCCACCAGGTGGGCAGCTTCTTCGGGGCGTTCAATGGCGGGCTGCTGTTCGAAGCCGCCGGCACCTACGACATCGCGGGGCAGGCGGCCGTGGCCACGGGCCTCGTCGCTGGCCTGATGCAGATCACCTGTGCCTCCATCCAGCCAGCGGAGCAGATTGCGCGACAGCGGCAGTTGGCCGGTGTCTGATCTGCGCGCGAAGATAGCGCCCGAAGTCGTGCCGCGTTTCCAGGATTTCGGCCCTCTGTGACGTGAGTGCGTCTGTAAGATCGTGCACCGGCGTGGCGCCGGACTCGCTGCCGGCCAAGAGATGCTGCCCGGACTCCGCGTTTAAGAAACCGGCCATAGACCGCACGTGCGGTCTTTGTCCTGTGCCGGTCCTCGCGTGACATCATCTTCACGGCCGATGGGGCCAAGCTGTCACGCACTGCCGTCGGGCTATTTTTTGAGCGTATCTGGGGGGTGGGGAAAACGGCGCAACTCGCTGGTGGCGCCAGGGCATGATGCGCCGGTGGTGCTCCAGGACGGCGCACCGCGCAATATAGCAAAACGTCAGTCTGGGATCGCGGCTTAGTTCGTCCAGGATCTGCACACGATTATGAGCGTGGATATTGCCAGCCTGTAGGTAAGCACGAGGGGGCAGGGCGAAGAGACTGAGCGCCCTGCCAGGATTTTTGGAGCAGCAAGTGGTAGGAGGTTCGCGGCCTTGGCCGCAAACCTTTCGAGCCGTTGCCCTACTTAAGCGAGTTCACGATTCCGTCCCATACGGCCTCGGGCTTAATCTTTCCACGCCGTTCCGGAGGGGCGGCACGAAAGGAAGGCGCCCATTTTTTCAAAAAATGGCCCGCGCGAAAGAGCTGCATTCCTAGGAATTGCTTCCGGCCTGAATGCGCTCCGGCCATTCACGGCGGCAGCCCTAGAAGGCGTTCGAATGAAAACCACGGCGTGCGCAGGATATTCACCAGCCAGGGCACCACCTGGAGGTTCTCGATCGACGCAGCATCCTCCTCCGCGACCCAATAGTCCCAACACAGACTTAGTGGAACGACATGATCGAGTTGGTAGGCGCCGCGCTTTCCGCACCGTCCCATCGGCAGGGCGGCAGGGTTTAGCCGGTGCGGCTCGGCCTTCAGGCGCGCATTGCTCTTTGCGCGTACACGGGCGAGATAGGCCCGCTTTTCCCGATAGAGGGCCTGCTGCTCGTCCGAAAACACGGCGTAAGCCGATCTCCTCTTCCGTCGTCGGCTAACGGCCCTGAGACACGTCGTAAGGGCTCTGTTGCTCGCATCATAGCGGCCACAGAAGGCCGTGATGCAGCTCTGGCAGAAGACGCGGTCGATCTGGTCCCAGAAGCTCTTGATCTCCGGAGTGTAGGGATCGATAGGTTGGCAGCAGGCATCGCATGCCAGTATCCATCGCGCCTGGTTGCGTCGCACCAGCCACATCGGCGCCTCCTCTAGGGCTCATACATGGAGTTCGGAAGTGACCGACGGCGCGGCGTCCGTCCGCTCCGCCGCCATGCTCTGTTGCCAGAGCGCGTCGGCTGCTTTTAGGGGATCAATCCCTTGCGCCGTCCACCACGACCGTTCATTGCCCACCTTATGGATGGCATCGTGATGGAGAGCACACAGCGGGACTGTAAATTCGTCGCTCACCTTCATCCCGAGCGCCCCTCGCTGCGCAAACCGCAGGTGGTGCGCGTGGCTTGGTGCGCGACCACACACCAAGCAGGATTGTTGGCGCACGAAGGCGAGGTGCGCCTTGTTTCGGATGCGGCGCTCTTTCGGAATCGCCAACCGCCCGTCCGTCGCCGCCGCCGTCTCGAGCGTCGCCTTCGGTTGTTTTGGTGCCTTCTTCCGGAGTGCGATGGCCCTGGCCTTTAAGACGAGAATGATCGCCTCGATCGTTTCGGTTCCACCGCGCACGGTCTTCACATCGCGAAACGTCGTCTTGTTCTCATTCCAGAAGCGGTAGAGGTCGTCGAGCTCCGCCACATCCGCAATCGCGCACATGACGAGGTCTCGGAACTCGGTCATGCCAACAGCGCGCAAGAGGGCGCCATCCGGTCGCCGGATTTCGAACGTGTGTCCGTGCGACCGCGAACCTCGGCCCAGCGCTCCCGGCACACGGGTGACGCCAACTTGCTCCTTGTCGTAGAGGGCTAATCCGAACGGATTGCCGAACGTCGCCAGCGCCCGCTTTGTCGCGTCCGTTTCAGCGGCCTTGATAGCCACCTCGTGAGCGACGGCGAACGAAAGTGACGTGCCGTAGCCGGTGCCAATGCCCTCGCGCCGGATCGTCTCACCCCCCGCGCGGACCGTAATGCAAACGCTCGTCGTATAGAGGGCGTAGTGCTGTCCGCCCTTCAAGTCGCCGCTCGAGACGCATCTCGGCGCTACCGTTTGCCGATCCCAGCAATCATAGCCGAAGATGCGGTTGGCCTCGGAAATCGCGTGCCAGCCCTCCACATACGAAAGCTTCGTGCCATGAAGGACGCGCGTCTTGACAAAGCGGTACTTCAGTTTCGCCGACAGCGACTTCTTCTGTTGCTCTGTAAACGCCATCACCGGCTCCTCACACACAGCTGAGTCTGACCTTCCATCAGGGATGCACCGTCGATCTGAGTCCCGCTTTTCAAAGCCTCAAGGAGCGCATGCCGATCGAGAACAGGGGGCTGAGGCTTCCAAAACGACAGAGGAATTTTGTCTTCGGAGGTGACTTCAAGCGCCGGAGACGCGCTGCGCAAGAACGCCGAGAAATCGCCCTCGGTGAGCGCCTTCACGTTGGCCTCAAGCATTGCGCGCTGCACCAGCTTGCGCTTCTTATCCAAGCGCAGTCGCAGTCGCGCTTGCCGTGCCTTCATGTCGGACAGGCGTGTGGAAAGCGCGGACAGGAGGACCTCGTCCTCTAGCGCTGAGCGAATGACCTGGGTAAGGATCTCCCTGAGGTCTGAAATGCCTTCCAGCGTATCGGCCAGTGTCTCATCATCCAGATCGGCGTACTGCTGCTGCAGATAAGTGCGGAGGCGTAGGTGGAGGTTCAGAGTGGATGCAAGGTCTGAAACTTCCTGAGCGGTCATGGTCTTCACCAGCGAAAAGAGATCTAAGTTGATTGTTTATATATCATGTATCGGCGATGTCGTCAACGGTGTTCGGTGCTGAAGGCAAGCCAAATACGTGCTGCGCGGGCTCTGTTGGATATGAGCCAGACAGAGCTTGCCGATCGCGCCGGCGTGGGGATTGCAACAGTCAGGAGGATTGAGTCCTCTGAAAATGACGGCAAAGGGACTGTTCAGGTCTTGATGAAGATAAAGAAAGCGCTGGAGGATGCCGGCGTAAAGTTCATCGATTGCGACTTCGGAAATGGCCCGGGAGTTCGTTTGAAAAAGGGATGAACAATTCGACTCCTTTGCGAGCGCACAGGGACAAATCGTCCGCAAAGTTCGACGACGTCGTCTGCCGGAACGGAACTTGTCGCCATGAGCCAGACTGGCGCCGAGTGCGCGTGTTACCGGCGGTGGTGGACCAAATCGATGATGGAACAGCCCTTCTCGATCGACGCTATGACGGTTCCGGGCGAGATCATTGCGGAAAGCCTTTCCACTTCCCGCCCCTGAAGGTCATAACGGACGGCCAAATCGGGATTGTAGTTGACGATGA
>JBDHTJ010000239.1:0-5931 GCA_039808585.1 Hyphomicrobiaceae bacterium | reverse complement strand
CCAGCCGGCAGTATATCGCGGCGCTTTTCACTTCCATGTAGAACGCGCAAGCGAGCGCCCAGTGCCCGCCGTACCAGATGGAAAGAGTTGATAACAGGGGGCAGGATTGTATGGCCACATCGAGAGGTCTCTTCGAGATTGAACAGGAGGCTGCACTCGTCACCGGTGCCGGCAATGGAATCGGCCGAGCCATCGCGCAAGCGCTCGTGGCTGAGGGCGTGCGCACCATCTTTGCCGATGTCGACAAAATGCGTGTGGATGCGGCGATTACCGGTTGTGCCACCCCAGAGCTCGCATTCGGTTGGGTCGGTGACCTGGCAGAGGAGGCGGCGTGGCCGGAGTTGCTGGAGGCGGCGCATCGCACGCTTGGATGCATCACGCGCGTCGTGCACAGCGCTTCCCCGCCTCGCCGCGAACAGGATCACGCCCTGGCGGTAGACGATGAGACGTGGCGGCGGATGCGGCGTGTGAACGTCGACGCCGGCTTCCACCTTGCGAGAGGTGTTGCACGGGCTCTGATGGCCGAAAAGAGGCCCGGCGCGATGCTTTTCGTGACCTCACTGCACGCGCAAACACCCCGCAACCTGCCACACTACAGCACCTCAAAAGCTGCCATGACGATGCTGGTCAAAGAGCTTGCAAAAGCCTTCGGTCGCTACGGTATCCGCGTCAATGCCCTCGTCCCTGGTGCAGTTGCAGCCGGCGGGTTCGTGGCCGATCCGGCGTTGGCGCGCCACATCCCGTTGGGACGTCTTGGTCGGGCCGAGGACTTGGCGCCGATGGCCCTGTCAGTCCTGTCCGACAAGGTCTCGGCATATGTCACAGGCGCCTCGATCGTGGTGGATGGTGGGCTTTCTCTGACCAACTGGTTTGATCCCCCATCCTTCGACTAGCTTCGCGTGCCGCGGCGATTTTGAACTTCCATTCGCGCGCCAGCGGGTCGATCGGGCAAGGACCGGCATTGGTTGCTTTCTGCGTGACGACTGCGCGGGCGTCCGCGCCGTGATCCAGACCGTCCGAAGTTGCGCGTCAAGTTAGGCGGATCATTCATGTCCAGAGGCGCAAGGTCCGCGCGTTCGCGTCGATCGTGGTGCCTGCCTTGCCCTCAATGATCGCAACAGCATCCTCGAGACTTCCCACGGAGGCCAGCCGGCCGGTCGCCGCCGCGAACGCATTGGCAGCTTCCACCTTCGGGGCCATCGACCCTGAAGCAAAGCGGCCATGCTCCAGCGCGCTGGGAGGGGCCGACGCGACCAGTCTTCCCGGCGCGTGGCCCCAGTCGAGATAAATCCCAGGGACGTCCGTGAGCAGCAGCAGGTGATCGGCGTCGAGCACGCGCGCCAGAAGGGCACTTGCGAGATCTTTGTCGACCACGGCCTCGATGCCGTGAAGTGTTCCATCCGCTTCTCGCACGACGGGAATACCACCACCCCCAGCGCAGATCACGGTAACGCCATCGCCGACCAGCCCCGAAATCACCGGCTGCTGCAGGAATTCAACGGGGCGCGGCGACGGCACCATTCGCCGCCAGTGAGGACCGTCCATCGCGATCGTCCAGTGGTGACGGGCGGCCAGCTGCCGCGCGCGTGCTTCATCGTAGGTCGGACCTATCGGCTTGCTCGGAGAGGCGAAGGCCGGATCTGCTGGATCGACACGCGCATGGGTCAGAAGCGTCACAATCTGTTGCGCGGCCGGTAACGTGTTGCGCAGCTCGAGCTCGATCAGATAGCCGATCATGCCCTCGCTTTCCGCCCCGAGGATGTCGAATGGGAAATTGCCATCCTCGGGGCCGGCCGCCGCCTGCAGGGCGAGCAGTCCGACCTGCGGACCGTTGCCGTGGGTGATGACCAGCCGATGACCTTGGGAGATCAGGGGCGCGAGAGCCGACACTGCGCGGCGAACGTTGGCGCGTTGCGTCTCGGCGGTCATGGGATCACCGCGACGCGCAAGCGCGTTGCCGCCCAGGGCGACAACAATACGCCTCGGTCTCATGCTCCGATCGTCGCCACGAGCAGCGCCTTTATAGCGTGCATACGATTCTCCGCCTGGTCGAACACGATCGAGGCTCGGCTTTCGAAGACCTCCTCGGTGACCTCCATGCAATCTATCCCGAACTTGCGGCCAATCTCGGCGCCGACAAGGGTCTCCAGGTTATGGAAGGCCGGCAGGCAGTGCATGAATTTCGTGTGAGGGTTGCCTGTCTTTGCCATTAGTGTGGAAGTCACCCGGTAGGGAGTGAGCAGCGAGAGCCGCTCAGCCCACTTCTCCTTGGCCTCGCCCATCGACAGCCAAACATCGGTGTAGACGAAGTCCGCACCCTCGACGGCCCGTTGCGCATCAGCGGTCAGTCTAAGACGTCCACCAGAGCTCGCTAGGGTTTCTTCAAGGTGCGAGACAAAAGCTTTGTCGGGCCACAGGGCGGCCGGGCCACCCAAACGCATGTCCATGCCGAGCTTGACGGCGCCTTCTGCGAGTGTGCGCGCGACGTTGTTCCCGACGTCACCGACGAAGGCAACGGCCATGTCCGAAAGATGCTTGTGGGTGAACTCGCGCATGGTCATGAAATCGGCGAGCGCTTGCGTGGGATGCGCCACGTCGGTCAGACCATTGTAGATGGGTACGCCGGAGAACTCGGCGAGCTGACGCGCCGCATCCTGGCTATAGCCGCGGAACTCGATGGCATCGTACATGCGGCCGAGAACGCGCGCTGTATCCTTCATGGACTCCTTGTGGCCGATCTGCGTGCCGGTTGGCCCGAGATAGGTGACGTGCGCACCCTGATCGTAAGCGGCCACCTCGAAGCCGGCGCGCGTCCGGGTGGAATCCTTCTCGAAAATCAGCGCGATGTTTTTGCCGCTGAGCCGCTGCCTCTCGGTACCGGCGAGCTTGGCAGCCTTGAGTTCGGAGGCGAGCTTGAGCAGAAGACGAATCTCTGGCGCCGAGAGGTCGGCGAGCGAAAGAATGCTGCGTCCTTTAAGGTTCATGGGCATCACCACCGTCCTGTCGGTTGACGAAGTCCAAGCTGGGCCACGAAGGCGTCGACGAGCGGACCAAGACCGGGCTCCTCGTCGTCATACTCATACCGCGCCCGCACGACGGGCTTGTTCAACGGCAAGACGTGCGCCAGGTCGGTCGGGGTTCCCGTAACCACGACGTCCGCCGCCGAGGCGTTTATCGTGGCCGCGAGGTCAGCGATCTGGACGCGCGAGTAGCCCATTGCCGGCAGCGCCTTGCCGATGTGTGGGAATGCCTGCAGTACGCGAGCTATCTCGCCGGTGGCCGACGCACGGGGATCGATGATCTCCGAGGCGCCCGCCTGGACTGCGGCCACATAGCCTGCCCCGTAGGCCATGCCGCCATGCGTGAGCGTAGGGCCATCGTCAACAACGATGACGCGCCTTCCCGTCACAGCGGCGGCGTTATCGAGTGTCACGATTGATCGTGCCTTGACGATGTTGGCACCCGGGGCGTGCGTTCGTGCAGTCTCCGTGACGGCCTGAATATCTGCCAAAGCCGCCGAACCGCACTTGGCCACCACGACGATGTTTGCCATGCGGAGTACGGCCTCTCCAGGATGATGGGACGTCTCGTGTCCCGGGCGGAGCGGATCAACCAGCACAATCAGGAGATCCGGCTTGATGAAAGGAAAATCGTTGTTGCCTCCGTCCCAGAGGATGACATCCGCCTCCTGCTCCGCAACGCTGAGGATGCGTGCGTAATCCACGCCCGCGAACACGACACCACCGGCGGCGATGTGTGGCTCGTATTCCTCCCGCTCCTCGAGCGTACACCCGGCGGTGTCCAAATCCGACATTGTGGCAAAGCGCTGAACCCTTTGGCGCTCGAGATCGCCGTACGGCATGGGGTGACGCAAGACCACCGGGCGTAACCCGCCCTGCTTCAGCCGGCGCGCCAACCACCGTGTGACCTGGCTCTTGCCGACGCCGGTCCGTACCGCGCAAACGGCAATCACCGGTCGTCGCGACGCAAGCATCGTGCTGCGGGGCCCAAGCAAAGTGAAATCGGCGCCAGCGGCAAGCGCGACCGAAGCCTTGTGCATCACGTCCATGTGCGGGACATCGCTGTAGGCGAAGACCACCTCGTCCACCTGTCGCTCCTTGCAGATGGCTCCGAAGTCATCCTCCTCGATGATCGGAATGCCGGCGGGATATCGTGGGCCTGCAAGTGCCGGAGGATAGCGACGCGCGGCTATTCCGGGAATCTGCGCCGCTGTGAATGCCACGATATCGACTGCGGCGTTATCGCGATAGACGACATTGAAGTTGTGAAAGTCGCGTCCGGCAGCGCCCATGATCACGATCCGGCGCGGCCCTGATGATGTGGTCATCTTTGGTACTCCGTACTTCGCCGGGCGCCGAATTCCCTTGGTCAGTTCAAACGAGTGCCGAGCACTTAGCGCCAGCGGCGCAGCAGCATGGCTTCTCGCACGCGGCGCTCGGCCAATGCCGTTGCGGCCTCACGGGGCTGCACGCGGCGCTCTCGCGCATCACGCAGCACCTCGCCCGTGTTGCGGCTAATCTTTTCGGCGATCGTCGCGAGAGCGGTCGCTTCCGACCCGCCGTGGTACTCAACGGCTGCACAAATGACACCGCCGGCATTGGCGATGAAATCCGGGATCGACAGGATACCTCGCGCATGCAGGATCTGCTCGGCGTGCGCGGTGGCCGGGATATTCGCGCCTTGCAGCACGAGCTTGGTCTGGAGACGCTGCACATTATCTGCCGTAAGCACGTCGGGACGCGCGGCGGGAATCCAGATGTCACACGCGAGGCCGATGATCTCGTCGCGTCCGAGCTTGTGTCCCTTCGGATATCCGGCAAGGCGGCCCTTCTGCTTTTTAAGGTCCATGAGCGCCGCGACGTCGAGGCCATCCTCGTCCACAACCGTGCCGTGCGAATCGGACGCGGCGACCAGCATTGCGCCCTTCTCTGCGAGAAAGCGTGCCGCATGCTGGCCAACTGCACCGAAGCCCTGGACCGCGACCCTGGCACCGGCGAGCGCGGGGCCTCCGAACGCCTGTGCAGCCTCCGCCGCAGCTGCTAGTCCCCAACCGGTAGCGCCAATCTCGTCGAGCGGTATGCCGCCGACCACGCGAGGCAAGCCGACCGATCGGCCGATCTCGTCTCGAACCCACGCCATGGCCGTTTCGTCGGTCCCCATGTCGGGACCGGGAATATACTCTTCGATATTTCGGATGGCGGACGCGAATGCCCGGACAATAACCTCCTTCTTTTCGGGTGGCATCGCAGGGTCGCCGAAGATGACGGACTTGGCTCCGCCGTGTGCCAGACCCGCCGCAGCATTCTTGAACGTCATGGCGCGCGCGAGGCGTGCACACTCATCGAGCGTAACATCGGGTGCCATTCGCGTGCCACCGATGGCGGGGCCCGCCGCTGTATTGTCGACAACGACGATGGCCCTCAATCCCACTGAAGGCTGATGGATGTGGATGACCTTTTCCGGTCCAAGGCTGTCCGCGATCGAGAACGCATCCTGCATGATTGCACTTCCTTGTTGGCGAGCCGAGGTTCATTGGCGCAGCCCCGGGTCATTGGGTTCAGCTCGATTGCGAGAGGTCCGCGACCGCGGCTGCCATGAAGGCGCACGCCTCGGCTCCGGTGACCGCGCGATGATCGAAGGACAGCGAGAGCGGCAGCACCGAGACCAACTGGATCTTCTCCCCCATCGCACGCACGGCGCGATGAATGCGACCCGCACCGAGAATGGCAACCTGCGGCGGCATCACGGTCAGAACCGCGTGCATGCCGCCGAGCATCCCGAAGTTCGAAAGTGTAATGGTCTGTCCCTGGAGATCCGCATGCGCGATGGTCCGCTCGGAGACTTGGCGCTTGAGCACTTGCAGATTTTCGCGGATGTTCTCCGGGCCCATATCGGCGACGTTCCGGATTA
>JBDHTJ010000238.1:0-6008 GCA_039808585.1 Hyphomicrobiaceae bacterium | reverse complement strand
ACGAAGGGTGGCACGGTTGCCGTTGCCGCTGGTGGCGCAGCACAGACGTTGGCGCTCAGTGCACCTCAGCAAGGCATCAATGGCCAGGGCTACGTCTCCGGTACGGGCGACGGGTACCTCGGTGTCCGCTTGGCGCACTGGTACCTTGAGGATAAGACGCTCGGCAAGGTCAGCGTTGGCCGCGTCGGCGTTGGTGGCCCCGTTGGCATGATCGACATCTCCGGTGCCAATGTAACCAACGCCTCCTGGTCGAACCTGTCGCTGCAAGGCGGCGGCATGTACGTCGCGACGAAGGGTGGAGCGTTGACCACAACGCGATACGCCGACCTCTTGGCGTTCTGCTACGGCTGCAACCGTGAAGAAGGCATCCGCTACGACAGCCAGAGCATCGGTGGCCTTCTTCTTCAGGCCTTCTGGGGTGAGCAGGATCGGTTTGCCGTCAGCGGTCGTTATGCGACGGAAATTGCTGGCTTCCAATTCGGCGCCGGCATTGGCTACCAGCTTGACAACAAGCAGCCGACCTTCCTGATTGATGCGAAGCCGGGATCGCGCACTGATGTCGAGTATTGGTCCGGCTCTCTCGCCCTGAAGCACGTTGCTACGGGCCTGTTTGCCCAGGCCACCATGGGCCAGACGCACTGGAAGCGCATCTCTCTGCAATCGCCTACAATGACGACAAAGCCTGATGGCAAGGAATGGCAGGTTCAAGTCGGTATCGCCAAAAACTGGTTCGGGCCTGGCGCAACAGCGTTTTACGCTGAGTTCGGTCAAGCTTCCGGCTATCTTGATGGCACGGCTGGCGGCGGCGCAACCACGCTCAACCCAGCCTTTGCCAACCTGGGCGTGATTACCAGTTCATCGGTCAGCCACTACGGTGCTGGCATGGTGCAGAACATCGACTCCGCCGCGCTTGAGCTGTACCTGATGTGGCGTCACTACGACACCAAGATCAATAGCACAGGCCTCGACAAGGACGGCGTCACTGCAATCACCGGCGGCCTTGCCAACACCGGCAGCATGTCCGGCTTCGACATGGTTGTTGGCGGCGCCCGCATCAGCTTCTGATCCCGATCGATCGGATATGAAACAAAGGAGCCGCCCGCAACCCGGGCGGCTCTTTGCGTTTGCCAGCCGGCCTGGCCAATGCCGCTGCCGATCTCCGTCGGCCAAGTCTCCCTTGGCCGATCCCGACGCTTCGCCGAAAACGCAGCGGCAGGCGCAGGGGCAGCGGCAGGGGCAGCGTATCCGACTGCACTGCTGCAGGCCTTCGAGGTAACCGGCAGGTAACCGGAACTCCGCGCGGGCGCTTCTATTGCTCCGGCGCGAGGCGCGGTTCAAGCGCCGCTGATAACCACCTTGATTTGAATGCTATAATATCGTCGCCTGAAAATAATTTGCGTCAAGATAATCGGTGATACTGCTTTTCGCGTCGATTTCGCCCGCGTGGGCGGCCGATGTCGCTGAACAGCGTGTTGCGATTAAGACACACACATCACAGCCGCCCTCTCGCCCCCGCCCCCCTGCTCGCCGCCCTCGCCGCCGCACCCCACCCCTATCACTGCCCGGCGGATCGCAAGGCCTTCACCCGCGTTCCATTGGCGACGCGGTCACTCGGGTGCAGCACCACCTGCTGGCCGGGCTCCAGGCCCTTGCTCACCTCGGCGAAATCGGCGTTGCGCTGGCCGATCTCGATCTCGGTCAGCCGGGCCCGGCCACGATCGGCGAGGTACACGCTCCACTGGTCGCGATCCCGGAACAGGGCGGAGATGGGCACGCGCACGGCATCCGCGGCCCGGTAGATGCCGATCTTGGCAATGACGCGATACTCGTGGCCCAGCCGCATCGAGAGGGGTGTCGTCTCGGTGAGCTTGAGGATGGTGCGCACCCTCTGCTCCTCGATGCCCAGCGCCGAAACCTTCGTGAACCCCGCCGGCTCGATGCGCGTCACCTGCGCCTTGAGGGGCGGCCCGCCCCAGGATTCGAGGCTCGCTGCCGCCCCTTCCCGCACTTTCACCGCCTCGCCGGACAGGAGATCGACCACGATTTCCAGGTTGGCCGGATCGCCCACCTCCAAGAGCGGGGTTCCGGCAGCAACCACCCGCTCGCTTTCCTGCAGGATGCGCAGCACCTTGCCGGAGGCGGGGGAGCGCACGTTCACGCAGCAGCCCACCGGCACCTCGCCCTTCCAGGCTTCCTCAGGATGCGTGCCGCGCGCCTGGGTGCTTTCAAGTTCACGCCTGCGCACCTCCACGTTCGCCTGGGCGCGGGCGACTGCCGCCTTGCGCGTGTCGACGTCGATGCGGGCCCTCTCCAGCGCGCGCTCGGGCGTCGCCCGCGTCTTGATCAGTTCCTCGGCCCGCTTCAGCTCGCTTTGGGCGAATTCCAGCTCCGCGTTGGCCTGCCGTAATTCGGCTTCCGTGAGGGCGAGGGCAGCCTTGCTGGCCTCGATCTGCGCCTCGAGTTCGCGCATGGCACGCACATCGAGGAACGGCGGTGCCATCGGCTCGAGAATGGCGATGATGCTCTGGTCCTTTTTCACCTCGTCGCCCGTTTCCAGCATCATGCGCACCACCTTGCCGGTGATCGGCGCCGATACCGTGAACACATCCTTGATCCGCGTCTTCCCCTCCTCGTCCGACGTCACGAGAAGTTCGCCGCGGCCTATGGTTGCGATCTCAACGGCAATCGGCTTCGGCCACAAGGCCCACAACAGCAGGGCGAGCACGCAAGCGGCCGCCGCGCCCATCAGAAGACGCTTGGTCTCGATTCTGAGTTTCCAGCTCATGGCGGCTCCTAGGTTCCAGATGGACTATGAGCGGGGCAGGCCTCGCGCCCGCGCCCCCGGAATACGTGATTGGCGGCGCGATCGATCGAAGGCCCCCCAGGCCGGGATGCGCCAAGGGTGCCGGGGCTGCTCAACGGCTGCGTGGCGCCAATGATGCGCGCGGCCATGCATTGCCGGCATGCGCACGACATGCTGCGTCGCTTGGCGCTTGCCGGCTCGGGCTCGAGACTGTGAAATTGCAGATGCGCACATCTCCTAATCCCTTGTCTTCAGGACTGCGATGAGGTCGAGCGTATCAACGCGGCGCCTGACGATCAGGGCCGAGGCCGCAGCCGAGGCCAGCACCACGATGCTCGCCTTGGCATAGGTCGCCGTCTCGATGGTGAACGGCACGCGATAGAGATCGCTGGAAAAGGCCTTGATCAGCAGCGACCCGAAGCCGTAGCCGATGACCCAGCCGAGCGGCACGGCGATCAGCGTCAACACGGCAAGCTCCGTCAGCAGCACGCGCGACACCTCGCGCTTGCTGAAGCCCAGCACGCGCAGGCTCGCGAGTTCGCGGGCGTGCTCGGAAAGCTGGATGCGCGCACTGTTGTAGACCACGCCAAAGGCGATGATGACGGCGAGCGTCACATAGACGGTGACGGAATAGTTGATGTTCTGCGCGATGGTCTCGCGGAAGCGGACGAGGGCGTTGCGCTGGAAACCGATCGAGCCAACGCCCGGCGTCGACTTGATGGCCTTGAACAGCGCCTCCTGCTGCGCGGTGTCGAAGGCGATGTGGACGCCGCTGATGCGCGGGCCATACATCAGCGCGTCGAGCGCATCGATGTCCATGTAGGCCGTGAGACCGAAATAGTTGCGGATGATGTCGCTCACCGGCACCCAGCGCGTGGTGCGGTGTCCCTCGAGCACCTTCACCTCCACGAGATCGCCCCGCTTGATGCCGAGAAGCTCTGCCGCGCGCTCGTTGATGACGAGACCGGATGGCGGCATCGTGATCGGCTCGAAGTTGAGATCGAGCACGCGGGAAAGCTCCATCTGGCGCGGTTTTCCCATGATCGACAGCTGGCGCATGCGCGAACCCTTGCGCAGCTCGATCGCCACCGAGCGATAGGGTTCGGCACGCAGCACGCCCGGCATCCGCGCCACGACGCCGAGTGCCGCCGGGTGCTTCTCGTCGGAAAAGGTGATGGTGGCGTGCTCGCGGTCGGTGCGGAAGAAGGCGATGTCGATCATCAGCTCCACGCTGTCGAAGGACAGCCAGGCCGTAACCAGAAGCCCGACGCTCATGGCGATGCCGAGCGTGGTCATGCCGGCCCGCACCGGCTTGCGCGCCACATGGCGCAGCGCCATCACCGTCAGCTGCGAGAACAGCGTCAGCCGGCCGTTGCTGCTCCAAAGCTTGCGATAGCGGCTGGGCGCGGGCGGCTGCATCGCCACGGCCGGGGCAAGGACGAGAACCTGCTGCACCGCGCGCATGGCGCCCACCACCGCCGACAACACCGTCACGAGGCCTGCCACGGCATAGACGTCCGCATCGTGCCGGTAGATCAGGAACGGGAAGTGGAAGAACTGTCCGTAGAGCCGCGTCAGACCCTGGCCGAGCCAGGCGCCCAGGACGAAACCGAGCGCGATGCCGACAGCCGTAATGAGCAGCACCAGCTTCACGTAGTGCAGGCTGATGGGCAGGGGCGCGTAGCCCAGCGCCTTCAGAAGCCCGATCTGCTCGCGCTCGAGTGACACCATGCGCGACAGCGTCATATTGATGAGAAAGGCCGATACGAGCAGGAAGATCGGCGGCATCACGCGGCGCAAGGCATCGAGCTGGCGCAGTTCGGCATCGAGGAACGCGTGCGAGAGCTGGTCCTTGCGCGTAAAGGCACTGGTGCTGCCGTAGCGCGCGAGTAGGGCGTTGACGCTCTCGATCACCTGCGGCTCTGAGGCCCCCGGCACGAGCTTCAGGGAAACCTCGTTGAAGGCGCCGTCGAGGTCGAAGAGGCCAGCCAAGGCCTTTTCCGACATCCACAGCACGCCGAAGCGCCGGTCGTCCGGCATCAGGTCGCCCGGTCCCAGCGCGTAGATGAACTCGGGGGAAAGGGCCATCCCCACCACCTTCAGTTCGCGCTTGCGGCCATTCAGCAGCGCCTTGAAGGTCGAGCCAATGTGCATCTTGTGGGCCTTCGCGAAGGCCTCGTTCACCGTCACCTCGTCGGCCTTGTCGCGCTCAGGCAGCCGGCCCTCGCGCATGTGCACAAGGTTGAGCTGCGGTTGCAAGAGATCGGGCACGGACAGCACGCGGCCGGTGGCCGGCTCCTGCAGGCCTTCAACGTCGAGCAGCGCCAGTTGAGAAATGCGCGGCTCGACGGATACCACGCCCTGAATCGCTGCGAGGCGCTCCACCACCGACTTCGGCGCCCGCCGCACTTGCGTGAACACGTCTGCGAAGCGATAGCGCTGATAGTAGGCAGAGCGGGTCTCGAACAGTGAATGATAGGCGCCGCTCGCCATCACGTAGGTGGCGACCCCGGATGCCATGACGAGCGCAATCGCCAACACCTGCGCCCACATGCGACGCAAGTCTCGCAGCAGCTTGCGGTCGAGCATGCGCATCTACCAGACGAGCTCCTTTGGGTCCTTGCGCGTTTCGTTCACGAACGTACCCGTGATGCGCCCGTCGCCGAATAGCAGCACGCGATTTGCCATGTCCTTGATCGCGGCGTTGTGGGTGATGAGGGCCGTGGTCGTGCCCAGCGTGCTGTTGACGTGCGCCAAGGCCTGCAAGACGCGGATGCCGGTCTTGCTGTCCAGCGCGCCCGTGGGCTCGTCGCACAGCAGCACCTCGGGCTGCTTGGCGATGGCGCGGGCAATGGCCACGCGCTGCTGCTCGCCGCCCGACATCTGCGCCGGGAAATGATCCATGCGCGCCTCGAGGCCCACCAGCGCCAAGGCATCCTCGGGCTTCATGGGGTTGCGCGCGATCTCGGTGACGAGGCCGACGTTTTCGCGCGCCGTGAGCGAGGGAATGAGATTGTAGAACTGGAACACGAAGCCGACATGGTCGCGCCGATAGGCGGTGAGGCCGGCATCGTCGAGAGCGGTGAGGTCCTCGCCCCTGAAGCGCACGACGCCGCTCGTTGCGTGGTCGAGGCCGCCGAGGATGTTGAGCAGCGTCGACTTGCCGGAGCCCGAAGGCCCCAGCAGCACGACCAGCTCGCCCGCA
>JBDHTJ010000237.1:0-6104 GCA_039808585.1 Hyphomicrobiaceae bacterium | reverse complement strand
GCGACGTAGACGACCGCGCCGCCGTATTCACCACCCAGCGCCAGGCCCTGCAACAGGCGAAGCAGGATCAGGATCGTGGGCGCGAGCCAGCCGAGCGCATAGGTCTGCTCGAGCCAGGTGTAGGTGGGCAGCAGGCCGACGACGAAGGTCGAGATGCCCATGATGAGGATGGTGAGCAGGAATGTGTACTTGCGTCCCACGAGGTCGCCCAGGCGCCCGAAGAATACGGCGCCGAACGGCCTGACGAGGAAGCCCGCCGCGAACGCCAGAAGCGCGAACACGTTCCGGGTGGCCTCAGGGAAGGCGCTGAAGAACTGGGCGCCGATGACCGCTGCGAGCGAGCCATAAAGGTAGAAGTCGTACCACTCGAACACGGTGCCGGCCGAAGACGCCAGGATCACCTTTTTCTCTTCCCGGGTCATTGGGCGGTTTCTTCCGGCCGCCTCCTGTCCCACTGCGACGTCGACAGTCATCGTTCACCTCCCAAATCTCGCAAAAAGCGGTCCTGCATCCTCATTTTTGTACAAACAGAGACATGCCTATTCTTATGGATGCAAACCAACACATAGATGAGTAAACAGAGACAAACCATCAGGAAAAAAGTATAAGCTAGGTCTGAGCCGTAGCGGATCAGTGTCTGCGGAGGTTCCAGAAGTGACGGTTTTAGAAAGAAAAAATCGATGATACGCCGCGCGTCACGGGGTGTCGGGATCGATTGCAAAAGGCTACGAAACCGCATACAAACAGCGCTGAACAGCAGCTAGAGGATGAGAATCCGGATGCTTTCGCGCCCGCTACTGACGCTGCACGAGGTCTCTGAGCTCCTGAAGGTCAAGGAGGCGACGGTGCGCACCTGGATCAACCAGGGCGCGCTGAGGGCCATCAAGTTCGGGCGGGAGTGGCGCGTTGCCTACAAGGACCTCGAGCACTTCGTCGAGGCCCGGGCAACCCACGGCGATGGCGGTACAACCACGGCCGATGATACCCCGGGGAAAGCGCTTGGGGGCGCCAGCATCCGCGGCAAGAAAAGCGAAACCGCCTAGCCGAATGGGGGGCTCGCACCTCGGCGCAGAAAGCCCCGCACACGAACAGTCGCTATCAGGCCGCGCCGCGTAACAGTTCTGCTGGCGAAGCCTCGTGCTCGTCTTCGAGGCAGCTGCGCGAGACGGCCGGCTCGGTCTCGAGCGACGTCTCGTTCTGCTTGCTGCGGTACATGTTGCCGTCGGCAGCCGTGAGCAGCGCCTCGAGATCCTGGCCATCGGCCGGATAGCTGGCCGTCCCAATGCTGCAACTGATGGCGAGGTTGCGTCCGCCAAGAATGACCGGCTCGCCCAGCGCGGCCTTGATGCGCGCCACCACGTGCCCCGTCACGTCGCCGGACGGCGGCACGTCGGCCAGCACCACGATGAACTCGTCGCCGCCATAGCGGATGACGGACGCTGCCTCTCCCGCAACGGCACGAAGGCGCGTGGCGACGACCTTGAGAAGCTCGTCACCGACCCCATGCCCCATCGAGTCGTTCACCACCTTGAACTTGTCGAGGTCCACGAACACGAGGCTCATCTGCATCCCCGTATCCTGCGCCGATGTGATCGCCTGTTGCACGCAAGGCGCGAGGGAGCCGCGGTTCAGAAGCCCTGTCAGCGCATCGTGGCGCGCCATGTGGAAGATGCGATCCTCGGTGCGCTTGCGCTCGATGGCGATGCCGGCGATGCGCGTCGCCACTTCGACGAGGTGCTCCTCCTCAAGCGAGGGAACGCGCACCGAGCGCGAATACATGGCAAACGTGCCGAGCACTTCTCCGCTCGGGCTGAATATCGGCGTCGACCAGCAGGAGCGAAGCCCGTAAGGAGCGACGAGATCCTTGAAGTCGGCCCACAACGGGTTGCTCATGATGTCCGCGACAATCACGGGCGCCTTGCCATAAGCCGCGGTGCCGCAGCTGCCGACGTTCGGCCCGATCGCAATCCCGTCCACCAGCGCGCAGTAAGCAGGATCGAGGCTGGGGGCAGCCCCGTGACGCAGGTGAAGTCCGTCCGCGTCGAGCAGAAGCACCGAGCTGACGATGCCGGTCAGCTGCCCTTCGATGAGATGCATGAGCTGCTCGAGCACTTTGGCAAGTGGTGTGCCTTGCGCGATCAGCTGCAGCACGTCGGCCTGCCCCTTGAACAGGGCTTCCGTACGCATGCGCGCGGTGATGTCGGTGTAGGTCGTGACGAACCCGCCATCGGCAATGGGCGCACTGCAGATCTCGATGGTGGTGCCATCAGCCCTTCGCCAGGAGAAGAGATGTACCGTGCGGCTCTTTGCGCAATCGAGGTGGGTGCGAACCTGCTCGGCGATGTCGTCGCCGCCTGATGCCGTAGGGTCGAGAAGGAAGCGCAGCACGTCCTCGAATAGCGGCTCCTGCGCCAAAGCTCCGTCAGACAGGCCCAGCACGTCGCGCGCGGCGGGGTTGGTGAACACCACGCGCAGGTCGCGATCGAGCACCGATATCCCGCCTGGGAAATTGCCCAGGACGTTTTTCAGGAGAAGGTTGCGCTCTGGCATAGGGACGATCCGAACGTAATGCGTGTCCCCATCAGTGCACAATTGCTGTCAACAACGGGTTTCCGCGTCCTCCGAATGCGGAAAACATGCTCGGCGAAGTTAAGAAACGGTTGCTGCGATCAGGCCGGCCGCATGCGAAGCGTGGTGGCAACCCCGAGCGCGGCCACGAGCGCGATCAGCAACTGCGCGGAAAGCGCTTCCCAGCTGGGGTTGAGGCCGAGATCGATCAGCCAGCGTGGCACGTCTGCTGGATGCATGGGCACAAGCACCTGCTCCTGGCACTCCTGGATCGCAGCCCCGACGAACTTCAGGCCCATCACGAACAGGAACGCGGACGTCACCACGAACATCGGCCGCAAGGGAAGGCGAACCGCAAGCCACACGATTGCCAACACCAGCAGCATCAGGATTGCGAACGCAACCACGATGCCAGTCACGATGCCGGCACTCCAACCGCTGGCGGTGCGGGCCGTAGCGTGGAGGAACAGGGCCGTCTCCGCCCCCTCGCGCAACACCGCCAGGAAGGCGATCATCGCCATCGACAGCGTGGCCCCGGTCCCGATCGCGCCCGCTTTCTGCTTGAGCTCGGCCGTCCAGGCTGCAGCGTTCTGGCGCAGGAAAAGCCAGCCGCTCATGTAGAGCATCATCACCGCTGCAAACACCAGAACCAGCGCCTCGACCCGGTCGTCGTGAACGCCGCCGAAGAACATCTCGAACAGGGCCGCCACGAAGAGGCTCGCAACCACCCCGGCAATGGCACCGCCATAGAGCCACCCGATCGAGCGCTCGGCCCCGCTCTTTCGCAGGAACGCCGCCAGCGCCGCGATCACGAGGATTGCTTCCAGTCCCTCCCGGACGAGGACAGATCCCGATTGCAGCGCTTCGGACAGGAAGTTCATGGAGAAGCCTGGTTCTAAACTGGGATGAGCACGCCGTGTGGACGGCAGCGCTGATCTAATTAAAGCTGAAAAAAAATGTCAAGTTTGGGGGCAGCGTCGCAGCGTGGCCCATTGTCGCTTTCTAATTCATTCTATCATGCGCTCGGCGAGCGGGCATTGCGGCCTCCGGCCGTGCCCCCGCGCGGCTTATTTTTTCGGAAACAGTACAGGAACGTACTCCCCGCGCTCACAGTTCAGACAGCATGAAGATGGATCCTCACATAGCAGAGATCGGCGACCTGCTGCGGCGCATGGAGGGCGTCAACCCGTACCTGCCGGTGGATTTCCTCTCTCTCCTCATGAAGATCCACCAGCGCGAGCTGGAGGAACTTCGACGTTGCCCCGCTTGCTCCCGCGGACACGCCCTGGCCCTCACGCGGGAGGCGCCAGCTGGCTCCTACCTCGACGTCCTTCGCTGTCGCTACTGCAGCCAGATTGTGCTCGAACTTTCTGAGGAGCGGCGTCGCGCGGGCGAGTGCAGCTAGCATGTACGGGGAACTCCGCATCCAACGGCCAGTTGATCCGAGACGGCCAGCAACGAGGCGCACGATGGAAAACTCAGACCCAGGAAGCAGCATCCCCCGCACGCCCGGTGCGAGCGTCCCGCCGGAGGTCGCCTCCGCCGACGTCTCCCGCTCGGAAAGCGAAAGGCGGGCCATGCAACGACCGACGGCGGGCGCACGCTCCATGTCGACCACCGGGTGGGTCCTCGCTGCGCTGGCGCTTCTTCTCGTCCTGTTCCTCGTCTACGGCATGATCCCGGCAAACCACGGCCCGGACACCGGGCCAAACGCCCAAGCTCCTTCCGCGAGCACCTCGCCGAAGAGCACTGCACCACCCTCCAAATGAGGGAGGCGCTCGCCATGAGCGCTACGCCTGAGCTGCACCTTCCAGCTGGCGCGGGATGATGCCCCTCAACGCGCGTGCGCGATCCACCACGTCCCAGAGCAATGCGCCGAAGGCAATGGCGCGGAGTGCCGTTTGCCACAGTTGCGCATCGAGGCGCGTCAGCAGCAGCGCGCCCAGGAAGCCGCAGGCCGCCGCTGACAGGACAAGGCGCGAAACTGGATGCCAGGTTTGAGTAGTCTCGTCTTGCATGGGATGTCTCCATTGCTTGACGAGACCTTGCCATGCCCCGGCGCCCTGCGCTGTTTCGGCTGATACAGGCGTCTGCCACTTCAAGCAGCGCGCGGCTTTATCGGTGGCTTCACGTCGGTTGGCAGCGGGCACTGGTAGGGCACGATTTCAGTGCGTGCCATATGATCGGCCTTCGCACGCTCGATCAGCGTCGTGTTCTCCAGCGCTTCGATCGCAGTTGCCGCCATCACCTTTGCAGCCGTGACGAGACCCTTCTTGGCCTGTCCCGACTTGCCTTGCGCCGTCGCCTGCCACGTATGCAGCGGCGTACCGATGGCGTGCACCGCGACGCGCGCTTGCACCGTCGGCACCGCCCAGCTGACATCGCCGACATCGGTGGAGCCCATCATCGGGCTGCCCTTGGTGCCGTAGGGCACGACGAAGTCGCACAGCGGCACACCCTTGCGCATGGGCACGCCGGCCCGCGCGTAGGCCGAAGCGATGTCCTCCTGCGTCAGCGTCTCCTGGATGCGCGCCGCATAGGCCTTGTCTTCGGCATCGAAGGGCGGCGCGCCCAGCGCCTCGAACTGCTTCTGCATGGCCTGTTCCAGCGGCGTGTTGCCGAGCAGGTTCGACACGGCGCTCACCACCTTCATCGATACCTGCGTCTCGGTCATCAGCGCGGCGCCCTGCGCAACCTTCTTCACGCGTTCCACCAGCGCCTGCATGCCCGGCAAGTCGCGGGCCCGAATGGCGTAGCGCACCGTCGCCGTGCCCTGCACGACATTCGGCGCAATGCCGCCGGCATCGAGGATGGCATAGTGAATGCGCGCATCCGAGGGCATGTGCTCGCGCATGTAGTTGACGCCGACATTCATCAGTTCCACCGCATCGAGCGCGCTACGGCCGAGGTGCGGTGATGCGGCCGCATGCGAGGATCGGCCCTTGAATGTGAAATCCATGCGCGTGTTGGCGAGGCTCATGGCGTCGTCGACGCGATTGATCGACGCCGGATGCCAGCTGATGGCGATGTCGACGTCGCTGAAGGCGCCGTCGCGCACCATGAAGGCTTTCGCAGCGCCGCCTTCCTCCGCCGGACAGCCGTAGTAGCGCACACGGCCCTTGATGCCGCTCTCGGCGAGGTAGTTCTTCACGGCGGTTGCCGCCAGCAGCGCGGCAGAGCCCAGCATGTTGTGGCCGCAGCCATGCCCATGCCCGCCTGCCTCCACCTCCTGCGGCTCCGCGATGCCAGCCACCTGTGACAGGCCCGGCAGCGCATCGTACTCGCCGAGGATGGCGATCACCGGGCCACTGTCGCCCGCCTCGCCCATCACCGCTGTCGGAATGCCCGCCAGGTTCTCCGTGATGCGAAAGCCTTCCTTCTCCAGCATCGCCTTGTGCTCGGCCACCGAGCGGTACTCCGTATAGGCGATCTCCGGCATACCCCAGACCCGATCGGACAGCGCCTCGTAGTCGTCCTTGCGCTGGTCCACGAGCTGCCAGATCTTCTTGCTGTTCTGCATGACGTCTCCTGTGCAA
>JBDHTJ010000236.1:0-6168 GCA_039808585.1 Hyphomicrobiaceae bacterium | reverse complement strand
CGCGAGTTCTGATCCCCGCGCTTGGCCAGCGTGATATACTTGTCCATGACACGGCGCAGATCCTTCGCCTTGGCGAGGGTGGTGACGATCTGCTCGTGCTTGATGAGGGATGCGGCCATGTTCGAGAACATCGCCTGACGATGGCCGCTGTCGCGTGAAAGTCGGCGGCCGAGCTTCTTGTGTCGCATGTGCTTTTACCTTCTGACCCTTGCGTTGTTTGACGGGGAGGTTCTGCGGCCTCACCTCGTTATTTGAGCGAGGAGAGAGCTGATGAGGTGTTCCCCACTCGCGGCTCTCTCATCGCTATTCCGGATTTCAGTACTGATCCTCGAAGCGCTTTGCCAAGTCCTCGATGTTGTCCGGCGGCCAGTTCGGCACTTCCATGCCGAGGTGGAGGCCCATGCTGGCCAGCACTTCCTTGATCTCGTTGAGCGACTTGCGGCCGAAGTTCGGCGTGCGCAGCATCTCGGCTTCCGTCTTCTGGATGAGGTCGCCGATGTAGACGATGTTGTCGTTCTTCAAGCAGTTGGCCGAGCGGACGGAAAGCTCGAGCTCGTCCACCTTCTTGAGCAGCGCGGCGTTGAAGGCGAGTTCGGGATGCTTTGCGCTTTCCTCGACGGCCTTCTTGGGCTCCTCGAAGTTGATGAACACGGCCAGCTGGTCCTGCAGGATGCGGGCTGCGAGCGCGGTGGCATCCTCGGCCGAGACGGAGCCGTCGGTCTCGACGGTCATCGTCAGCTTGTCGTAGTTGAGGATCTGGCCCTCGCGGGTGTTCTCAACCTTGTAGGAGACCTTCTTGACGGGACTGTAGAGGCTGTCGACCGGGATCAGGCCGATGGGCGCGTCGTCGGGACGGTTGCGCTCGGCCGGCACGAAGCCCTTGCCCATGTTGGCCGTGAACTCCATGCGGATGGAGGCGCCCTGGTCCAGGGTGCAGATCACATGGTCGGGATTGAGGATCTCGACTTCCGAGGAGGCCTCGATGTCGGAGGCCTTGACGGGGCCGGGGCCTTCCTTCTTGAGCACCATGCGCTTGACGCCATCGGAGTGAAGGCGCAGCGCGATTTCCTTGATGTTGAGAACGATGCTGGTCACGTCCTCACGAACACCGGGAATGGAGGAGAACTCGTGCAGAACGCCGTCGATGTGGACGCTGGTGATGGCGGAACCCTGCAGCGACGAGAGAAGCACGCGGCGAAGGGCGTTGCCGAGCGTCATGCCGAAGCCACGCTCCAGCGGCTCGGCGACCAGCGTCGCCACCATCTTGCGATTGCGGCCAGGCGTCACCTCGAGCTTCGAGGGCTTGATCAGGTCTTGCCAATTTTTCTGCAGTACGGCTGTGGTCGCCATGGTTTGCCTCTCTACATGGGGCTCGAGCCTCGCTAGACCCCGGGGGAAGGGTGCGAGGCGGCCACTTTGCAATCCGCTTTACGGGCGGTATCTCCGCCTCAGTCTTTCATCGCAGCAGAAGTGCTGCAGTCTTTCAGCGCAGCAGAAGCGCTGCGAAAGGTGCCGGAACAGGCACCAGGGCCGGCAGTGCCGACCCTAACAGCACCGCTCAGACGCGGCGGCGCTTGCGCGGACGGCAGCCGTTGTGCGGGATCGGCGTGACGTCGCGGATCGAGGTGATCTGGAAGCCGATGGCTTGCAGGGCCCGCAGGGCGCTCTCGCGGCCCGAGCCGGGGCCCAGCACCTCGACGTCGAGGTGCTTCATGCCATGCTCCATGGCCTTCTTGCCGGCGTCTTCGGCAGCCACCTGGGCCGCGTAGGGGGTCGACTTGCGCGAGCCCTTGAAGCCCATCGTGCCCGAGGACGACCAGGCAATGGTGTTGCCCTGGGCGTCGGTGATGGTGATCATGGTGTTGTTGAACGTGGCGCTGACGTGCGCGACGCCGGAGGTGATGTTCTTACGCTCGCGCTTGCGGGGTTTGCCGCGCTGGGCGGTTGCTGCTTCTTTGGCCATTTGATTTCAAAACTCCAGGACGGATCGGGGCGATGAGGTGGGCGCAATGGCCCAACCCATGCGTCAGGTCTTCTTCTTGCCGGCGATGGCCTTGGCGGGGCCCTTACGGGTGCGGGCATTGGTGTGGGTGCGCTGGCCGCGAACCGGCAGGCCACGGCGATGGCGAAGGCCGCGATAGCAGCCGAGATCCATGAGGCGCTTGATGTTCATTGCAACTTCGCGGCGGAGGTCGCCTTCCACGATGTAATCGCGGTCGATGGCCTCGCGGATCTGCAGCACCTCAGCGTCGGTGAGCTGGTTCACGCGGCGCTCGGCCGGGATGCCCACCTTGCTGCAGATGTCTTTTGCGAACTTCGGTCCAATGCCGTGAATATACTGGAGCGCGATCTCCACGCGCTTCTGGGTCGGTATGTTCACGCCTGCAATACGGGCCACGGGGCTCTCTCCCAACTTTCGGCAGCGCTGACCTTGTTGGAAAACCGGCCGCCGGTCCGGTTTCCAAAGTGTGTTTTACGACTTCAAAAACGCAAGAAAACCGGCCTCCGGCGGACTTGGCCGCCAGACCCGATTGGTGCGTTGCGTCGCGAAAAGTGAGCGGTGAATAGCCCAACTCCCCTTCCGCCGTCAACAGCGGTGCGGAGGATAACCCTCATTTGGCCCCATCCAGCACCTTGTCGATTGCCTTTGACACCTCCGCGATGTCGGCCATGCCGTCCACGCTGCGGAGGTTGCCCTTGCAGAAATAGTAACCAAGAAGCGGCGAGGTCTCGCGATAGTAGACCATCAGCCGGTTGGTCACCGTCTCGGCGTTGTCGTCGGCGCGGCGGGTGAAACTGGTGCCGCCACAGTTGTCGCAGATGCCGGTCTTCTTCGGCTTCTTGAAGGTGTCGTGATAGCCCATGCCGCAGCTGGCGCAGGTGAAGCGGCCGGTGATGCGATCCACGAGCTTCTTGTCATCGACCTTCAGCTCGACCACGGCGTTGAGCTTGAGCTTCTTGGCCGCGAGAACGTCGTCGAGCGCCTTGGCCTGCTGCAGGGTGCGTGGGAAGCCGTCGAAGATGACGCCGTTCTTGCAGTCGGCGTCATCGAGGCGATCGGCAACGATGCCGACCACGACCTCGTCCGGCACCAAGTCACCGCGCTCCATGATAGCCTTGGCGCGCTTGCCGATTTCACTGCCGCTCTTCACGGCCGCCCGCAGCATGTCGCCGGTGGACAGCTGCACGAGCTTGCGGCGGTCTGCGATTTCCTTTGCCTGGGTTCCCTTGCCCGCCCCTGGTGGCCCCAGCAGGATCAGGTTCATCATCTCCGTGTCGCGCCCCTCAGCTTCGCCTTCTTGATAAGGCCTTCATATTGGTGGGCCAGGAGATGGCTGTGAACCTGGGCCACGGTGTCCATCGTCACGCTGACTGCGATCAGCAGCGACGTGCCGCCAAAATAGAACGGGACCTTGGCCATGGAAATGAGCAATTCGGGCAGCACACACACTATTGCAAGATAGACGGCGCCGATGACGGTGATGCGGGTGAGCACGTAGTCGATGTACTCGGCGGTCTTGGCACCGGGACGGATGCCAGGCAAAAAGCCACCGTATTTCCGCAGGTTGTCGGCCGTCTCCTGCGGATTGAAGACGATCGCCGTGTAGAAGAAGGCGAAGAACAGGATGAGGCCAACGTAAGTCGCGAGGTAGAGCGGCTGCCCGCGGCCCAACGCCGCCACGATGATGTTGAGCCACTCAGGCCCCTGGCCCTGACCGAACTGAGCCGCCGTGATGGGCAGCAGCAGCAGGGACGAGGCAAAGATCGGCGGGATGACGCCCGATGAGTTGAGCTTCAGCGGCAGGTGCGAAGCCTCGCCCTGCATCATGCGGTTGCCCATCTGGCGCTTGGGGTACTGGATCAGCAGCCGGCGCTGGGCGCGCTCGATGAAGACGATGCCGGCGACGACGGCCAGCATCAGGAACAGCAGACCGATGAGCACGGGCCAGGAGATGGCGCCGGTGCGGCCGAGTTCCAGGAGGCCGATGAGGGCCTGCGGGAGGCCGGCGACAATGCCCGCCATGATGATCAGCGACGTTCCGTTGCCGACGCCGCGCGCGGTGATCTGCTCGCCCAGCCACATCAGGAACATGGTGCCACCGACAAGCGTCACGACGGTGGAGATGCGGAAGAAGATGCCGGGGTCGATGACGACAGCCGTGGCGCCGTTGCGCGAGCCCTCCAGGCCATAGGCGATACCATAGGCCTGGAACGCGGCGAGCGCCACGGTGAGATAGCGGGTGTACTGGTTGATCTGCTTGCGGCCCTGCTCACCCTCTTTCTTGAGGGCTTCGAGGGTGGGCACCACGCTCGTCATCAGCTGCATGATGATCGAGGCGGAGATGTAGGGCATGATGTTGAGCGCGAAGATCGCCATGCGCTCCACGGCGCCGCCCGCGAACATGTTGAACATGCCGAGGATGCCGGAAGAATTCTGCTTGAAGGTGGCGGCGAAGGCGACGGGGTCGATGCCGGGGATCGGGATGTAGGTGCCGAGGCGATACACCAGCAGCGCGCCGAGGGTGAACCACAGCCGCCGCTTCAGCTCCTCTGCCTTGGAAAAGGCACCGAAGTTGAGGTTGGCTGCTAGTTGTTCGGCCGCAGAAACCATTCTCGTCGCTCCTCGAGGCATCAGGCGATCGGCGAGAGATCGCGACTGAGCCTCATATTGTCATGGCCGGGACCATGCTCGGCCCCTCGGCGAATTCAAGCGGAGCCAGCCCGTCACCCGCAGCACCGCTCCCCGAAGATGGTCCTGGCGCGCTTGGCATGCAAGCGCAGGAGAGGGAGCATCAGCGCTGGGGCGCTATGCCGCCGCCGCTCGAAGGCGGCGAAGGCTGCCGATCACTCGGCGTCGCCGCCCTTCTTCTTGACCTTCTTGGCCTTTTTCGCAGCCGTCTTGGCGCGCTTAGCCTCGTCCGCAGCCAAAACCTTCTTCTCGATCAGGGTCAGCTTGCCGCCGGCCTTTTCAATGGCTTCGCGAGCCTTGGCAGAAGCGTGGTTGGCAGTGATGTTGAGGGCGACCTTGATTTCGCCGTCGCCCAGAATGCGCAGGCCATCAAGCTCACGGCGCACGACGCCCGCGGCTACGAGTGCCTTCACGTCCACGGCGCTCTTGGCATCGAGGGCACCGGCCTCAACGGCCTGCTGCAGGCGGCCGAGGTTGACTTCGTTGAAGTGCTTCGGGTTCAGCTTGTTGAAACCGCGCTTCGGCAGGCGACGATGCAGGGGCATCTGGCCACCTTCGAAGCCGCCCAGGCGAACACCGGAGCGCGCCGTCTGGCCCTTGCCGCCGCGGCCGCCCATCTTGCCCATGCCGGAGCCGATGCCGCGGCCGATGCGGACGCGGACCTTGCGGGCGCCGGGATTGTCTTTGACTTGGTTGAGCCGCATTGGGCCGTTCCTTCGCTCTTCTCTCTGTCAGCCTAGTCTGTCAGCCTAGCCTTGTGCCTTCGAGGCTCACGCCATCGGGGACTCAGGCCTTCTTGTCGTCGACGATCTCGATGAGGTGCTTGACCTTGTCGATCATGCCACGCACCGCCGGAGTGTCTTCCAGCGTGCGCGTGCGGTTGAGCTTGTTCAGGCCCAGCCCGATCAACGTGTCTTCCTGGACCTTCGGGCGCCGCGCGGGGCTGGCGACCTGCTTGACGGTCAGCGTCTTTTTGGCGGCCATTGCTCAGGCTCCTCCGGATCTCAGGCTGCGTCGCTGGCGTCGAGTTCGCCGGCCGAGCCGTCACGGCGACGGGCCACGATCTCGCTCACCTTCTTGCCGCGACGAGCGGCGACGGCGCGGGGATTCTCCTGCCGCATGAGCGCGTCGAACGTGGCGCGCACCATGTTGTAGGGGTTCGTGGAGCCGAGCGACTTGGCGACGACGTCATGGATGCCGAGCATTTCGCAGACCGCGCGCGAGGGACCGCCGGCGATGACGCCGGTGCCTGGTGGCGCGGAACGGAGGATCACCTTGCCGGCGCCGTGATGGCCCTCGCTGTCGTGATGCAGGGTGCGGCCTTCGCGCAAAGGCACGCGGATGAGGCCGCGGCGAGCGGCTTCCGTGGCCTTGCGGATGGCTTCCGGCACTTCACGGGCCTTGCCGTGGCCATAGCCCACGCGGCCCTTCTGGTCACCCACCACCACGAGGGCAGCGAAACCGAAGCGCTTACCGCC
>JBDHTJ010000235.1:0-6193 GCA_039808585.1 Hyphomicrobiaceae bacterium | reverse complement strand
TGGTGCTTCGACACCACCAGAAAGGGTCGCTGCGGCAACTTTTCCTTGCCCCTCAGCTCGAAACGCGTGCCGACGATCACCTTCAGCAGCCAGACGCACGTGATGCCGTGGATGCGCAGCCCCTCCATCGCCCAGCGCCGCGGCCCAAGCAGCAACCAGCTGCCGAGCACCAGATACAATGCGGTGACGATGTAGAACGTCACGAGGTAGATGATCGAGCGCACCATGCCTTCACGCCTCAGCAAACCGACGAGCTTCAAGAGCGGCCGGCACGGCGGGTAGCGGCATCCCCCTCGCCTTCCGCCAGCGCGCTTGCGCCCACCCGACGGGCAAGCCTGTCCATCCCCAGCCGCGCGGCAGAAGGAATGATCTTGATGTACTCGGAAAGCAAGAGCCGGGCGGTACCCGCATGCAGCCACCAGCGCTCAGCATGCAGCTTTTGGTTGATGACGCGGTAGGGCTTCACCACCACCTCCGGCACCGTCCGCTTCAGCTCGATCAGGGTCCGCGGCATGTGATAGGCGGACGTCACAATGATGATGCTGCGGAAGCCTTTGCCCCGCGCCCAGTCCCGGGTCTCCTCGGCATTGCCGATCGTATCGAGTGCGACGTAGCCGACGTCCACCTTGGAGAACAGTACCGGCTCCAGCCCGGACCGGCGCAGGATGTCGTCCCGCGACACCATGCGATTGGCGCCCGAGACCAGAAGCCGCCTTCCCAGGCCCTCCGACAGCAGGCGCGCCGCTTCCACCAGCCGGTGCTCACCCCCGGTGACGACGACGATGCCGTCCGCCTTCGACGGAGCGTCATCAGCCGGCCGTGCGACCGAACTCGCAAAGAGCAGGAACCCGCCCAGGAACGCGAAACTGACGAAGGCAAGCCCGGTGATGAGTAGTCTCGTCCCGCGTGCCACGGTCTCGTTCTCCGAGGAAGCCTCGGTTTCGTCCTCCTGCGACGCCTTGCCCGTACATGAACCCGGCCTGCGTCGCCAGCAGCACAATAAGCGCCGGCAAGGTTCCAGTCGTTGGCGGTGCTGTCAATGCTGGCTGTTGAGAATGCGGTAGACACCGATTCGCGACGTCAGCATGCACAGCGAGGCGATCACAAGCACCACGATCCCGAGCAGCAGGTATCCCGGCACGTCCAGGCTTGCCACGCCGATCAGCCGTCTGATCTCGCCGATGGTCACGGCGCCGCCGCCCAGCACCTCCATCAGCGTCGGCATGGTCAAGAACACCAGCGTCGCCCAGATGGCGCCCACCACGCCTGCCCTCACCCCCAGGCGCAGGAAATGTCGCTCGAACTCGCGCGCAATGAAGCGGTCCGTCGCGCCCACGAAATGCAGAACCTCAACGATGTCGCGGTTCGATGCCATCGCGCTCTTGGTTGCAGAGACGATGATGGCCGTCGTCGCAGCGCCCACCAGCAGCAGGATTGCGAGACCGCCCAGCGCGAAAGACCGCGTGATGGTGCGGATCTGCTGCTGCCAGCGGCGATGATCATCCAGCGTCACGCCCTTGAACTGCTTCGCGAGGTTCGCCCGCAGAGCGTCGATGTCGGGCGGCTGCGCCCGATCCACTTCGACCGCGACGAGGCGTGGCACCGGCAAAGCCTTGAGAACATCGGTTTGCCCGAGCCACGGTTCCAGAAGTGCTGCCGCGTCATCGATGCCCAGAGGCCGCGCCTTTGCGATGCCGGGCTGCTGCAGAAGAAACTTGGCGACGTCTGCCGCCACCTTGTCGGGGTCGGTGCGCTCGCGCGCCTCCACCTGCACGGTAACCTCGCTCGCGATGTCGCGCATCCAGGCCGAGGCCGACTGGTTCATCATGTAGACCGACCCGGCGGTCAGGCAGGCCAGGAAGCACATGATGGTGATAACGAGCGTCAGCGAGCGTCCGGTGACGGAACCCGCCGGAACGATGGGTGCCGTGGTCGGGGCGCTGTCGTTGCGACCGCGTTTCTGGGCCTTCGGTTCGGCCTGCAGCTGCTGCATGTGCGGCGGTGGCATGGGCGCTGGTGCCAGTTGCTCCGCGAAGGGCCCCGGACCGATAGTCTCGGCATAGGAGTCCGCATAGGCATCGGGCTCCACCCGATAGCGGCCCTGTGTGGTCGGCGGGCCTGTAGGCCTGTCATACGATCCGGACATGGCCCTCGTGCAACTCCAGGCGCGGCGCTTTGGTCTGCCGCATCAATTGATGATCGTGCGTCGCGATGACGACCGAGGTCCCCAGCCGATTGAGCTCTATGAACAGGCGCAGCAGCCGCCGCGCCATTTGCGGGTCGACGTTGCCGGTCGGTTCGTCGGCCAGCAGCAGTTCCGGCTTGTTGATCACGGCCCGCGCGATGGCCGCCCGTTGCTTCTCGCCGCCCGACAGAACGTGCGGGAAGGAATACATGCGATCGCCCAGGCCCACCCATTGCAGCAAGTCCGTCACGTCTTCCTTATAGTCCGTGATGCGCTTGCCGGTCACCCGCAGCGGCAGGGCGACGTTTTCCCACGTCGTCAGGTGGTCGAGCAGGCGGAAGTCCTGGAACACGATGCCGATACGCCGGCGCAGGTTGGCGCGCCGGGCCGCATTGATGCGGCTCGCGTCCTGGCCGAGGATATGGATGTGCCCCCGCGTCGGCTGGATCGACATGAACAGCAGCCGCAGCAGCGATGTCTTGCCCGAGCCCGACGGCCCGGTGAGGAAGTGGAAAGAGCCGGGGCGCAGATGGAAGCTCACGTCCCGCAGCACGTCGTTGCCGCGGCCGTACCTCAGCGCAATGCCTTCCAGTCTGATCACGGGTATTCCCTGCTGAACCCTGCGGCGTCGGTGTTATGGCAAACCCTGAGTCGGGTGAATAGCGATCAATCGTAAAGGATTGTGGCGGCTCAAGGGTTGTGCACGCTCTGTACGGCTATCGGCGCGTGCGGCCCGGTTGCCAGCGGCTGCAGCGCGACCCCATCGCGCACAGCTTTTGCGGCAAAACGGTCTCCTTGGTGCTACCTCTCGCTGCCGAACGCCGTTACTTTCCCGGGCGGCGCCGATGCAAAAAAGCGAGCAGGTTGAAGGCAATGACCGAGACGACGGAAAAACGCGTAGACGTGATCTTCTCGGCTGACGAGATTGCCCGCCGCATCGAGGAGATCGCCGCACGTATTGCGGCGCAAAAGCTGGAGCGTCCTCTCGTGGTCGCCATCCTGAAGGGCAGCTTCGTCTTCGCGGCCGACCTGATCCGGGCCCTGCACCGAATGGGCATGTCGCCCGAGGTCGATTTCATCACCCTCTCGAGCTACAAGAGCGGCACCAAGTCGACCGGCCGGGTCGAGATCCTGCGCGATATCGAAACCGACGTGTCCGGCCGCGATGTCCTCATCGTAGACGACATCCTGGAGTCGGGCCGCACGTTGGCATTCGCCAAGGATCTGGTCTCCGCCCGGGGCGCCAATCGCGTCATGACCTGTGTGCTTCTCCGCAAGGCGGTGCCGCGTGCCGTCGACATTACCGCCGACCATTATGTCTTCGATTGTCCCGCGGGCGTGTTCGTCATCGGCTATGGCATGGACGTCGCCCACCGCTTCCGGGAGTTGCCTTTCGTCGGCCGCCTTGTCGACGCATGATACCGCGCCGCTGAAGTCGCGCAGCCAGAAGCGCACTCTGGCACGCGACCTGAAAAGCGGCCCGAACAGCAGCATAAAGAACTTCCGGGTCGTTCTGCCGGGGCTTGGTTAATCATGAGACAGCACGCATCGCCCCTCCCCCGTCGTGGTGCATCGCGACCCCCGCCGCGTCGCGCTTCCCGCAGTTTGCTTTCGATATTGGGCTATGCGGCCTTGGCAGTTCTTTGTCTTGCCATTGCGGGGGCGAGCTTCCTTTTCATCGCCGCGCCGCAGGATCTCGTCCGTGATCGCGTGGTGGAGGAGGTGACAGCACGTACCGGACGCACGCTTTCGATCGAAGGCCCCGTCTCGCTGAGCCTGTTGTCCGGAGGCGCCACCTTCGAGAACGTCACCCTGTCCCCTCCGAAGGGCTTCGCCGGCCCCCCGACACTGACGGCCCGCGCCTTGGGCGTGGACATCAGCCTCGGCGCACTCTTGTCGCGAAAGCTGCAGGTGCGGCGGGTGAGACTGGACGCTCCGGACATCGCTCTGGTCGTTGATCGCAATGGCCGCCGCAGCTGGGATTTCGCAAACGGCTCTGCGCCGGGCCGCGTCCGCCTCGCCCAGGTCCGCGGCCGCATGACCGATGCAGCTCCCACTGGCAAACCCGCGTTCGATGCCGCCGCGCTTCTGGCAGTCCTCGGCGATGCCCTTCCGACCGAGGTAGTCGTCGCCTCCGGCCGTATTCGCTACCTCGATGAGCGCAGTGGCGAGACGCTCGATGTTACAGGGATCGACGCCACCGCCGCTGCCAATGATCCCTCCAGCCCCGTGGTGACGCGCGGCCGTTTCACCATGCGCGGCCAGGCGCTGGACTTCTCCGCCAGGCTCACCAGCCCGCGTTCGGCATTGCTGGAAGGTGTCGTCGACATCTCGCTCAAGGCCACTGGTGCGCCTTTTGATTTCGCGTGGGAAGGCACGGCGCGGCTCACCGCAGGCGCCCCCGCAATGGATGGCAGTCTGGTTTTCAAGTCTGGCTCCGTTACCGCCCTCGGCCTCTGGTTGGGCCGGCCCATCGCCGCGGAGGGCCTGACCAGCCTCTCGTTGTCGAGCCGCACGATGCTGGAGAACGATCGTCTCTCGTTCAGTAACTTTGTCGGCACGCTGTCCGAGAAGCCGGCCCAGGGCTCTCTCGCTGTCGATTTCAAGCCTGCGCGCCCCCGGATCACCGGCCAGATCGAGGTGGCCTCGCTCGATTTCGGGGCGCTTCTGCTGCGCCACCCTGATGAAGCTCAGGCCCAGCCTCTACCGCAGCCTCGCGACCCCATTGGCGACATCCTCCGCCGCGACGACGCCCGCCCGCCGCCGGCCAAATCCCAGGTCCGGGGCTATACCAAGCGCTCCGACGGCCTGCGCGACTGGAGCGACGATCGCCTGGACACCCGTCTCCTCACCCTGGCAGATGCCGACGTGCGCATATCTGCCGGCGAGATCCTTCACCAGGGGCTCAAGACAGGCCCTGCCCGGATAGCCCTCAACCTGTCGGACGGTCTTCTGCGCGTCGATCTCGAGAGCCTTGCGCTGTACGGCGGTCGCGGCAAAGGCGTGGTCGAGGTCGATGCCGCCCGCCAGCCCCCGGCACTCAGCCTCAACCTGGCGCTCGATGCCGTGGATGCCCTCCCCTTCTTGAAGGATGCATCGGGTTTCGACCGTCTTGAGGGGCGGGTTTCCCTCGCCGTGGCCATAGCCGGCCAGGGCCATTCGGAGCGGGAGGTGATCGAGACGCTTTCAGGCACGGTGGAGCTGAAATCAGCCGGCGGCGCCATCGTCGGCATCAGCCTGCCGAAGGTGATGCGGTCGATCGAAACGGCCCAGATCCCCGATCTCCGGATGCAGGCGACCGAGAAAACGCCATTCAGCGAGTTGGGCGCGCTCTACGTTATTTCGAAGGGCATGGCCCAGAACAATGACCTGCGCCTCGTTACGCAGAATGCCAGGCTGGCCGGCAGCGGCGTGCTCAACCTGCCGAAACGACAGCTCGACTACACCATCAAGGCGCGACTGATGGGGACGGGCGCCACGCGCGAGGAAGGCGCCGTCGTCAATTTCTCCAACATCGAGGTTCCCCTGCGCGTGGAAGGACCTTGGGAGAAGCCGGTGATCTCGATCAAGGGCCAGGACCAGATCGTCGAAGGCATCAAGCAGATCGGCAAGAACCTCAAGAATCCCGAGGTGCAGGATGCCATCAAGGGCCTCTTCGGCGGTGGCGGCGAGAATCGCGTGAAGCCGCGCGACCTGCTCGATAAACTTCTTAAGAAAGAGTAGGCGGGCATTCCGCGATCTCGCTGTTGAGACAGCTGGAAAACAGTCCGCAAAAATTTTGGCTCACGACGTGTGTTTCCCCTTGCGTCAAGGGTCGATTGGCATCATATCGACTTTTCCGTTTGCTTTTCGTCCGGCAACGTACGCGCGGCCAAAACGTGAAGCAGCGGGTTATCTGTCTACTGGTTGGGGAGGGGTCCAATGGCCTACACCGATTCCCTCTTCCAATTGGGGATGGACTTGACCCGTTCAAGCACCGCCCAAGAGGAAGATCATGGTCTAGCCGCG
>JBDHTJ010000234.1:0-6334 GCA_039808585.1 Hyphomicrobiaceae bacterium | reverse complement strand
AAGTCCTCGCCGCGCGAGCCGAAGCGCGCGCTTTGCCTGTCGTCGGCCGCGCCACGCGCCGCAAACGACGCGTGTCCCCGTCCATTCTGGCGCGCGCTGATCTTGGGCACCTCGCTCTGCACGTGCGCGACGAGTTCCGACAGCTCGATGAAGCCGTTTCCGTTCCGGTCGCCCTTCTTCAGTGCGTCGAGCAGGGCCCAGGTGAAGATGCCGTGGCCCTCATGGCCTTCGAAGGCCGGCTTGCCCTCGGCCGCCGCCGTGAGCACGGGCCGACCCGTGGCTTGATGCAGGCGGCCGATCGCGGCCTCTGATGCAGGCAGGTTCGCGTTCGAGTGCGTGACACCGCTGATGAGCGCGCCAGATTCGCAGGTGTCGAGCAGGACGATGGCACGTTTCGCCTTGATGCGGGTGATCCAGTCCTGAAGCCGTGCCTGCCCGATGGCGCGTTGAGAAAGCGCGGCGGGATCCGTGCCCCCGTCGTAATCATGAGGAATGAGATAGAAGCTGCCGTTGTGCGAGATGCCGTGCGCCGCAACGAACAGAACGAGTGTATCGCGAGGATGCGCCTCGAGCGCGAGACGGTCGATGGCTGCTTCGAGGTCGCTGCGCGTGGCCTGCGCGTCGAGCAGCCGCACGATGTTGACGTTGGCGTAGTTGTTCTTGCCAGCGTGCACGAATGCTTCAGCGACCGCATTCGCGTCGTCCACAGCAAGCGCCAGCGGCTCGAAGCTCTCGACCCTTCCGGTACGATCCGATTTCCAGCCCTTATCCGTGTAGCTGTTGATGCCGATCGTCACCACGTGCAGCGTCGGTTTGACAAGGTCGGCAGCGCGCGAATTGCGCACCCGAACGCGGCTCGGCGAAGAGGACAGAAGGTTCTTGGCGTTGTAGCCGATCACTTCGATGGTATTGGCGCCGGGATCGAGGGCAAGCGTCTGCGAGACGAGCCACTCCGTCTGCCCCTGTCCGTCGGGGTTGCTCACCGCAACGGTAATGCCGTTCACGCGCCACTCGATCCGGCCGAGACCGCCGCCCTGATCCGAGAGCCGTACCGTAACCGTGAGAAGCTCGTCCGCAGTCTCCTCCGGCAGTGCCAGGATGCCGACGGAAGGCGGTGGCCCGCTGTCGATGACAGCGGCAAGATCCAGAACTGCAGCGGCCTTGTGCACCTCTTTGTCGGGATCGCCCAAAACGTTCTCGCGGACGAGATCCGGTTCGTACAGGGCCTGGTACATCTGGTTGATATCGTAGAGTTGAACGCCGCGCGTGACCGTGAGTGCGGCCGCGTCGTCGGGCGCCGAGTTGGCGAAAAAGCCTGGCGGTGTGACGGCGATCCACCCGGACTGGTCCCCCATCAGCGTCGTCAGAAGCTCGCCCGTGTTGCGGTTCCAGATCCGCACCGTGCGGTCTTGCGCGGCCGACACGACGAGCTTGCCATCGCGGGAGAACTGCACGGCCTTGACCGCACCGGAATGTCCATCGAAGCGTCGCACGAGGGCGCCCGTGGCGACGTCCCAGAGCATCACCTCGTTGTTGTCGCTGCCTGACAGGACATGCAAACCATCCGGCGCGAACGCCACGGTGCTCACGGCGGCATGCGAACCCATCGAATGCAGCATGCGACCGCTCTTGGTATCCCACACGCGCACCGTTTCCAGGGTCTTGACCAGCAGACCTTGCGCAATGGGATCGTATCCGCTGCCGGTGACAAGCCGACTGCCATCGGGGGAGAGCGCCATCGACGTGATCTGGTAGAAATGTGCATCGACAGTGCGAAGGAGCTGGCCGGTGACGGGGTTCCAGTAGCGGAGCTTGCCGCTGCCATTCTTGGCATCGTGCTGCCCGTCCTTGTGCCCGCCGGAAATCAGTTGCGTTCCATCGGGCGCGAAGACGAGGGCGCCGATGCCCGAGGGGTGGCCGCTCAGGGTGCGCAACAGCTTGCCGCTGGCTGCATCCCACAGTTTGATGCTGCCCTGCTCGCTCTTCTCGCCATTGCGCGTACTGTGGAAGCCGAGCCCGGCCGCGATGCGGGTCCCGTCGGGAGAAATTGCCACCGCCTCTATGTAGCCTGGCACGCCGGCAAAGCTCTGAAGAACCTTGCCAGTGGCGGCATCGACGGCCACCATAGAGTGGTCACCACCAGCAATGACGCGCGATGCATCATTGCTGTATGCGACACGGGAAGCAGGAACGCGCACGCTGCGCACGCCATTCGGGACTTGCCATAGATGCAGAGCTTCAGACATGCCGACGACAAACCTCGTGGCATCTGCGGAAGGTGAAAGCGATATGGGCACGCTTCCGAGCGTCAACACCGAGGAGCGCTCTTCGGTCCACCGTCCGTCGGCCTGCCGCCAGAGCTTGAAATCGTTGTCGGTGGTTCCGGCCAGCAGCAGCTGGCCGTCGCTGTCTATCGCAAGGGAACGTATGCCAGTCTCGGTCAAGCCAGCCAGTTCCCGGCCTGACGCAGTCTCCCAGACCTTAAGGCCGCCGATTGCACCGGAGAAGAACGTCTTACCGTCCGGCGAAAATGCAACGGCATAGACGCCGTACTCGAAGCCGCCGATAGATCTTACGACGTTCCCCGAGGCGATGTCCCAAAGCTTGACGGTCTTATCCTCGCTGCCCGTGAGGGCGAGCTTGCCATCTGGCGACAAGGCAACCGCCGCCACGCCCTGCGCATGCTGGAAGGACCGCAAGACCTGCCCCGTCGCAACCTCCCACAGCTTGGCGGAAAAATCAGTCTGCTTTGGATAGAGCTGTTCGTCCGCTCCGGAAAGCACGCGCGAACCATCGCGAGAGAAGGCGACCGAGAGCACCGATCCCCTGTGCCCCTTGAAGGTGAAGAGCCGCTTCTGCGTGGCAAGCTCCCAGATCACCACCGTCTGATCGTAGCTGGCAGATGCAATGCGCTGCCCGTCATTCGAAACGGCAATGGCGGTGACAGCTTTGGTGTGGCCGAAGTAATGGCGGATGAAGCGGCCCGTTTGCACATCCCAGAGTTTGACGCCGGTGTCGTTCCCCCCTGAAAGCACGCTTTTTCCATCGGGCGTGAACGCCACGGCGCTTATCCCGCCCTCGTGCCCGCGAATGGTGCGAATGAGCCTGCCGCTGCGAAGGTCCCAGATCTTGACCTTGCCGTCCTTGCCGCCCGAGGCGATCAGAGACCGGTCTGGCGAAACGGCTATTCCCTGCACCCAGTCGGAATGCGGGACGATGGGCACGATATCCACCTGCTCGCGCCCGGCCTTCCCACCGGCCGCGCGATCTCTTGCTGCGATTGCGGCGGCGAGCGCTTGGCCCGCCAGATCGAAGGACGGCATGAGATCGACAGACTTGGTGTAGTCCGCAATGGCTTTCTCGAACTCACCCTTGCCCACATACGCATCAGCGCGGTTCTTGAGCGGGAATTGCGGTGCCGAATTTTTCAGTTCAATCGACTTTGTGCAGTCCGCGATGGCCGCATCGAATTGTCCAAGCTTGTTGTAAAGCAGGCAGCGGTTGTTGTGTGCAAACGCGTTGCGGGGCTCGATGGCAATCGCGGCGGTACAGTCCTCGATAGCCCTCTGGTGCTCGCCTTTGTCGCTATAGGCGATACAGCGGTTGTTGTACTGCGCGGCGCGGCGCTGCGGCGGGGCTGGCTGTTGCAGCAGGGTCGTGCATCCCCGGATCTTGATATCCGGCTCGCGGGAGTTGTCACAATCCTCGCCCGGGCCTGCGGTGGCTGGCGCTGTAAGCAGGATACACACGCACAACGCTCGCATGAATGTCCTGATGATCATTTGTTTCCCCGCGCGCCAGTCTTCCAGTTTTGGCCTGTTCGTTCAGGTTCACTGCGTCGCTTCGGATACGTTGCGAACCTCGACTCTGCGATTGATGCCGTCTCCCGGACGCGAGGGATCCTTCAACTGCGTCTTGCCCCGCCCCATAGCCTGAAGCCGCGTGGTGCCGATGCCATGCGAGGACACCAGGAAGCGCCGGACTGTATCTGCCCTCCGCTCCGAAAGCTTTTGATTATAGTCGTCGCCGCCAGTCGCATCGGTGTGGCCGATGATGAGAATGCGCGCGTCCTTGAGTTGAGGCGTCTTCAGGGCAGTGGCCAATGCTTCGAGTGCGATGACGGCATCGGCCTCGAGGTCCGCAGAGTCGTACTTGAAGTTGATGTAGAGATCGATCGAAGGCGGCACGGGTTTCTCAGGCTCGCGCACCTCGATCCCGCGCGTTCCCGCGCCTCTGGAACGCAGTTGTGGCCGTGGCTGCGCCTGGGGCGTGAGCGCGCGGGTGATCTCCTCCGCCGATGGCGCCGCCGTCTGCGCGACCGCCGATTGGATATTCGCTCCCGCATGGACGAGCAAGAAGAGCCAAAGTCCAATGCCCACTCGAGCCAGCAATCGCATCTAGTTCTCCCGCGTGATCAAAGTAAGCACCGCAGCCCGCACCGAGCGCTCTGCATTCCCGGACCGCTCGCGAACCTCGCGTGCGAGCGCGGCCAGAAACGGGCCGACGTCTTCGTGCTGCGGACGAGGCATGGCGAAAAGCGGAGCGCGGCTTGCGACGGCGATCAGCATTTCCCGCCCGAAAGGGGGCGCCACGACGAATGCGGTCCGCCCTTCTTTGCCATCGCCGAATAGAACCCGCTGGCCGTTATCCAGCGTCCGCAGATGCGAGGCATCGGACTGTACGAGATGCGCCACCCGGCCATCTGCCTGAACGTAGGCCAGGTGCACGTGCGATGGCGCGCGCGGTGCGGTCAGCTCCACCATCAGGGTCTCGCCTTTGCGCGGCTCGCGTCCCGGCTGAAGGATCTTGATACCGGGGCCGTCGGGAGCCTGCAGGGCACCGTGCAGGACAGACATCGCCTCGCACTGGGGCCACGGCGCGAACTCGACCTGGATCTCGACGGCGCTGCCTCTGAGCCGCGCCTGCAACGCCTCTAGGTCTTCGGAAGCGCCAACGTAGCCGCGAGCCACCATCCGCGCTCCGTCCTTGGCGATCGAAACGCGTCCGCAGGGGTATTCTATCTCGCTCTCGGTAACGCTGCTTTCAGAAAGCCCGTCCTGCTGGTCGACCTGTGACGCTGTTTGCGCCGCCGCGCGAGTCACCGCCGCCGGCCTGAAAATGACGAGCGCGACGGCGGACAGCAGGCACAAGGCAAGGGCTTGCGTCCACGGGCTGGGCACGGGGCTTTGCACGGCGTGTCGTTCCCAGAGTTTTCGGTATGCGTAAGGCGTTTCAGCTCGAGAAGCTTCGAATGCTGACGGTGCCGCAATTCGCTGTCAACAAGGGTTTCGCTGATTTGCAATGCTCGCAGGTGCGAACGGCCCCGATGGAGTGACCGTCTCCACTGCCGGCGTAAGGCCGAGATTGTCCGAATGCCGGCAAAGCAAGATCAGAAATCCTTGCGCAAGATGAGGCGTTATCGGGCGTGAATTAATTTGGATTAATCCGGCACCATAAAAAGTGCGGCCGGGCGATGGGTTGCAGATAATTTTTGGACGCCATCAACGCGCGAGGGCACTTGATGGTTGTTTATGCAAGTTAATGGTCAGTCCAGGGCGCAGCGCCGGGTTCGGTCAGCGGTGGCGAGACTGCGGTTTGAGCTGCACGCCCGGCGAGGCCACGGGGTCGCCCAGGAATTCTATGCCGCGGGCTTCGAGGGTCGAAATCAGTTGCCGTAGAATTGCCGTTCGGGAGTCAGGCACATCATTGCTAGCCTCGAACCTCTGGATGGTGCGATGACCGATCCCCGAGGCCTCCGCTAGCTCCGCGGCTGACATGCCCAACAAAGCTCGCGCTGCTCTGAGCTGTGCTCCTGACACCATTGACAAAAGCGCCAAATTAGGCGTATATTACGCCAATAGTTGCGTTTTAGGCCTGCACCATGTCACAGAAGCCGTCATCGGTAAATCAGCTGCTCTCAATCCTCGAAATCCTCGAAGCATGCGAAGGCGCCTACTCCGCACGCACGATAAATGGATACCGTGCAGACCTTCGCGTCTTTTCGCATTGGTGTGTCCGGCACGACCGGCCCTGGCTGCCCGCGGCGCCGTCGGATGTCGCGGCCTTCATTGACCACGAGATTGACAACCACCGTGTGTCGACCATCAAACGGCGCCTCTGCGCCATCGCGTTCGCCCACTGCATGCAGAACCTCCCTTCGCCCACCGACGCCAATGCGGTTCGATTGGCGGTACGCCGCGCCGCACGCCGCAAGGTCGCCCGCCCGCACCAGAAGCGGGGCCTGACGTATAGCATCCGCGAAGCCCTGGTCGCGGCCTGCCCCGACACCCTCTCTGGATGGCGCGACGCGGCGCTCATCAGCCTCGGCTACGAC
>JBDHTJ010000233.1:0-6351 GCA_039808585.1 Hyphomicrobiaceae bacterium | reverse complement strand
TGGTCGCTGTCGCCTGCAGCGAGGCGTTCGCGCACGAGGACGCGCAAGTCGCGCGCGAGTTCGGCGTTGGAATCGTCGATCGACTGGTTCTGGCAGACGAGGCAGCGCAGCTCCTGGGAGAGGACGCGCGCGCGCGCTTCGAGCTTCGGATCGGCCATCACCTCCTGCGGCTCGACCGCGTGCGCGACAGAGGCGCCGAAGGCCAGCAGCAGGAGAAGAGCCGCGAAAAGTGGGCGCAGGCCTGCCATGGGCTACTCCGCTGCCGCAAGGCCGGCGCGGGCCGCGCGCCGGGGTGCACCGATGCGCAGGCGCCGATCCGAGAGCGAGAACGCCCCGCCGATCGCCATGATCAACGCGCCGAGCCAGATGAAGCGGACGAGCGGGTTGAAGTACGACCTGATGATGAAGCCGCCGTCGTCCTTCAACTCGTCGCCGAGGACGACGTAAAGGTCGCCCAGCAAGGCGACGTGGATGGCAGCCTCCGTGGTCGGCTGGCGGGGCATGTCATAGAGGCGCTTCGACGGTGAAAGCTCCGTCACAGCGCGGCCGTTGCGGGTGACGGAGAAGACGCCGACCTGCTCGGAGTAGTTGGGCCCCTGACGCGGCGCGACGCCACGAAACACGAGCGTGTAGCCGGCGACAACGGTGCTGTCGCCGGGCTTCATGGCGGTGATGTGCTCGCTCTGCCAGGCGCTGGTGGCGACGATGCCCATCACCATCATGCCGAGGCCGAAGTGCGCGAGCGTGCCGCCGTAGGCAGCGCGTGGCAGACCGCGCGCGCGCCGCCAGACCTCGTCCCATGGAGCGGCGAACATCTTCACGCGCTGTGTCCATTCGGCGATGGCGCCGGCAGCCACCCAGACGCCGAGCGCGAGCCCCAACGGCGCGAGCCAGGGCCCGCGATACATGAGGGCGAAGGTGGCGAGCAGCGCGAACACCGTGACGGCGGCCGTGAGCATGAGCCGCTCCATGACGGCTGCGAGATCACCGCGCTTCCACGGCAGCAAGGGGCCAATCGGCACGGCAAGAAGCAGCGGCACCATCAGCGGTCCGAAGGTGGCGTTGAAGTAGGGCGGACCGACGGAGATCTTGGAGCCGGCGAGTGCATCGAGTGCCAGCGGATAGAGCGTGCCGACGAAGACGGTGCCGCAGGCGACGGTGAGAAGGACATTGTTGAGGACGAGACTTCCTTCGCGGCTGATGGGGGCGAAGAGGCCACCCTGCTTGAGGCTCGGCGCGCGCCAGGCAAAGAGCGCCAGCGCGCCGCCGACAAGCATGACCATGATCGAGAGAATGAAGACGCCACGCCGCGGGTCGACAGCGAAGGCATGGACGGAGGTAAGCACGCCGGAGCGCACGAGGAACGTGCCCATGAGCGACAGCGAGAAGGCGAGGATTGCGAGAAGGATGGTCCAGACCTTCAGCGCTTCGCGTTTTTCCATGACCAGGGCGGAGTGGAGCAGCGCAGTGGCGGCGAGCCAGGGCATGAAGGAGGCGTTCTCGACCGGGTCCCAGAACCACCAGCCGCCCCAGCCGAGTTCGTAGTAGGCCCACCACGAACCCATGGCGATGCCGAGCGTGAGGCACATCCAGGCCGCGAGTGTCCAAGGCCGCACCCAGCGTGCCCAGGCAGCATCTATGCGCCCCTCAATAAGGGCTGCCACGGCGAAGGAAAAGGCGATGGAGAGACCGACGTAGCCCGCGTAGAGGAACGGCGGATGGAATGCGAGCGCAGGGTCCTGCAGGATCGGGTTGAGGCCACGGCCCTCAGGCTGCACGGGAATGCGGATGAAGGGGTTCGACGCGACCACGATGAAGAGCAGGAAGGCCACGGCGATGATGGCTTGAACGGCCAGGACGTTGGCGCGCAGCGAGCGCGGAAGATTGTCGCCGAAGATCGCGACCGCGGCGCCGAAGGCAGCGAGGATGAGAACCCAGAGGAGCATGGAGCCCTCGTGGTTTCCCCACACGCCCGAGAGCTTATAGAGCATGGGCTTCAGCGAGTGCGAATTGGCCCAGACGGTCTCGACCGAGAAATCGGAGACGACGTAGGCGTGGGTCAGGGCCAGGAAGGACAGCGTGATGAGGCCCAGCTGCACGATGGCGGCAGGCTCAGCGATGGCCATCAGCCGCTCGTCACGGATGTGTGCGCCGTAGGCCGGCAGCAGGGTCTGCACGATGGCGACGATGAGCGCCAGGACGAGGGCGAAGTGGCCGATCTCGATGATCATGGGTCGGGTTGCTTCTCCTGGCTCACTTCTTGGCGGGCGGCTTGCCGGACGATTTCTCGTTGCCTTGCCACACGCCTTCCTTCTTGAGGGCTGCGGCCACTTCAGGCGGCATGTAGTTCTCGTCGTGCTTGGCGAGAATGGTATCGGCCACGAACACGCCAGCGGCATCGAGGCGGCCTTCGGCGACGACGCCCTGCCCTTCGCGGAAGAGATCGGGCAGGATGCCCGTGTACCGCACGGGAATGGCGCGCGTGGTGTCGGTGATGGCGAATTCCACCGAGAGGCCCTGCCCGCGTTTTACCGAACCCTGCTCCACGAGGCCGCCGAGGCGGATGCGCTTGCCGGGGGCAATCTGCTTCTCCACTACGTCGCGCGGGGTGTGGAAGAAGACGATGGTGTCCTTCAATGCGAACATGACGAGAAACACGGCCGCGGCGAGAATGCCGACGCCGGCCAGGATGAACATGCCGCGGCGCTGCTTTCTGGTCACGAGTCCAACCCCAGGCTGTTGGCGAGTTGCGTCAGCGTCTTCTGGGCGCCGTCGTCGCCGGCTAGCGCCTTGCGTGCCTGTGCGAGGGCCGCGCGCGCATCCTCGGAGCGCTTGAGCACGGCATAGGCGCGGACGAGCCGCACCCAGCCGCCCAGATCCTTGCCGTCCTGTTCGAGGCGCTTGGCGAGGCCTGCGACCATGCCTTCGATCATCTGCAGGCGGGCCGCGGGATCGAGTTTTTCGGCGGCGGCCATTTCATCGGCGCTCGGCCCCTTGGCAGGAGGCGCCTTGCCCTCAAGGCGCGCGGTAATGGCTTCCATACGTTCCTCGACCGCCTGCTTCCACGGTGCATCGGCAGGGGCGGATGCAACGAGGGCCTGGAAATCCCCCAGGGCGCCCTTGAGATCGCCATCCTGTTCCTTGGCGAGCGCGAGCCAGAAACGAGGCTCGGGACGCTGCGGCTCGAGGGCGAGGATGCGCTCGTAGGCTTTGCGGGCGGCTTCCGTGACGATGCCGTCGGCGGCGAAGACGCTGGCATCGGCAAAGCCGGACAAGCGCGCAGGCGTTTCGCCCAGCAGGCGGTTCGCCTGGGCGAAGGCGTTGGCCGCATCGCGGAAACGGCCCATCTTGAAATAGACAGGCGCGATGACGTCCCAGCCCTTGCCATCCTCGGGCGCTTCGCGCAGACGCGCCTCGACCTTGGTGACGAGATCGGTGATCTGGGCGTTGTGCACCTTCTCGCGCTGCATCAACTCCGCCACGTGCTGCGCGTGTGGCTGGCCGGGCATGCCGGGCGCGCCGTAGAGCAGATAGAGCGAGAGCGCGAAGAGCGGCGTGAAGGCGGCGACAGCGAAGGCGAGGCGACGTCCGAGATCCGACGTGGATGGGGATGAAGCCTTCGCGGTGGCTTCCGCCGCGGCAAGCATGCGCCGGGACACTTCGATGCGCGCGGCCTCGGCTTCGGCAGCGTCAATGACGCCGCGCCTGGCCTCCGCCTCGATCTCGGTAAGCTGATCGCGATAGACTGCGAGCGTTCCCTCGGCCGCGGTATCGCCCTCCACGCGCACGGCCGGACGCGCCAGCGGCCGCAGGATCAGGGCCAGCGTCGCGGCTGTAAGAAGCGAAAAGACGAGCCAGAGGAACATCGAGGCCCTTCAGTTGTGGTTGCCAGCCTTATAGCGGCTTGCGACCGGAGACCTTTGACAAGGAACAAACCTTTGCAGGTCTTGGAATAGGTGCCGAAGCCCCTGCTGGCAAGGCACGTGGTGTCTCGGGGCATGGTGATGGAGGGTAAGCAGCGGCGATGCAGCGTGCGGGGGAAGCGGGGCGGAAAAGCAAAAAACCCCGGCCGAACGGCCGGGGCGTGAGCGAAAGCTAAAGATTTGATCGGGCTTGTCAGCCGACCTGCGTCCAGGTGCCGTCGGGGTTGCGGCAGGCGGTGCCCCGCATCGTCTCAGGACGGCCATCGATGTAGACGCGGTGGTAGAAGTTACGGCACTTCTGGCTGCCGCGGTCATAGTAGTCTTCGGCTACGATCTCGCCATAGCGGCCGTTGTCCGGATTGCGCCAGCGCACGGGGCGGCCGGGAGGGCCGCGTTCCCATGCCTCGTACTCGGCTTCACGGGCCAGCATGCGGTCGCGCTCGTCGAGCTTGCGGCCGATCTCGTTGCCGACGATGCCGCCGACGACGGCGCCAGCCATGGTGGCAACGACTTTACCGGAACCCTTGCCGAACTGGTTGCCGACGATGCCGCCGAGCACAGCACCGGTGAGCGTGCCGGTATCCTGGTTCGCGTTGGGACCGCCGCAGCCGGCAAGCGGCAAGGCAGCGAGCAGCGCGACCAGCACGACTTTTCTCATGTCATTCTCCCCAGTCACCTGCCCGTTCGTGAGGGCGGCGCCCCACGACGGCCCGCGCCACGCCGCAACGCGGTAAGCGCAAGCTGCACCTCTATAATATCAACATCCCGCCGAGATTCGGGCGAAAGTGCGGCTCGTGTAGCAGATGGCAACGGGTTGTTGCAGGGGCGCAGCGCCGCCACGTCATTCGGTCGCAAGCGGAAGGTAAAGACGGGCACAAAGGCCGCCCAGTTCGGATTTGGCCAGCAGAAGGCGCCCGCCATAGGAATGGGCGAGATCCGCCACGATGGAATGGCCGAGACCGGAGCCGGGTTTCGTCTCATCGAGCCGGCGGCCACGTATGATGGGTTCGGCAAGCTGCTCTGCGGTGAGGCCGGGGCCATCGTCGTCGACGCGGATCTCGAGCCAGCGTTTCGGCACAGGGAGAGTTGCATCAACTGCCTGGGCCTTGTCGGCCGCGAGACGAAAATCCTCGGCGAGCGGAGTGGCGGACAGGATGATCTGCTTGCCGGCCCACTTGGCCGCGTTGTCGAGCAGGTTGCCGAGCATTTCCTCGAGGTCCTGCCGTTCGCCCTGGAAGCGGGCGGCGGGCTGGCACTCGAGCGTGAAAGCCAGATCCTTCTCGCGGTAGATGCGCTCCAGCGCGCGAACAATGGATTCTCCCACCGGGCGCACCTCGGTGATGCGGCCGATGACGCCGATGCGCGCGGCCATGCGGGCGCGATCGAGATAGAGATTGATCTGGTCGGCCATGATGCCCGCCTGCTCGGACACCTTGCGGGCAAAAGGCGTGGCGTCCTCTCGGGATTCGTTCGTGATGACGGCGAGCGGCGTCTTGAGGGCATGGGCGAGATTGCCGACCTGCGTGCGGGCGCGCTCCACGATCTCCTGGTTGGACTTGAGCAGGGCGTTGAGCTCCACCTGAAGCGGCTTGATCTCGGAGGGGAGCTCCATATCGAGGCGGGTGTTGGAGCCGGAGCGGATGGCGGCAAGGCCCTTCTCGACACGCAGCAGCGGTGACAGCCCGAAGCGCACCTGGAACAGCGTGGCCGCGAGAAGACCGAGGCCTGCCAGCGCCAGGGCCAGCGAGAGGCGCGTGCGGAAGAGGCGCAAGCTCTGCTCCACCTCGCCCAGGGTGCCGGCAACGGCGACGGAATAGCGTGCCGCCTTCTTGCCTTCGCCGAAGACGTAGACCGTCTCGGCGACGCGCAACTTCTGCTCCATGGGGCCTTGCAGGTTGGCCCAGCGGACCTCGCGGTCATTCGGCTCGACGTTCATTTCGCTCGGCACGGGCATGGATCCGCCCGCGAGGGAGCGCGAGAAGAGAGGTTTTCCGGGCCTGCCGTCGAGCGGCTTGATCTGCCAGTACCAACCCGAGTGCGTGATCTCGAACAGCGGCTCGCCCACGTCCTTGGGCAAGCCCGGGTCGTTCTCGCCATGGTCGATGCTGTCGGACAGGATGACGGTGAGAAGAACGCTGATGCGGCGGTCGAAGGCGTTCTCTACTTCCTGCCGGTAAAGCGAATAGATGATGAATCCGGCGATCGGCAGGACCAGCAGGACCCAGGCGATGGCCGTGACGAAAAGGCGAAATGCGAGCGAGTTAGTCCGCATCGCCTTCCTGCGAGAGCCGGTAGCCCAGGCCGCGAATGGTCTTGATCATGTCCGGCGGGATCTTCTTGCGCAGACGGCCGATGAAGACCTCGATGGTGTTGCTGTCGCGGTCGAAGTCCTGCTCGTAGAGATGCTCGACAAGCTCGGTGCGCGAGA
>JBDHTJ010000232.1:0-6449 GCA_039808585.1 Hyphomicrobiaceae bacterium | reverse complement strand
GGCCCACGGCCTTCGCCTGCAAGCGGCGCAGCAGGCGCACGGGACGAAGCTTGATCATGGCGATGCAGATGTTCGTGTCGAGCATCCATCGCATTCAGAACGGCTCCCTCTCCTCGGCGACAGGCGGTTGGTCCCTGTCAGCCATGAAATCCGGGGTGAACTTGCCGAGGCTCTCGATCAGTGGCCGCCACGTTCGTACTCGCGGCAACAATACGACCGCATCACCGCATTTTCTGATCCAAACCTCGGTGCCGGAGAAACGAAACTCCTTCGGCAACCGCACGGCCTGGCTGTCACCGTTCTTGAACAGTTTCGCGGTCTTCAATGCCTACTCCATCCAGTCATATATATGTTGTATATATACATTAACAAGCGCACGCCGTCGAGCCGGATTTCCGGTGTGTTCGCCCGAATAAGTATCCGCGCGGTGCCAGAGCAATTGGGACGTATCGCCCGCAGGGCATCGCAGTGTAAGTCTCTCCGATCCTGCGGGAGCGGGCGGCCGAGTTTCATCGCAGCCTTGTTCGTGATCAATCTCCCAGTTCTCCCATTCCACGAGCGCACCGCCGTGCCGCAGTGATATATGTAAAAGCCATTCGTGAACCCAGTATGGAATCGGCGTCACCGAGTATGCATGCCAGTCGCGAAACGGGACTTCGATGGCGGGGACTGCCGCTGGCGTTGAGCCTGGCGGTCACCTTCCTGCTAGCCAGCCAGGTCCAGATCGTTGCAGACATGGGTTCCGCGTTGTTTGGCGGAAAGGTGATCGAGTCTGTTTTCGCAGAACCAATCTGGAGTACCTCGACGGGCCGAAACCTGGCTCGCTATGCGTTCACCCAAATCGGCTTGCACATCGCCCTCGGTGGCTGCTTTTTTCTGCTGGCGCGCCTGAGCGTAGTAGCATGGCCAGGAGTACAGGCCACAGTCAGGCAGTGGGTGTTCCTGTGGGCAATTGGCGGACTTGGCTGGATTCTGCTCGCAAATGCCACCTGGTTCCCTTGGTCCCGACTCGGGCTGCCCTATGCAGCTCTCGCGAGATCCCCCGTCCTGGGCGTGTTCCCGATCCAGATTTTCAGCACCGTGGCGGTTGTCGCGATCGCAATCACGCTGGCGAAAGCCGCGCTCAGCCATCGATCGTTGCTGATGACGCGCCGGGCTTCCATCGCGGCGACGGCAGCTCTCGTCCTGCTTGGTGTCATGGGTCTGACCTGGAACAGTCGCAGCATCAATTCCGGCATGGTAATGCCGCCTGCAGGCAAACCCCACGTGATCATTGTAGGAATCGATTCGCTGCGATTCGACGCCACCGGCCCGGGTGGCGGTGACAAGACTCCAAACATCGACGCTTTCCTGGCTGGTGCGACCACGTTCCAGGATGCCACCACGCCACTCGCTCGCACCTTTCCGGCTTGGGTGTCCCTGCTTACGGGTCGGCATCCGCATTCCACGGGCGCCGTCGTCAATCTCCTGCCTCGCTCACAAATCAACGAAGGTGCGACGCTACCCGGGATCCTTCGACGAGTCGGGTACCGGACAATTTACGCCATCGATGAAGTGCGCTTCTCGAACCTCGATGAGAGTTACGGCTTCGACCAGACCATTACACCGCCGATCGGTGCGACTGATTTTCTCCTCGGCTTCTTTGCCGACAGCCCCTTCTCGAACCTCATCACAAATTCCTCCCTGGGCGCTGTACTGTTTCCCTATGGCCACGCCAACCGGGCGGCCGCGGCCACCTATGACCCGGACACATTTATCGACCGCCTTGACGATGAGGTTCGCGTGGACGGGCCGACCTTCATGGCAGTGCACCTGACGCTCGCGCATTGGCCCTACAGCTGGGCAGACTCGCCACTCAGCGCCACCGAGACCTCAGCACCCGTGCCTCAGCTATACGACTCGGCCGTGAGGCGAGTAGACCGGCAGTTTTCCGATCTCATGGCTCTGCTGCGGCACAAAGGGCTCCTCGACAATACAATCATGCTCGTCCTGTCCGACCACGGCGAAGCCTTAGGCCTGGACACGGACCTTACAACTGATGACCAGATGCAGTTGAGCGTAGCAGCCAATTTCGGCTCCAGATTCGGGCATGGAACAAGCGTGCTCGCTCCCGCCCAGTACCGAGTGTTGCTTTCGATCCGCGGATTTGGTCCAAGCGCCTCGATAGCTTCCAGCGGCGCAAAGTTGCCCGCTCCAAGCTCATTGCTCGATGTAACCCCCACTCTTCTCGATGCTCTGGATGTGGCTGCCGTGGAACCGATGGATGGCCAGAGTTTGCTGCCCGTTCTCGGCTTGACAGGCAGGTTGGTGACAGAAAACGGATATGCGAATCGGATCCGGTTCACGGAAACCGAGTTCAATCCGCGCGGCATCGTGCCTGGAACGAAGATCGAAGGCAGCGCCATTACCCATGCCGCTGCCTATTACCGTGTGGACTCCGCAACCGATCGGCTGGAGCTGCGACCGGAATTTCACTCGGAAATGTTGCGCAGTCGCCAGTACGCGGCGTTCGCCGGCAGGCAGCTGCTCGCTGCCATCCCGGAACTCAATTCCGAAAGATTTTTCTACTATTATTTCGATGGCAACCGATATCAGAAGGTGGAAGCTGGCAATGTCCACGGCGGAAATGGCGATGCGCGCTTGGCTGCCCTGTGGGACGCACTGCACACCCGCTTCCCTGATCCGCTGCGTGCCTCATCTACTGACACCACGCGTCACATCCTGCCGCAACAGGACAGTGATCGTCGCAATTGAGAGGCAGCGGCCGTTGTTGCTATTGGATTGGAACCACGTGCCATTACCTTACAAAACAGCAACTTGGCACTTTGCGGAACACCTGGCACATGAATTGCTGAATAGTTCACGTCGGCAACAACGTCACTGGTCTAGCATCTCAGCGCGTACACAAGTTTCAGCATCCGCCTCAAATACCCCCCAACAGGAGTAGTTCAATGAAGTCCGTCCAGAAAGGTTTTACGCTTATCGAACTGATGATCGTCGTCGCGATCATCGGCATCCTCGCCGCAATTGCGATCCCGGCGTATCAGGACTACACGGTTCGCGCCCAGGTCACCGAAGGCCTGAACCTCGCGAGCGACATGAAAGCCTCAGTCGCCGAGACGTTTGCCAATACGGGCAGCTGGCCCCTGAACAATGCTGCCCTCGGCATTACGGCCACCAAGTCCGGCAAGTACGTGACGGGCGTTGAAGTCAACACGGGTACCATCCAGATCACCTATGGTAACCAGGCAAACGCCGATGCGCTGTCCGCGGGGCAGAACCGCCTTGACTTGCGCCCGACTGTCAGCCCGAACGGCGATGTCATCTGGAACTGCGGTCGCCGCACGGAAGCCGGGTCTGACCCAACCTCGGGCGCCTCTACGGCAAACGGCACGACTGTGCTCGACAAGTACCTGCCGGCGACCTGCCGCACCTGATCGAATCCTTCGGGAGATCGATGGGAAGCCCCTCTCCGGAGGGGCTTTCTTTTTTGGGAGCCGAATCACGCAGAGCCTTTCGCCGCTGTGCGACCATCCCTCCGGATTTGACAATTGCCCCGGAATCGTCCTCCGGTACACTATGATCGTTTCGGGTCGCCTGCTCGCTGCAAGTACATGAACGATAACGCTTCTCTCGCCATCGGAGGCTCGCGCTCCGCCCTCGGCGGGCTGCCCCAGCGGCTCGTGCAGGACGGGCTCGTCGATGAGCCGACGATGCAGAGCGCACTGCAGGAATCGCGCGATCGCAAGGGCGGCTTCGTTACCCAGTTGATCGGCATGGGGGCCGCGCGGGCTCGCGACATTGCCGTGGCGGCCGCGAGCGAGTTCGGCGTGCCGCTGCTCGATCTCGACAGCCTCGCCGTTGATCTCGACCTCGTGCGGCTCGTCAACGACAAGCTGCTTTCCAAGCATCGCGTATTACCGCTCTTTCGCCGCGGTAAGCGCCTGTTCCTCGCCGTCGCCGACCCGACCAACCTGCATGCGATCGACGAAATCAAATTCGCCACCGGCCTCGGCATCGAGGCAATCGTCGTCGAGGACGACAAGCTGCAGCGCGCGGTCGACAAGGCGCTCGAGCAGGTCGACACGCAGATGCCAAACCTCACCGACGAGGAAGGCGTCGACCTCGAAGGCCTCGAAGTCACGGGCGGCGAGGACGAGAACGACGGTGGCATCACGCGCGACGATGTCGACGATGCGCCAATTGTCAAGTTCGTCAACAAGGTGATGCTCGATGCCATCCGCCGCGGCGCATCGGACATCCACTTCGAACCCTACGAGAAGACCTACCGCGTGCGCTATCGCATGGACGGCATCCTGAAGGAAGTCGCGCAGCCGCCCGTGCAGCTTGCGCAGAAGATCTGCGCGCGCATCAAGGTCATGGCGCGGCTCGACATCGCCGAGCGCCGCGTGCCGCAGGACGGCCGCATCAAGATGAAGCTCTCGAAGACTCGCGCAATCGACTTTCGCGTGAGCACCTGCCCCACACTGCACGGCGAGAAGATCGTCACGCGTATCCTTGACCCCTCGCAGGCGATGCTCGGCATCGACGCGCTCGGCTATGAGCCGCAGCAGAAGGAGTTGTATCTCGCGAACCTCGCCAAGCCGCAGGGCATGATCCTCGTGACCGGCCCGACCGGCAGCGGCAAGACCGTGTCGCTCTACACGGGTCTCAATATCCTCAACCGCGAGGACACGAACATTTCGACCGCGGAGGATCCGGCGGAAATCAATCTGCCCGGCGTCAACCAGGTCAACGTGAACCCGAGGGTAGGCCTCACCTTCGCGTCCGCCCTGCGTGCCTTCCTGCGCCAGGATCCTGACGTGGTGATGGTCGGCGAGATCCGCGACCTCGAGACGGCGGAGATTGCCATCAAGGCCGCGCAGACGGGCCACCTCGTGCTCTCTACATTGCACACGAACGATGCGCCGCAAACCCTCACCCGCCTCATCGACATGGGCGTGAAGCCCTATGCGATCGCGACCTCGTGCAGCCTGATCATCGCGCAGCGCCTTGCGCGCCGGCTCTGCACGCAGTGCAAGCACCTCGTCGATGTGCCTGCAGACGCGCTCCTGAAAGAAGGCTTCTCGAACGAAGACGTGGCGGCGGGTATCAAAGTCTACGGGCCCAAGGGCTGTCAGGGATGTACTGACGGCTACAAAGGCCGAGTCGGCATCTATCAGGTGCTGCCGGTCACCGAGGAGATCGGCCGCATCATCATGGAAGGTGGCAACGCGATCCAGATTGGCGACGCGGCAAGGCGTATGGGCATCTGGGACCTGCGCCGCTCGGGCCTCGAGAAGGTCAAGCAGGGCATGACCAGCCTCGAAGAAATCAACAGTGTGACGATCGAGTGAGCTGACGGAGATTCCACATGGCCAATGCGGCAGCAACCACCACCGTCCGCACGATCAAACGGGACATCCCGTTTGCGTGGGAAGGCATGGACAAGCGCGGCAACCGCGTCAAGGGCAAGAGCCTTGCACCCGACGAAGCGGCGTTGCGCGCTGACCTACGCCGGCAGGGCATCGCACCGTCCAGGATCAAGAAGCAATCGCAGGCCTTCAAGTCTAGCGGCAAGGTCAAGCCCGAGGATATTGCAGTCTTCAGCCGCCAGCTTGCAACGATGCTGGCATCGGGCATCCCGCTCGTGCAGGCCTTCGAGATCGTCGGCAACGGCCACGACAAGCCTTCGGTGCAGAAGCTGATCCTCGACGTCAAGATGGACATCGAAGGCGGTACCTCTCTGCACGAGGCACTCGCCAAACACCCACTCTACTTTGACGATCTTTATGTGAACCTCGTCGAGGCTGGTGAGCAGGCCGGGGCGCTCGAAACCCTGCTCGACAAGATCGCGACCTACAAGGAGAAGACCGAAGCGATCAAGAAGAAAGTCAAGAAGGCGCTCTTCTATCCGGCGGCGGTGATGGTCGTGGCCGTCGTGGTCACGCTGATCCTGCTGATCTTCGTGATTCCGCAATTCGAGAGTTTGTTCAAAGGTTTCGGCGCTGAGTTGCCGGCATTCACGCAGATGGTGATCAATCTTTCGAAATTCGTGCAGAACAATGGATTGTTCATCGCCGTGGTGTTCGGCGCGGCGGTATACGCGTTCATCTACTTCAAGAAGCGCTCGCGGAAAATGCGCGAGACGCTCGACCGCCTCTCGCTGAAATTACCCATCATCGGCCCGATCCTGACGAAGTCGGCGATCGCGCGCTACGCGCGCACCCTGTCGACGATGTTCGCAGCCGGCGTGCCGCTGGTCGAAGCGCTCGAATCGGTGGCGGGCGCCACCGGCAACATCGTTTACGAGAACGCGGTGATGAAGATGCGCGACGAGGTCGCGACCGGCCAGCGCCTGCAGCGCGCGATGGAGAATACGCAGCTCTTCCCGAACATGGTGATCCAGATGGTCGCGGTCGGCGAGGAAGCCGGCGCGCTCGACCAGA
>JBDHTJ010000231.1:0-6464 GCA_039808585.1 Hyphomicrobiaceae bacterium | reverse complement strand
GCCGGTTACGTCTGCAAACCCGATCCTGAAGGGAGCCTCCCATGTCAGTGGCGCTGCCAGAGCCCGACCAGCGTATCGTCCTGCGCCGGGAGGCGATTGTCGCGGACCTGCGCAAGCTGGTTGCTCCGGGCGTGATCATCTCGGACGAGGACGGGCGCAGGGCCTTCGAGACCGACGCCCTGACGGCCTATCGCCGCATGCCGCTGGCGGTGGCGTTACCTTCGACCACGGAGGAGGTGTCGCGGCTGCTGCGCTATTGCCACCAGCATGGCATCAAGGTGGTGGCCCGCGGGGCGGGAACGTCGCTTTCAGGCGGCGCGCTGCCGGCCGAGGATGCGCTTGTGATCGGCGTCTCGCGCATGAACCGCGTGCTGGACGTGGACTTTGCGAACAGGGTGGCGCACCTGCAGGTCGGCATCACCAATCTCGGGATCTCGGAGGCGGTGAAGGCGGGCGGCTTCTTCTATGCGCCGGACCCTTCGAGCCAGCTTGCCTGCACACTCGCCGGCAACATCGGCATGAACTCGGGCGGCGCGCATTGCCTGCGCTACGGCGTGACGACCAACAACGTGCTGGGCGTGAAGATGGTGCTGATCGATGGCCAGGTCGTCGAGATCGGCGGCGCGCATCTCGATGCGCCGGGCTACGATCTTCTCGGCCTCGTGATCGGTTCGGAGGGGCAGTTCGGCATCGTCACGGAGGCCACTGTGCGCATCCTGCGGTCGGCCGAGGGGGCGCGCCCCATGCTGCTCGGGTTCGACAAGACGGAGGCCGCGGGCGAGTGCGTGGCGGCGATCATCGGGGCGGGCATCATTCCGGTGGCCATCGAATACATGGACAAGCCCGCGATCCACGTCTGCGAGGCCTTCGCCAAGGCCGGCTATCCCATGGACGTAGAAGCACTGCTGATCATCGAGGTGGAAGGCTCGGAGACCGAGATTGCGGATCTGCTCGAGGTGATCACGAAGCTGGCGCAGCCGTTCAACCCCAAGACGCTGCGCATCAGCCGCAGCCCCGAGGAGAGCGCGGCCATCTGGAAGGGCCGCAAATCGGCCTTCGGCGCCATCGGGCGCATCGCCGACTATCTGTGCATGGACGGCACGATCCCGCTTGGCAAGCTCGGCGAGGTTCTCGTGTCGATCGAGAAGATCGGCGAAAAGCACGGGCTGAAGGTGGCCAATATCTTCCACGCGGGCGACGGCAACCTGCATCCGCTGATCCTCTACAACGCCAACGACCCTGCCGATGCGGAGCGGGCGGAGCAGGCTGGCAACGAGATCCTGGAGCTGTGCGTGCATGTCGGCGGCTGCCTGACGGGAGAGCACGGGGTCGGCATCGAGAAGCGGGATCTCATGCGGGTGCAGTATGAGCAGAGCGATCTCGTGCAGCAGATGCGGGTGAAGACCGTGTTCGATCCGAAGTGGCTGCTCAACCCACACAAAGTGTTCCCGCTCGATGGGCGCGAGGCGGCGTTCGAGGCGTTGCCACAGGCAGCCGAATAGCGGATCGAGGACGAGACGTGAAGAACATCAGACCCATCGACGAGCGCGAGTGCGCGCGTGTTTTTTCCGATGCGATCGCGGCGGGAGGGACACTGGACATCCGGGGTTCGGGCACGAAGGCCGGCATCGGTCGCCCGGTTGCCACGGAGGCCGTGGTTTCGTCGCGAGCCATGCGCGGGGTGACGCTCTATGAGCCCAACGAGATGGTGATGTCGGCCCGCGCCGGCACGTTGCTGTCGCAGATCGAGGAGGATCTGGCGGGCAAGCACCAGATGCTGGCGTTCGAGCCCGTGGACCTGGCCAACGTTGCGGGCGGAGATGCGCGCGAGACGACGATCGGCTCGGTGTTCGCGACGAATGCATCAGGGGCCAGGCGTGTGCTTTACGGCGCAGCGCGCGATCATCTGCTTGGCTTGCGCGCGGTGAACGGGCGCGGCGAGATCTTCAAGGCCGGCGGCCGCGTGATGAAGAACGTTACCGGCGTCGACCTGTGCCGTGGGCTTTCCGGCAGCTGGGGCACGCTGGCGATGATGACGGAGGTCACCTTCAAGGTGCTTCCCGTGCCGGCGGAAACGCGCACACTGGTGCTGCTGGGGCTTGTCGACGCGTTCGCCATCGAGACGTTGTGCGCAAGCATGGGCACCCCATATGAGGTGTCGGCCGCGGTTCATATCCAGGCGCCGCTCGTCAAGCGGCTCTGGCACCAGGGTCTTCGCGAGCAGGGCGAGGCGATCACGGCAATCCGTCTGGAGAATTTCCCGAAGTCCATCGCCTATCGCAAGGAGCGCCTCAAGGATGCGCTCAAGGTTTATGGCGAGGTGCACGAACTCGACCACGACAGCTCGCTGACGTTCTGGGGCGAGTTGCGGCAGCTGTCGCTGCTGCAGGACAACAGTGCCCCGCTGTGGCGCATCTCGACGAAGCCCGGTGCCGGGCCGAAGGTGGTTGCGGGCATCGGCACCTACATGCCGTGCAACGCCTACTACGACTGGTCGGGAGGCCTGATCTGGGTGGAGGTGCCGTCCACCAGCGATGCGGGCGTGACGGACATTCGCCGCGTGGTGGCCATGCACGGTGGCCATGCCACGCTGGTGCGCGCGGCGCCGGAAGTGCGCGCCTCGGTCGATGTCTTCCAACCGCTCGAGCCGGGCCTTGAAATGATAACGCGGCGTCTCAAGAGCGCCTTCGATCCGGCGGGTATCCTCAACCCCGGCCGCATGTACGCAAACATCTAGGGCGAACGACAACATGCAAACCAACTTCACGCCCCAGCAGCTGAAAGACCCGCACATCGCGGAGGTGGACAGCATCCTGCGCCGCTGTGTGCACTGTGGCTTCTGCACGGCCACGTGCCCCACGTACGTGCTGATGGGGGACGAACGCGACAGTCCGCGCGGGCGCATCTACCTGATGAAGGAGATGTTCGAGAAGTCGCTGCCGGCCTCGCCCGAGGTGAAGACGCATGTCGACCGCTGCCTTTCCTGCCTGTCGTGCATGTCGACTTGCCCTTCGGGCGTCGACTACATGCACCTCGTCGACAGAGCGCGCGTGCACATCGAAGAGACGGGCCAGCGGACGCTGAAGGAACGCGCCATGCGCGCGCTGATCGCGGCCGTCGTGCCTTATCCGGGCCGTTTCAGGATGGCGCTGGTGGGTGCGCGCCTTGCACGGCCGTTCGTTCCGATGCTGAAAACGCTGGGGCTAAAGGAACTGGTGGCGATGCTCGATCTCGCCCCCGCCAACGTGGGGCGTATGGCGCGATTTTCCGGCCCGGGACAGGCCGCCTCGCAGGAGCGGCGCAAGCGCGTGATCCTGCTGGCGGGCTGCGCGCAGCAGGTGCTGCGGCCCGACATCAACGACGCAACCATCCGCCTCCTGGCGCGGCGCGGCGTCGACGTGGAGGTGGCGGCAGGCGCGGGCTGTTGCGGCGCGCTCGTCCAGCACATGGGACGGGAGCAGGCCGCCATCGAAATGGCCAAGCAGAACGTGGATGCCTGGACGCGGGTGATGGAGAAGCGTGGGCCTATCGACGCCGTCATCATCAACACGTCGGGTTGCGGCACCACCGTGAAGGACTACGGCCACCTGCTGCGGGGCATTGACGGCTACGAGGACAAGGCGGCGCGCATCGCGAGCATCGCCAAGGACGTGACGGAGTTCCTGGCGGGATACGACATGGGGCCGCCCAAGCGCTTCTCGTCACTTCGCGTCGCCTATCATTCCGCGTGCTCCATGACACATGGGCAGCGCATCCACGAGGAGCCGCGCAAGCTTTTGCGGAATGCCGGTTTCACCGTGATGGAGATCCCGGAGGCGCACCTGTGCTGCGGATCGGCCGGGACCTACAACATCATGCAGCCCGCCATCGCGCAGCAGCTGCGCGACCGGAAGATCGCCAATATCGAGAGCACGCGGCCCGATCTGGTGGCTGCCGGCAACATCGGCTGCATCACGCAGCTTGCCACCGGCCTCGGCATTCCGATTGCGCATACGGTGGAACTGCTGGACTGGGCCTATGGCGGACCGGTACCGCGGGGGCTTGAAGACCTGGAGGCGCACGTGAAAGACGTGCCCGATCCGAAGCCGCTTCTGGTCGTGACTTAGTGCATGTCTTGGGACATGCACTAAGTGTTTACGTGAGAGACTGATTCACGCTTTCGATGGACGCTGAAACCCGTCCATCTCAACCGATCAGGCTCTTGTTTGAGAGACTGATTCACGCTTTCGATGGACGCTGAAACCCGTCCATCTCAACCGATCAGGCTCTGACCTCGCGCAAAAGGAGCGCGGTATGCTGGAAACAGCCGACATCGTGGCGCGCATCGCGACGGCAGCCTTGATCGGCAGCGTGATCGGTCTCAATCGCCATCTGCATCACAAGTATGTGGGGCTGCGCACGCTGTCGCTGATCGGGGCGAGCGCGGCCGCTGTCGTGCTCGTGACGCTGCAAGGGCTGGAGCCCGGCATGCACATCGAATCCATGAGCCGTGTCGTGCAGGGCCTGCTGACGGGAATCGGTTTCATCGGCGCCGGCGTGATCGTGCGGGGACCCACCGAGAAGAAAGTGCACGGGCTGACGACCGCTGCCTCGGTGCTGACGACGGCGATCCTCGGGATACTCTGCGGAGTGGGCGCGTGGCGCATCGCGTTCGTGCTGGTGGTCGTGACTGTTCTCGTGCTGCTCTTCGGCGGGCCGATAGAGAAACGGATCCACAGCTTCATGGACCGGTTCCAGCAGGACCCCAGCGAAGACCCCGACAATATGCCACCGAAGTAGCTAATTCGCCTCGGCCCAGGCGCCCAGCCTGTCGAGAAAACCCAGGCACTTCTCGAGTTCCGAAATGGCGATGAATTCGTCCGGCTTGTGCGCCTGGTCGATGCTGCCGGGGCCGCAGACGACGCTGGATGCGCCCTGATCCTGGAAAAGGCCCGCCTCGGTTGCGTACGAAACGGCGAACGTCTCGTTCTGGCCAGCCAACTGCAGCGTCAGCGAGAGCGCCAGGCCCTTGGGGTCAGCGATGAAGGCGGGGACCTCGCGCACGTTGAAGCGGATATAGGCCTCCGGCGCCTCTTTCTGCATCTCCGCCTCGATCGACGCGGCGAGCTTGCGCATGCGCGCATCGATCCTGCCGACGTCGAACCCGGGCAAGCGGCGGCTCTCGAAGGTGAACGAGCAGGGTGCCGGTGTGATGTTGGTGGCCGTGCCGCCGGCGATCTGTGTCACCTGCATGGTGGAGTAGGGCGGCTCGAAGCGTGGATTCTGGTCCAACTTCAGCTCGGCCTCGATGGTCAGGATCTCCTGCATGAGACGTGCGGCGGCGCTGATCGCGTTGACGCCCAGGTGTGGCATGCTCGAATGCGAGGCACGGCCCAGAATGTCCACGTTCCAGCGCATGGGGCCCTTGTGGGCATCCACCACCTGCATCAACGTCGGCTCGCCCACGATCACGGCCTTCGGCAAGGTGAGGGTCTTGCCGAGCTCCGCCACGAGGGGGCGCACGCCGATGCAGCCGACCTCCTCGTCATAGGAGAAAACGATGTGAATGGGCGTTTTCAACGTACGGGACCGATAGGCCGGCACCATCGCCAGGACGGCCGCGCAGAAACCCTTCATGTCGGCGGTGCCGCGGCCAAAGAGCAGCCCGTCGCGCTCGACCATGGTGAAGGGATCGGTGCTCCAGTCCTGCCCCGTGACGGGAACAACGTCGGTATGCCCCGACAGGGCGATGCCCGGCGCCCCCTTGGGACCGATGGTTGCGAACAGGCTCGCCTTCTCGCCGTCGGCAGTCGGCACCAACCGGCTTTCGACGCCGTGGCCCGCCAGATAATCCTGCACGAAGCGGATCAGCGGAATGTTGGTCTTGTGGCTGGTGGTATCGAACGCAACAAGCTTTGCGAGCAAGTCTTTCGTGGCATCGAGGGGGAGCGTCATCAGGCCCTTCAGTTCAAACTTTTCCTGGCATGGGGACTGTCCAGCGAGAAAGCCGGAACATCGACGCTGAAAAGCGTGCCGTCCTCACGTGTCATCTGGTAGGTGCCGACCATGATGCCAGAAGGTGTGCTCAAAGGGCAACCTGACGTGTAGCGAAAGCTCTCCCCTGCCTTGAGCACAGGCGTCTTGCCGACGACGCCCGGACCACGTACCTCCTCGGTGCGGCCGTTGGCGTCCGTGATGCGCCAATGGCGCGAGCGCAATTGCACGGTCCCCAGGCCGCCGTTCGAGATCTCAATGGTGTAGGCCCAGAAATAGCGTCCGTCCTCGGGGGCCGAGTCCTCTTCCACGAATTGCGGTGCAACACGCACGGTGATGCCATGGGTCACAGCTTCATAGTCATAGCCCACGGCAACCACTTTCCTCGACACATCAGGCTTCTGCATTGCACCCCCCTGCTCATGGCGACGGAAGCGGGAAGCAGAGGCCAGCGCACTGAGCTTGATCAATTGTCCTCGGACGATCCAAGC
>JBDHTJ010000230.1:0-6516 GCA_039808585.1 Hyphomicrobiaceae bacterium | reverse complement strand
ATCGCGAAATTCGTCTCGTTCTTCGGCTCGCGATGCACGAATTTCGCGATCTGAAGGACACTAGCAAAGTTACTAAGCTAGTGTGATTCAGATCGAGAAGTCCGTCTCCCGACCTGGCGGCAAAGCAGGTAACGGACTTCTCGATCATCACACTAGACAATCGCAACGACCATCGGTTGCGGGAATGCTGGCGCCAAGGCAGCGGTTGTCTTCCCGTTCCAAATAAGGGCACGAGTAGATGAACGCCGACCTTTGGAAGCAGCGCGCGGCCGAGCAGGCGATCGCTCTCGTGCAGGACGGTATGGTGCTGGGGCTCGGCACTGGCTCGACGGCGGCCCGCTTCGTCGATCTCGTCGGCCAGCGCGTGCGCGACGGGCTGAAGGTGATCTGCGTTCCGACCTCCGAGGCCACCCGGCTGCAGGCCGAGCGCCTGGGCATCCCGCTCGCCACGCTCGACGAACAGCCGTTCATCAATCTCACGGTCGACGGCGCCGACGAGGTGGACGATCAGCTGCGTCTCATCAAGGGCGGCGGTGGCGCGCTGCTCTACGAGAAGATCGTGGCCACGGCCTCCGACAGCATGGTCGTCATCGCCGATGCCTCGAAGCGCGTGGCGACGCTGGGTCGCTTCCCGCTGCCGGTGGAAGTCATTCGTTTCGGCCTCACGGCCACGCGGGCGATGGTCGAAGGCCTCGCCGAGGACGTCGGCTGCCAGGGCGAAATCACGGTGCGCATGGCCGCAGACGGCAAGCCGTTCGTGACCGACGCGGGTAACCTGATCCTCGATTGCGCCTTTGGTGCCATCAATGATCCGGAGGCGCTGGACGAAGCGCTGAAGTATGTGCCGGGTGTCGTGGAGAACGGCTTGTTCCTCGGCATTGCCGACAGTGCCATCATCGTGGGGCCCGATGGCGTCGTCATTCTCGACCGCGACGGCATCGACGAATAGCGCGCGTGGTCTTGCAGCAGGAGTGTTTCATGCGTTCGTTGAAAACAATTTTGGCGGCGTTTGCCGCGATGATGATGATCTTGGGGCTGGCACTGGCCCAGTCGGCCCCGTCGCAGTCGCCGCCGTCGCAACCGCCCCCGTCGCAGCCGCCCAGCATCTACAACAGTCGGCTTGAGGCTGCGCGCGAGATGATGGACGCGGCCGGCGTCGCCTCGCAGTTCGACCAGGTGATGCCGATGATGGGCCAGCAGATGGCCCAGAGCTTCACGACCTTGAAGCCCGAGAGCGCCAAGGAAATCCGCGAGGTGATGGAGCAACTCGTCAAGCGCTTCCTGTCGCGCAAGGGTGAGTTGATCGATATCGTCGCCGTCTTCTATGCTCAAGCTTTGACGGCGGAGGAGTTGCAGGCGGTCACGGCGTTCTACAGGAGCCCCGCCGGGGTGCGCTTCAAGACCGTCCAGCCCGACGTCATCCGCCAGTCGATGCTGGCGGGGCAGCGCTGGGGCGCCGAGGTGGGCCGCGAGATCGAGGAGGAGGCGCGCAGAGAGCTGAAGAAGCGCGGCGTTGATCTGTGACGCACGCTGCCTTTGCTCGACATGCGACCGCTTGAGGCATGAGCCAGTTCGACTACGACCTGTTCGTCATTGGTGCCGGTTCCGGCGGCGTAAGGGCTGCCCGCATCTCGGCGGGTTACGGTGCCAAGGTGGCCATAGCGGAGGAATTCCGCTACGGCGGCACTTGCGTCATCCGCGGCTGCGTGCCGAAGAAGCTGCTCGTCTATGCCAGCCGCTTCCGGGACGAGTTCGAGGATGCCGTGGGCTTCGGCTGGAGCGCCTCGACGCCATCCTTCGACTGGCCGACGCTGATCGCGAACAAGGATGCCGAGATCGCGCGCCTGGAAGGGCTCTACAAGGGGGGGCTCCAGCGCGCGGGCGTCACGCTGATCTCGTCCCGCGCCGTGATCACCGGGCCCAACAGCGTACGCGTGGAGGCGACGGGTGAGACGGTCACCGCGCGCTACATCCTGGTTGCGACTGGGGGGCGCCCCGTGGTGCCGGACATCCCCGGAGCCGAGCACGTCATCACCTCCAACGAGGCCCTGCACCTGCCGCAGCTGCCCAAGTCCATCCTCATCGAGGGCGGCGGCTACATCGCGCTGGAGTTTGCGGCCATCTTCAACGGCCTCGGCTGCGACACCACGGTGCTGTACCGCGGAGAGAAGATCCTGCGCGGCTTCGACGAGGAGCTGCGCGACCATCTCACCAACGAACTCGTGAAGCGGGGCATCGACATTGTCACGAATGCAGAGGTGGCGGCGATCGAGAAGGGATGGGGCCATCTCAACGTCACCCTCAAGGACGGCCGCCAGGTGGAGACGCACGCGTTGATGTCGGCGCGGGGCCGTGCTCCCAACACGCAGGGGCTGGGCCTGGAGACGGCCGGCGTCGAGGTCGGGTCCAGGTTCGAGGTCAAGGTGGATGCCTACTCGCGCACGAACGTCGAGAGCATCTACGCGGTGGGCGATGTCACCGACCGGGTGAACCTCACGCCGGTTGCGATCCGCGAGGGGCATGCCTTCGCCGATACGGTCTTCGGGAAGCGGGCGACCGCTGTCAGCCACGAGACGATCCCCACGGCCGTGTTCACGACGCCCGAGGTCGGCACCGTCGGCCTGCCCGAGCACGAGGCGCGCAAGCTGCATCCCAAGCTCGATATCTACAAGGCGAGCTTCCGGCCCATGCGGCACACGCTGTCGGGTCGCGACGAACGCATGCTCATGAAGCTCCTGGTCGATGGGGAGACGGGCAGGGTTGTCGGCTGTCACGTGCTCGGGCCCGAGGCCGGGGAGATCGTGCAGATGGCGGCCATCGCCATGCGCATGGGGGCTACCAAGGCCGATTTCGACGCCACCATGGCGCTGCATCCCTCCGCTTCCGAGGAACTCGTAACCATGCGCGAGAAGTGGGTGCCGCCGAAGCCTGCGTCCTGATAGAACGGCCGGCAGGGAAGGGGAGCGAGCAGTCGCATGAGACGGTTGGAAGGACGCATCGCGCTCGTCACGGGGGCGGGCTCGGGGATAGGCCGGGCGATGGTGAAGGCCTGCGCAACTGCGGGCGCCATCGTCTACGTCACCGATGTCGATCTGGCTGCCGCCGAGGCCGTCGCTGGTGAGATCAGGTCTGCGGGCGGACAAGCGCAGGCAATGGCGATGGATGTCTCGCGCGGGCAGGACGTGACGGCCGTGTTGCGCAGTGCCGAGCAGGCCCATGGGCGCCTCGACGTCATCGTCAACAACGCCGGTCTCAACGTCCGCGCCGACTTCCGGCATCTGTCGGATGCTGACTGGGTGAAGATCCGCGAGGTCAATCTCGATGGCGTGGTGCGCATCGCCCGCGACGGCTTCGAGCTGCTGCGCAAGTCGAAGCATGCCTCGCTGATCAACGTCGCCTCCATCATGGCCGATCGCGGGCTGCGGCAGCTGGCCGCCTACTCGGCCACAAAGGGTGCAGTGGCGGCGCTGACCAAGGGCCTTGCGGTGGAATATGCCTCGTTCGGAATCCGCGTGAACGCGCTTGCGCCCGGGTTCGTGGAAACCGCACTTACCGCCCGCGTCCTGAAGAACCCCGGCATCCAGCGCGCGCTGCTGGACGCAACGCCCATGCGCCGCTTCGGCCTGCCCGAGGAAATCGCTGCAGCCGCCGTTTTCCTCGCCAGTGACGAGGCCTCCTACATCACAGGTGCCGTGCTTGCCGTCGACGGCGGCATGTCCGCATCCCTCTAGCTCCTTGGCTCCTTTCGAGAGGCCCCTACGCGATGCTGAAGAAGGTCCTCATCGCCAATCGCGGCGAAATCGCGCTGCGCATCATCCGCACGGCCCACAAGATGGGGTTGAAGGCGGTGGCCGTCGCCAGCGAAGCCGACCGGAACGCGCCGTTCACCCGGGTGGCTGACGAGGTCGTCGAGATCGGTCCGGGCCCTGCAACGGAAAGCTACCTGCGGATCGACAAGATCATCGCCGCCGCGAAAGCGACTGGCGCCGATTGCGTTCACCCCGGCTATGGCTTCCTCGCCGAGAACGCGGAGTTCGCCCGCGCCGTCGGGGACGCCGGGCTGAAGTTCATAGGGCCGTCGCCCGAGCCCATGCGAGCGCTCGGCGGCAAGGCGGCGGCAAAGGAAATCGCCATCAAGGCCAAGGTCCCCGTCGTGCCGGGCTACCAGGGCGCTGAGCAGGGCGCCAAGGCGCTCGCCAAGGAAGCGGCCCGCATCGGCTATCCCGTCATGATCAAGGCCGTGGCCGGCGGTGGCGGACGCGGCATGCGCCTGGTGGAGAAGGAGGCTGATTTCGCGGCCTCCCTCGAAAGCGCGCAACGCGAAGCACAGGCTGCCTTCGGCGATGCCGGCATCCTGATCGAGAAGCTGGTCGTGGCACCGCGCCACATCGAGGTGCAGGTCTTCGGTGACAGCCACGGAAACGTCGTCCACCTCTTCGAGCGCGACTGCTCGCTGCAGCGCCGCAATCAAAAGGTGATCGAGGAAGCGCCGGCGCCCGGCATGAGCGCGGGACTGCGCAAGAAGATCACGGATGCTGCCGTCGCAGTGGCAGCCGCTGTCGGCTACGAGGGCGCCGGCACGGTGGAGTTCCTCGTCGAGGGTGGAAAGCTCTCCGACGATGCGCCGTGGTACTTCATCGAGATGAACACGCGTCTGCAGGTGGAGCACCCCGTGACGGAGCTGATCACCGGGCTCGACCTCGTGGAATGGCAGATCCGCATCGCCTCTGGTGAGCCGATCCCGCTGAAGCAGAGTGCGATCCGCATGCAAGGCCATGCCATTGAAGGCCGTCTTTGCGCGGAGAACCCGGCCAAGGGCTTCATGCCGGCCACGGGCCCCGTGGTTGCCTTCGCACCGCCAACGATGGAGGGACTGCGCGTCGATGCAGGCGTGGAACCTGGCAGCGTGATCTCGCCGTTCTACGATTCCATGATCGCGAAGCTGATCGGCTATGGTGCCGATCGCGACACGGCTATCGCCCGCCTTGCCGCAGCACTCGAGCGTACGGTTGTTGCCGGCCCCAAGACGAATGCGTCTTTCCTGCACGCGCTCGCCGTGCATCCCTCCTTCAGGAACGGGAGCATGGACACCGGGCTCATCGGCCGCGAACTCGGCAGCCTTGCGCCCGCGGTCACGGACAATCGTGCCGTGGCGCTGGGCGCGCTTTCGCTCATGCGGCGCATGCAGGCGGCCGTGCGGGTCGATCCCCGGGCGCCGGCCACTCCCTGGGACGCGGATGACGCCTTCCAGCTCGGCGGCTACCGCCGGCAGACGGTGAGCGTTCTTGCCGACGAGAAGCCGGTGAAGGTTGCTGTCGAGTGGCGCGGGGATGGCGCCCACGCGATGCTCAACGGCGAGGCGTTCGCGGAGAAGGATCAGGAGGGCATCACCATCGTCGGTGAGGCAGACACGGTGTTCGTGCTGTCGGCGATGCGCCAGACGAAAGTCGCGTGGCCGCGCTTCGAGATCGGCGGCGACGAGGATGCCGGCGATGGCTCCAGCGTGCGCGCGCCCATCATCGGCCGCGTCGCCAAGATCTTCGTGAAGGCGGGCGACACGGTGGCCAAGGGCGATCGCATCGCGGTGGTGGAAGCCATGAAGATGGAGCACGTCCTGCATGCGGCGAAGGCCGGCAAGGTTTCCAAGCTCGCCGCCAGCGAAGGCCAGCAGGTGACCCAGGGCGCGCTTATTGCTGCCATCTCCGAGGCGTGAGGAGCAATAACCGGGCGAACGACAGACCCGGCACGAGGAGACACCCATGAGCAAAGTGCTTTACGAGCGCGACGGGCGCATCGCGCGCATCACCTTGAACCGGCCGCAGGTGCTCAACGCCATCGACGACGATCTGCCGGGGGAACTCGAGGCGGCTGTCGAGCGGGCCGATGCGGATGAGAAGGTGCACGTCATCGTCCTTGCCGGCAACGGCGCTGCGTTCTGCGCCGGCTACGACCTGCTGCATTACGCGCAGAACAAGGGCACGCACGACCTCACGCAGGACATGCCCTGGGACCCCATGAAGGACTACACCTTCATGATGAAGAACACGCAGCAGTTCATGAGCCTGTTCCGCTCGAAGCGGCCGGTGATCTGCAAGGTGCACGGCTACGCGGTAGCCGGTGGCTCCGATATCGCGCTCTGTTCCGATCTCGTGATCATGGCCGAGGATGCGAAGATCGGCTACATGCCGACGCGCGTCTGGGGATGTCCCACCACGGCCATGTGGGTCTACCGGCTGGGCGCCGAGAAGGCCAAGCGCATGCTGTTCACCGGCGACAAGATCGACGGGCGGGAGGCTGAGAAGCTGGGCCTCGTGTTGAAGGCGGTGCCGCCGGAGAAACTCGACGAGGAGGTCGATGCGCTTGCGCACCGCATGGCATCAGTGCCGCAGAACCAACTCATGATGCAGAAGCTGATGGTCAACCAGGCGCTCACCAACATGGGCCTGCACACCACGCAGATGATCGCGACCGTCTTCGACGGCATTACACGCCACACGCGCGAAGGGCTGAACTTCA
>JBDHTJ010000229.1:0-6613 GCA_039808585.1 Hyphomicrobiaceae bacterium | reverse complement strand
GTCCCAGCTGAACTGCTCTTCGAGCGAATAGGGCACGGCTACGATGCGCCAGTTGTCGATCGAGCCTGTTGGGCACGGCCCGATGCAGTCGAGGCAGGCGTTACACTTCTCCGCATCGACGACGTAGTTGCGGTCATCGTGCGTGACGGCGCCCACTGGGCACGTGGCCTCGCACGTATTGCACCGGATGCAGATTTCCGGATCGATCACATGCTGCTTGCGCAGAGTGGACAAAGGCGTGAGGTCGTTCATGTCTGAAAACCTGGCAACCGTTCGTGCGTGACCGAAGCTTGCGTGGATCCCCGCCTTCGCGGGGATGAGGCAATTTGGTCGGCGCTCCTCGTCCTGCCACCACCGTCATGCGCGCGAAGGGGGGCATCCCCGAAACCGCTGCAGGTTCTCCACCCTTTCTCACCATGTGACGCAAATGTGGGAGAGGCAGACATGCGCGGAATCCCTGAACTTTTCATTTCCGGACTTTTCATTGCAGCCGGCACCCTCGGGACCAGCCCGATGGTGACGCAACGGCATGTGCTGCCGCACTCTATCCAACCTCCCGCTCATCACGCGCGGTGGATCTTCACGTACTCGAAGTCACCGTGCTTATTGTCGATGCCGACCTTGGGCGCCGAGATCCAGCTCGCATACTTGCCGCGGTCCCAGCACGGCTGCATCAGGCTTGCGATGAAGTCGCCATCTGCCTTCGACGGCAGCCACGCATCCTTCTTCTGCGCCCACTCCGCCTCGCTCAGCACCTGGCCATCGGGTGAGGCCTTCACGCTGGAGAACTCGCCGATGTGGCGATGGAAGGCGACGTGCGGCAGCGTGATGCGGAATTTGACGCCCGACTTCTCGATCACCTTGTTCCAGCGCTCCACGCCTTTGGCGCAATCGAGCACGTAGTCGTCGCGCAATCGCATGTTGATCGCCGTCAGAGCCGGCACTTCCACCATCTTGATCTGGCCGTCGACGAGCTTGCTCACGCCGTAGTGCGCATTGGTGAGCGTATGATCGTCGTCGATGCGCGTTTCCTGGAACCGGCCCTTCAGGCCCGAATTGTAGTAGTTCGCCGCGTTGGTCGAGATCTCCGAGCCGAACAGGTCGAGCGACAGCGTGAAGTGCAAATTCGCCTTCTTCTGCAGCGTCGGCAGGTCGATGACGCCGAGCTTGCGCACGGCATTGATGTCATACGGGTCCTCGATGCCCGCCTGCTTCATCGCCACGCACGTGCGCTCGATGGTGCGCGAAACGCCCGTCTCGCCCACGAACATGTGGTGCGCTTCTTCCGTCAGCATGAAGCGGCAGGTGCGCGACAGCGGATCGAAGCCCGACTGCGCCAGGCTTTCCAGCTGCATCTTGCCGTCGCGGTCGGTGAAGTAGGTGAACATGAAGAACGAAAGCCAGTCTGGCGTCGCCTCGTTGAAGGCACCGAGCATGCGCGGCTTGTCGACGTCTCCCGAGCGCCGCTGCAACAGGCCCTCGGCCTCCTCGCGGCCATCCTTCCCGAAGTATTTCTGCAGCAGGTAGACCATCGCCCACAGGTGACGGCCTTCCTCAACGTTCACCTGGAACAGGTTGCGCATGTCGTAGAGCGACGGTGCGGTCGCGCCAAGGTGGCGCTGCTGCTCGACGCTTGCGGGCTCCGTGTCGCCCTGCACCACGATCAGGCGGCGCAACATCGCGCGATACTCGCCGGGCACTTCCTGCCACGCCTTCTCGCCCTTGTGTGCGCCGAAATTCACGAGCCGGTCCTCCTGGCGCGGTGCCAGCAGAATGCCCCAGCGATATTCCGGCATCTTCACGTAGTCGAATTTCGCCCAACCCTTGGGATCGATGCTGACCGCTGTGCGCAGGTAGACGTCCGACGTCTGGAAACCTTCCGGCCCCATGGTCATCCACCAGTCGATGTAGCCCGGATGCCATTGCTCAAGCGCCTTGAGCACGCGCTGGTCGTCCTGAAGCCCGACGTTGTTGGGGATCTTGGTCGAGTAGTCGACGTTGGTGGTGTCTGTCATCTTTGGGTTTCCTCTTTGCGACAGGCAGTTGGCAATAGGCAGTAGGCAATAGGCTCTATTGTTCCACGGCTCGGATAAGACTTCGCAGCATCTTGCCGATTTCAGCCGTGGTTTTCAGAAGGTCTGAAAAGCCACCCTTGTCGAGCAAGCCAACCCGATGCGCGAGCTCGATATGCGTCTCGAATTCCTTCAGCGAGCCTTGAGCAACCTTTCAACTGCTGGGCATAGGCGCCGGCGCCTATTGCCTATCCCTATTCACACCCGCTCCTGATTGAAGCTGGCCTTCACGCCGCTGCCGTAGCGCTTCAAGGCGCCATCGGCACCCGCTGCATTGGGCCGCTGGAAGATCCAGTTTTGCCATGCCGTGAGTCGGCCGAAGATCTTCGTCTCCATCGTCTCGGGCCCGGCAAAGCGCAGGTTGGCCTCGAGGCCGGTAAGCCCATCGGCCGAAAAGCTCGCTCGTTCCTCGAGGAAGATGCGCACTTCATCGTCCCAGTCGATGGTGTCGTAGGACGTCGTGATCAGTCCCAGCTCTTCGCAGGCTTCTGCCTCGAGCGGCTTGCCGATTTCCTTCTTTACGGCTTCGAGCGTCTCGGGCTCGCCGATGAAGCGCGTCTCGAGCCGCGTGATGCCGTTGCTCATCGGGTAGGGCCCGAAGCTTGCCTCAGACAGCGTCAGCGCCGCGGCGGGGCGGTTGTCGCCCTTGAACGTCCCCTCCAACATGAAGGAGCGGTCGCAAGCGAATACGATCTCTGCCAGCGTGCCGGCAAAACAGCTGCCAGGCTCCACCAGCGCAACGAGAGAGCGCGACGTCACGTCGATGCGCTTCAGGACGCGCTTCCAATAGGCGCGGATCTCACGTGAAAGCCAATTGTCTTGCGTGGCCGCGAGCAGCGCGTCGTACGCCATAACCAGGCCCGCATCGCCTTGCGACTTGAAGATCAGCACGCCGATCTCGGGCTCGTTGAGGCGCAGATGCAGGATCGCATCGTCGAGTTCGCGCGCCACGCGCAGCGGCCAGAATTGCGCGCCTTGCGCAGCGATGGCAGAGGCATCCGCGGGCGGCGCCTCGCCCGGGCCCTGGATCATGATCGCCGCGCGCCGCGCCTCGCGATCAATCTCCACCCGCACGCTCGAATAAGTAACGGCGTTGTCGGCAATAGCGCGCTGCAACGGCGTGAGCGCGATGCCCTTCGCCCCTGCTGGCCGGCCGGAGCTTGCTGCCAGCTTCTGTGCCGCATCCTTCACGGCCTGATCGAATTTGGAGTTCGGCACAGTCTGGTCGACCAGGCGCCACTTCACCGCCCGCGCCCCCTTGATGCCTTCTTCCACCGTGCAGAAGGCATCGGCGAGATCCCTTCGCACCTTGCGCTTGTCGGTGACACGCGTCAGCCCGCCCGTGCCGGGCAGCACCGCCAGCAGCGGCACTTCCGGCAGCGAGACCGTCGAGTTCCCATCGTCAGCGAGAATGATGTAATCAGTCGCCAGCGCCAGCTCATAGCCACCGCCCGCTGCCGTGCCGCGAATGGCGCAGATGTACTTCTGCCCCGAGGCTTGGCTCGAATCTTCCATGCCGTTGCGGGTCTCGTTGGTGAACTTGCAGAAGTTCACCTTGTGCACGTGGCTGGAGCCGGCGAGCATGCGGATGTTGGCACCCGCGCAGAACACACGGTCCTTGCCCGACTTCAGCACCACCACCTTCACTTCCGGATGCTCGAAACGCAGCCGCTGCACCGCATCGGCAAGTTCGATGTCGACGCCGAGGTCATAGGAATTGAGCTTCAGGTTGTAGCCGGGGAACAGCGTGGCGTTCTCGTCCACGTCCATGATCAGGTCGGCGACCTCGCCGTCGAACTTCAGCTTCCAGTGCTTGTAGCGGCTGGGCTCGGTTTGAAAGTCGATGCGCGTCGTCATCTGCCGGTTCCTCCCGCGCGCGCCTCGGCGGGCGTGCTTTGCGGCCATCACTAAAACAGGCATTGCTCGGACTGTCAGAGTCCAGCCTCCCTCTTTCGCGGGGAGTTGCAACGGCAGCCTGCATTATTATGCACTTTCCCTATCTGACTATGCATAATAATGCAAGGATTTTTGCAACCGAGTGGCAACTGCAGCTGTTGCGGCTACCTTCTGACCCTCAACACGAGATCGGAACCCATGCATGGAACTGCCAGATCAGCCCGTCATCGTGATTGCCGGTGCCGGCAGCATCGGCTGCTACGTCGGCGGCTGCCTTGCCCTGGCGGGGCGGCAGGTCCGGTTCCTGGTCCGGCCGAGGATCGCCGACCGCCTTCGAGGTCACGGCCTCCAGCTGTCGGACTTCGAAGGGCTCGACCGCAAGCTTGATGCCTCCCTTCTGACCGTGTCGACCGACCCGTCTGTCGCGCTTGCCGGCGCCGATGTGATCATCGTCACCGTCAAGAGCGGTGCGACAGCGGAAATGGCGGCCAGCATCGCGCGGCATGCCCCCCAAGGCGCAGTCGTTGCGAGCTTTCAGAACGGCATCCGCAATGTCGAAACGCTCCGCGCCGCAATGCCGGGAAGGCGCGTGCTGGCAGCGATGGTGCCCTTCAACGTCGTCCAGTCGAGCGATCCCGACGGCACGCTGCATGTCCATCGCGCCTCCGCCGGCACCATATTGATCGCCCAGGCGCTTCCCCCGCTCGCGCCCCTTCTCGACGTGCCGCATGCGCACGTGGCCGAGCATACCGACATTGTCGGCGTTCAGTGGGGCAAGTTGCTCTTCAACCTCAACAACGCGCTCAATGCGCTGTCGGGGCTCCCGCTGGCGCAACAGCTTGGTGATCGCCGCTGGCGCCTCCTGCTGGCGGACCAGATGCAGGAAGCACGCGCCGTGCTCAGGCGCGCCGGCATCCATCCCATCGGCACCGAAGGCGTGCCGCCGGCGCTCATCCCATACATCCTGCGCCTGCCCGACTGGATCTTCACCCGTATCGCCGGCCGCATGCTTGCCATCGATGCGTCCGCGCGCTCCTCGATGTGGGAAGACCTCGAACATCGTCGGCACACCGAGATCGATCATTTCCAGGGCGAAATCCTTCGTCTCGCAGTGGAGCAGGGAAAGCATGTGCCGCTCACACGCGCCCTGCTCGAGGCCGTGAAAAGCGTCGAGGCCACCGCCAAGGGCAGCCCCTGCCTGCCGCCGGAGGCTATACGTAAAGGCCTGCGGGCGGCATAAAGGCGAAATGCGCCCCGAGAAGCGCAAGCCAGAAACCGACGGAGGAAGATCATGGATGCCGACGCCATCGTCGTTGGCGCAGGCCTCGCCGGCCTCGTCGCCACCTGCGAGCTGATCGAGGCGAAGCGCCGCGTCATCCTGCTCGATCAGGAGCCCGAGGCATCGCTGGGCGGGCAGGCATTCTGGTCTCTCGGGGGATTGTTCTTCGTGGACAGTCCCGAGCAGCGCCGTATGCGCATCCGCGACAGCTACGACCTCGCACTGCAGGACTGGATGGGCAGCGCCTCCTTCGATCGGCCAGAAGATGCTTGGCCGATGAAATGGGCCGAAGCCTACGTGCAATTCGCCGCCGGCGAGAAGCGCGCCTGGCTCGCCCAGCGCGGCATGCGCTGGTTTCCCATCGTGGGCTGGGCCGAGCGCGGCGGCTACACCGCCAACGAACACGGCAATTCCGTACCGCGCTTCCACGTCACCTGGGGCACCGGGCCGGGCGTCATCGCCCCCTTCGTCAAGCGCATCCGCGAGGCCATGAAGCGCGGGCAGGTCGACGTGCGCACGCGCCATCGCGTCGATGGCTTCACGGCAGAAGCCGGCTCCATCAACGGCGTCCACGGCGAGATCCTCGAAGCCTCGAGCGTCGCGCGCGGCGAAAAAAGCTCGCGTGTCGCGATCGCAGAATTCAGCCTCAAGGCTCAGGCGATCATCGTCACCTCCGGTGGCATCGGCGGCAACCACGACCTCGTGCGCCGCAACTGGCCTGAGCGGCTGGGACCTCCGCCCGCGCGCATGGTCTCCGGCGTTCCCCATCACGTCGACGGCCGCATGCTGGGCATCGTCGAGAACGCCGGCGGACACCTCATCAACCGCGACCGCATGTGGCACTATACCGAAGGCGTCGAGAACTGGAGCCCGATCTGGCCCAATCACGGCATCCGCATCCTGCCCGGTCCCTCTTCGATCTGGCTCGACGCCACGGGCAAGCGTCTTCCCGTCCCGCTGTTTCCGGGCTTCGACACGCTTGGCACCCTCGCGCATTTGCGCGCCACCGGCAACGACTACTCCTGGTTCATTCTCACCGAGAAGATCATCGCCCGCGAGTTTGCGCTGTCGGGCTCCGAGCAGAACCCGGATCTCACCAGCGGCAGTTGGCTCACCGTTCTGCGCGCCCGCCGCGGTGGCGGCGTGCCGAAACCCGTGCGTGCCTTCATGGACAAGGGCGCAGACTTCATCGTCGAGAAGGATCTCGCCCGCCTCGTCGACCGCATGAACGCCATGACGGGAGACAATCTCCTCAAGCTCGCAACCGTCGCCCGCGAAGTGCAGGCCCGCGACCGCGAGATGGACAATCCCTTCACCAAGGACGCACAGGTCACCGCCATCCGCGGCGCCCGCAATTATCTCGGCG
>JBDHTJ010000228.1:0-6811 GCA_039808585.1 Hyphomicrobiaceae bacterium | reverse complement strand
ATCCACCCGACTTCGGCCGTTTGCGCGACGACAGACACCGCTCGGGGCGAAAAACGCTTGCCCAGCGAGCAAAATCAGGCGATCTTGAAGTCAAGCGGCAGGCCACTTGGGGAATGTCGGTCTAAGCCATAGCCACAGGACACATCATGCGTATTGAAGGAAAAGTCATCGTCATTACCGGTGGCGCATCGGGCCTCGGCCTGGCCGCAGCGCGCTACCTGGTACAGGAGAAAGGCGCGCGTGTCGCCATCTTCGACCTGAACGCCGAGGCCGGCGACAAGGCGGTCAACGATGTCGGCGCCGAACACGCAATGTTCGTGCCAACCGACGTCAGCAACGAGGAATCGGTGCAGATCGCTGTTGCTGCCGTGGTTAGCCGCTTCGGCGCGATTCACGTCTGCATCAATTGCGCCGCGCTGCCCACGCTGTGCAAGGTGCTGGGCAAGGAAGGCAAGGCCACGCCGCTGGCCAAGTTCGCGCAGGTGACAGCGGTCAACGTCAACGGCGTGTTCAACGTCATGTCCAAATGCGCCGAGCAGATGGTCAGGAACGAGCCGGAGGCTGGCGAAGAGCGCGGCGTGGTCATCAACATCTCGTCGGGTGCCGCCTACGAGGCACAGATCGGTCAAGTCGCCTACGCCGCCTCCAAGGCGGCGCTGCTCGGCATGAACATGCCGGCGGCGCGCGAACTCGGCGACGTTGGCATCCGTGTCAACGCCATTGCGCCGGGCCTGTTCCTGACGCCGATGGTGCAGACGCTCGACGAAAAGATCGTCGCTGCGCTGAAGTCGCAGATCGAGGCCCCGAGGCGCCTTGGCGACATGCGCGAGTTCGCGCACTGCTGCGCTTTCATCATCGAAAACGCCTACCTCAACGCGCACACCATTCGCCTGGACGCTGCATCACGCCTGCGCGCGCGCTGAGCGCGCTTCGCCGGCGACAGGGGGCCCTTCCTCCAACGAAGAGGGAGGGCAAAAACAAACACAGGAGACTATTCCATGAAAATGAACTTTTGCCGCGTCATGCGCCTGATGACGATGCGCTTTAGCGACCGGCAAGCGATCGTCAATGTGGAGCGTGGTCGCAGCTACAGCTACCACGACTACCACCTGTTGACCAACCGCATCGCCGATGCGCTCCAGAATGCGCTCGCTATCGGCAAAGGCGACAAGTTCCTGCTCATCCTGGAAAACGACAACCTGAGCCTGATGACGCTGCCGACCGTCCTCAAGCAGGAGGGCACGGTGGTCATGACCAACCTGCGGGACGCGCCGGAAGAGCATGCGCGTCAGGTCGAACTGGTCAAGCCGAAGGTCGTATTCATTGAAACGCGCCTGCTCGATGGCTACTACGCGATGCTGCGCGCGGCCGGGTGTGAGATCGTCGTCATGGACGATCCGACGCCGGAACAGGCCGCGTGCCCCGGCGTGCATGCATTCTGGAACCTGGTCGACACTGCCTCCGAACTCGACATCGACGACGTGGAGCTTGACGACGACGAGCACATCTTCATGTTGCGCTTCACCGGCGGCACAACTGGCCAGGGCAAATGCGCGATGTACTCGATCGCCAATCTGATGGCTTGCCGCGACAGCGGATTCGGCAACCCGGATCTCGGCTTCAACGGCCACACACGCATGCTGCACGTGGCGCCGCTCTCGCATGGCACGCTGATCCCTTTCATACCGACTTTCTATGCCGGCGGCACCAACATTACGCTCAATCAGCTCGATCTCGAGCAATGGCGACAAACGGTCGAACAGCAGCGCGTTACGCATTCTTTCCTCGTGCCAACCGTTCTGTACCGTCTGCTCGAACTGCAGCGCGCTAACCCACGAGATTTTTCTTCGCTGAACACCGTGATCTACGGCGCCTCCCCGATGAGTCCCGCCAAGCTCGAAGACTTGATCACATGCTTCGGCCCCATCTTCGCACAAGGCTACGCCGCCACCGAAGTTCCAATGTTCGTGTCGGCGCTCGACAAGGCCGAGCACGAGACCGCCCGTACGAGTGGCGGCGGCATCAAGCACCTGTCTTCGGCTGGCCGGCCGACACCGGGCGTCGAAGTCTTTGTCACCGATGAGCAGGGCAAACCGCTGCCAACCGGCCAATGCGGCGAAATCCGCATCCGCAGCCGAGGCATCATCAAGGGCTATTACAACAATGCGGAAACGACGGCCGCCGAGATTGCCGACGGGGCGTGGAAGTCGGGCGACCTCGGCTACATCGACGAGGACGGCTATCTGTACATCGTCGACCGTTTGAAGGACATGATCATCAGCGGCGGCTTCAACGTCTATGCGATTGAAGTTGAAGCGGCGCTGGCCTCCCATCCGGCCGTCGTAATGTCCGCTGTGGTCGGCATTCCGAATCCGGAGTGGGGTGAGACCGTGCATGCGGAAGTGGTGCTGCGTCCCGGTGCCTCGGTCGAGGCTACCGAACTGATCGCGCACGCCAAGGAAAAGCTTGGCGGCTACAAGGCCCCGAAGTCGATCGTGTTCGTCGATCAATTGCCGACCTCGGCGGTCGGCAAGGTGTTACGGCGCGCGGTCAAGGAAAAGTACTGGCAAAACATGCAGCGCAAGGTCAGCTAGCAGCCCCATTTCAGATGCAAGCAGGAATCCACTTATGCCCATTCCCTCCGCCCCCAACAAGAACCTTAAATTCACGGCTGCAGCGATGCAAGAGAAAAGGCACACCGCGACAGCGCGCCGATGTGCAGGGCACTCGCCCCAGCGAACAAACAGATACTGAAGAGGAGACACGATGCAGACTGCGGAATCCCGCTCGCCCGAAACACAAGGGGCACCATTCCTGGCCGTCCTGCGCTGCGGCGCATGCGGCAAGTTGACCTACCCCGCTTCCGCCTATGGCTGCCAGTACTGTGGCGCCGAACCCGAACGCGGCATGGTGGAACAGGTGCCCTCACTGGGCACGCTGCGTAACTATGTGACCGTGCATGCGCCGCTGGTGCGCGACATGCCGCCGCCGTTCGTCGTCGGCGAGGTCGAGTTTGCGGAAGGCATGCGCGAAGAAGTGCTGCTCGACGTGACCAGCGAATCGGAACTGGCTCCGGGTATGACGGTGATGGGCGTGATCCGCACTGATGCCGCGTGCAGCGACCGCTATCCGCTGTGCTTCGCACCCGCAAGCCAGGAGGTGCAACAATGAACCGCCTGCTTCAGCAAACCCCCGTTTACGTCGTCGGTATTGGGCTACATCCGTACCAGTTCGCGTCGGATATCCCTTATGTCGGCCTTGGCCTGCGCGCGATGCGCGAGGCGCTGGCGGACGCTGCCATTGCCTGGCCGGAGGTGCAAAGCGCCTACGTGGGGACGTCGGCGATCGGCATGGCGACCGGGCGCGTCATGTTCCGCCACTTAGGCTCCACCGGCCTCGCCGTGACGCAGGTGGAAAGCGCCTCGGCCTCGGGCAGCTCGGCGTTCCGCCAGGCATGCCTGGAGGTGGCGAGCGGCGTCTCGGACGTGGTGGTGGCAATGGGAGTGGACAAGTTCGGCGATGGCCGCATGGCTGCCGACAAGGACGGCCTGCCGCACCTTGCACCGACCGCGACAATGCCACTCGTGACGTTCGCGCTGATGGCACATGAATACCTGCGCCAGCACGGCCTAAAGCCCGAAGCGATGGCACGCGTCGCGGTCAAGAATCACGGCAATGCGGCGCTGAACCCGTATGCACAGTTTCGCAAGCCTCGCACGCTCGAGCAGGTCATGGCCTCGCCGAAGGTGGTGGGCGACCTGACAGTGCAGCAGTGCTGCCCGCAAGGCGACGGCGCCGCCGCCGTGATCGTGGCGTCGGAGGCGGCGATCAGGCGGCTCGGCCTGGACAAGCGCCGCGCCGTGCGCGTGCTGGCATCGGTGGCGAACAGCGAGGAGCTTGAGCACGGGGAATCGTCGGCAGTCGTCGACATGGTGCGCAAGTCTACGGCGATGGCGTACGAGCAGGCCGGAATCGGCCCACACGACCTGAACCTTGTGGAGTTGCACGAGGCCTTCTCGATCGAGGAGCTGGTCTACACCGAAGCCATGGACCTGTGCGCGCCCGGAGAAGGCGCGGCGTGGCTCGAACGCGGCGCTTCGGCCATTGGCGGCCAATGCGCGGTCAATGCGTCGGGCGGCCTGCTCGGCATGGGTCATCCGGTCGGACCGACCGGAATCGGGCAGATCGCCGAGATCACGCGCCAGATTCGCGGCGAAGCACACGGCCGGCAACAGCCAGGCGCGCGCCTGGGGCTGGCTCACATGATCGGGCTCGGCTCGGTGGCCTTTGCACACGTCCTGGCGGCGGCGCACTGACCCCGTGGGCTCGCCAGCCGCGCGTGCGGCCGGCGACCCCCCGCGCAGACATCGGCGCGAACATCATTCCAAGCAAGGAGACATCGATGTAGTTCGAAACCCTGTTATACGAAGTGATCGAGGGCATGGTCATCATCCGGTTGAACCGCCCGGAGTGGATGAACACACTCGGCGGCACCATGAAGCCGGATCTCGCCAAGGCATTCTTCGAGCTGGCCCGGGACGACGCCAGCGTTCGCTGCGTGGTGCTGACCGGCACCGGCGACAAGGCGTTCTGCGCCGGTGCGGACATCAAGGAGCGCGCAGGCGGCACGGCCCACCCCGCCGATTACCACGTCACGTAGCAACGGACGCACGAGTTGTTCCGCGGCATCGAGGAATTCGAGAAGCCCGTGATCGCCGCCATCAACGGCGTAGCTCTCGGCACGTGATGCTCTGGCGCAGCCGGGTGTGGCGCTGGCACGCGCCACACCCAACCATCCGACCAAGGAGAACCGATGAGTCCGGCAGCACCCGGCCACGCGGCCGAACGCATTTTCCAGACGCGCTTGGCCGCGCTGCTGGATAGCCTACGAACCGGCGCCGCCACCTCCCACATCCGCGGCAAGATAGCCATCCCAATCCGATTTGCGCTGCTCTTTCGCCACGCGCACGCCTTCGATGGCCTCGGGGGCGGATTGGCGTTGCGAACACCGTCGAAGCCCGCCCGTCTCCTGTGATCGATCGTCGAGCTGTTCTGCAATGCAGCCAGGGCGGCCAGCAGGCTGACATCGATATGCATGGGGGCTTGCTGCCGGGATCCGCGCGAGCCGCCAAGGTGAAATAATCAGAGCGCATTTCCGACGTGATGAACGTCTTCTTGCCGATGACGACATAGCGGTGATAGTCGTTACTTACGCGAGTACCAACCGTCCGCGTTAGCTCAGATATCTGCCTCTCGATTTAGTCTTTCGGCTGTCTCCAAAGGGTCGTTCTGAGACCCTCGCCCCACCCCGCAAATCGGTGATGAACCCAAAAAAAGCCGTCCCGAGGGACGGCCATCAAATTGCGGATGGAGACACCGCTGAAGAAATCTCAGAATAGGGCGCCTTTCAAGCTGCTCGTGCAATGCGTTCCTGAATCGCCTTTCGCGACTTCCTTGGCTTACGCCTGGCCAGGATAAGAAGTGTGACCAGCACGAAGACGGCCGTTACCATTTTCAGGTCCGACTGTTGATTTCCGCGCAATTCTGACCCCGGTTTTTCATCCAATATTGACCCCACCTGTTTGGGTGTAGCCGGGCTACGCGTCTGTGGATAAGTCTACTGTTGGTGCGTTCGTTTCTCCTTTCTCAATGACTTCCGGCAGGGCCGTCCTGGGCGGCCTTTTCTGAACGGTCTTGGGTGCTGCGCTGGAATGCTTGAACCGCCAGCTCTCGTTGCCGGTCTCCACGATGTGGCAGTGGTGGGTCAGCCGGTCGAGCAGTGCGGTGGTCATCTTGGCGTCGCCAAATACCTGACTCCATTCCCCGAAGCTAAGGTTGGTGGTGATCAGCACGCTGGTTCTCTCGTAGAGCTTGGAGAGCAGGTGGAACAGCAGCGCTCCACCAGTCTGGCTGAACGGCAGGTAGCCCAGCTCATCCAGGATCACCAGGTCCATGTAGACCAGCCGGTGAGCCAGCTGTCCGGCCTTGCCCTGGCTCTTCTCCAGCTCAAGCGCGTTGACCAGCTCCACGGTCGAGAAGAAGCGCACCCGCTTGCCGTGCCGCTGGATCGCCTCGATCCCGATGGCCGTGGCCAGGTGTGTCTTGCCGGTGCCCGGACCGCCGATGAGCACCACGTTGTGCGCGGCCTCGATGAACGCGCCGCCGTGCAGCGTGCGCACCAGTGCCTCGTCCACACTGGCCTGACTGAACTCGAAGCCGGCCAGGTCACGGTGGGCAGGGAAGCGGGCTGCGCCCATCTGGTACGCCATGGAACGCACCGAACGCTCGGCCTGCTCGGCCCGCAGCAGCTGACTCAGGAAGGCTTCAGGAGTGAAGTCGGTGTGCCGCGCCTGCGCCGCCACCTCGGGGTAGTTGGCGGCCATGCCGTGCAGCTTCAGGGCCTTGAGGGCGCCGATGATCTCCTGGCTCATGCGCGCGCTCCCAGTGCGTCATCGTCGCCGACCGAGCGAAGCCGGTCGTAGCGCTGCACGTTGGCCTGCGGCGCCACCGTCAGGGTCAGCGGCGTCCTGGCCGCCGCCACCTCTGCCTGGCTACCGGCCTTCAGGCGCGCGAGCACGTTGAGCACGTGCTCGCCGCTGGGCTTGCCGCTCTGGAGCGCCAGTTCGGCGGCCACCAGCACCGGCTCCAGACCGTGCACCGGCACGGCCGCCAGCACCTGGGCCATCACCCCTGAAGGACGCGGAGCCCGCGCCGATCATGCCGCTCCTGGACGAGCTTCGACTGACCCGGGATCTCGGCACCAACTGGGGCATGGTGATGCGTGGACCAAGGCGCCGGCTTCAGGAGGAAG
>JBDHTJ010000227.1:0-6848 GCA_039808585.1 Hyphomicrobiaceae bacterium | reverse complement strand
ACAGGCTGCTCGCCGGAGAGCTCATGCCGTCTTTCTCAGGAGAAGAGCCGGTCGAACGCGAGCCTGATGACGATCTGAGAGAGGCTTCTGTCGACGAAGACTGAGCCGGGGAGCGAAATAGGCGTCACCTCAAGCTTTGTACGCTGAACAACGATTTTCCGGACATAATGTGAACATTGGTGTCAGGCAGCGGCGCGAAGGTACTGGTAGAGGGTTTCGCGGCTGATGCCCATGTCGCGCGCGATGGTCGCCTTGCGTTCACCGGCGGCAACGCGGCGGTGCAGATCGGCAATCATCTCATCCGAGAGCGACCGTTTCCGCCCCCGATAGGCGCCGCGCTGCCGAGCGATCGCAATGCCTTCGCGTTGCCGTTCGCGGATCAGGGCGCGCTCGAACTCAGCAAACGCACCCATGACCGAGAGCATCAGATTGGCCATCGGGGAGTCCTCCCCCGAGAAGGACAGGCTTTCCTTCTCAAACTCGATCCGGATACCTCGCTTGGTGAGGCCCTGGACCAGCTTGCGCAGGTCATCCAGATTGCGGGCCAACCGATCCATGCTGTGGACGACGACGGTATCGCCTTCGCGGGCGAAAGTGAGCAGAGCCTCAAGCTGGGGGCGGTTGACGTCCTTGCCCGATGCCTTGTCGGTGAAGGTCCGATCGAGCGACTGACCTTCCAATTGGCGATCCACATTCTGATCGAACGTGCTGACCCGGACATAGCCGATCCGTTGCCCCTTCACTGCGCACTCTCTCCATCAAAATGTCAGGTTGAAATCTATGATACGCAACGACATTCGTCAACAAATTCCGTTTAGTACCCTAATCTGACAGAAACCGCGGTAGCGCCCTGACGTCCGGTTAGGCTATACTCCAAGCTGACATCACAAAATCAAATCCCTCAAAGATGGCGTCAATTGCCTTGATGGGGTAAAAACTGGAGTGCTTCCAGGATGGGACATTCGGCAACGTCATCTCCAGTGCATCTGGCTAACGTGGTCGCCAGCGTCACCTCTATCTTCTGCAAATCTGCAATGCGGCGGCGGACATCTTCAAGGTGGAGTTCGGTTCTCGCCATAACCTCCGCGCAGGTTTGTGCACCGGTATCGGTGAGCGACAACAATGACCGTATCTCATCCATTGCATAGCCAAGGTCGCGCGCGCGCAGGATGAACTGCAACCTTTGCACCAGTTCCGGCGAATAGACGCGGTAGCCGTTGGAACTGCGAGGCGGCCCCGGCAGCAATCCCACCTTCTCGTAATAGCGGATGGTTTCGAGATTGCAGCCTGTTTTCCGGGCAAGCTGGGCACGCAAGATGCCGACCTGTTGCTCCATGAAAATACCTCTTGAGTCTGTAGTGGCTACAGAGCCTACACTGCGAATCACTCAGTTGGAACAAGGGATTCAAGCCATGGTCTCAACGCCGGAAGCGGGACAGCCAGCCCTCACCGAAAACCACGAGCCGAAGCAGGCAAACTGGGTTGCGGCGGGCGCATTGATCGGCGCGGGGCTCGCCTCGGCTTGCTGCGTCGTCCCGCTACTGTTGGTTATGCTCGGAATTTCCGGCGCGTGGATCGCCAACCTGACGGCGCTCGAACCTTACAAGCCCTATGTCGCAGGCGTAACGCTCGCGCTGCTCGGCTACGGCTTCTGGCATGTCTATTTCAAGCCGAAACCGCCCTGTGAAGACGGTTCCTACTGCGCTCGTCCACAATCGGCTTGGACCACCAAGGCGGTGCTGTGGCTGGGCCTTGCCGTCGCCATCCTGGCGCTCACCATCGACTGGTGGGCACCCTGGTTCTATTGAAAGGAAATACCCATGAAAAAGACAGTATGTATCGCTATGGCCGTGCTGGCTATGGCTGGCGGCGGGGTCGCCTATGCAGTTAGTGGCACGGCGCAAGATCGCCCCGCGGCTACCGCAACCGCTCAGAAGCAAACCACCTTTGCCATAGAGAACATGACCTGCGCCACCTGCCCGATCACCGTGAAGAAGGCGATGGAAGGCGTCGCCGGGGTAACGGCGGTCACGGTCGATTTCGCAGCCAAGACCGCGCGCGCAACCTATAACCCGCGCCGCACCAATGCTGCTGCGATTGCCGCTGCATCAACCAACGCGGGTTATCCGGCGCGCGCTATTCAAAACTGAGCGGGGCGCCGCCAGCGCCTCAAGAAAGCGATAAGCAATGAACGACTGTTGCAACCGCCCCGGGCAGGAAGGATTTGACGTGGCCGTCATCGGCGCGGGTTCTGCCGGGTTCTCCGCCGCGATCGCCGCTGCCGATCTGGGCGCGAAAGTGGCGCTCGTCGGTCACGGCACGATTGGCGGCACCTGTGTCAATGTTGGCTGCGTTCCTTCCAAGACGCTGATCCGCGCCGCCGAAGCGGTGCATGGTGGGCTTGCCGCCGCGCGCTTTCCCGGCCTTGGGGGCGCTGTCCAGATGGATGACTGGTCCGTATTGGCGGCGTCGAAGGACGATCTTGTCACGACGCTGCGCCAAAAAAAATATGTCGATCTGCTGCCCGCCTATGACGGTGTGAGCTATATCGAGGGCAAGGCACGCTTTGCCGATGGTGCGCTGATTGTCGGCGATGCGCCCATGAAGGTCGGCAAGGTCATATTGGCGATGGGTGCGCACGCCGCCGTGCCGCCGATTCCGGGGATGGACAGCGTGCCCTACCTAACCAGCACATCGGCGCTGGCGCTGGATCGCTTGCCCAAATCGCTGCTGGTGATCGGTGGCGGGGTGATCGGGGTAGAACTGGGACAGATGTTTTCGCGTCTGGGCGTTGATGTCACCATCTGCTGCCGAAGCCGCCTGCTCCCCGAAATGGACCCGGAAGTGAGTGCCGCGCTGAAAAACTATTTGGAAGCCGAGGGCGTGCGGGTTTGCGCAGGTGTCGGCTATCAGCGTATCGCCCAAACACAGAGCGGGGTCGAATTGACCTGCGAGGGGCATTGTGACACCGTCGCGGCGGAACAGGTGCTCATCGCCACCGGACGCCGACCCAATAGCGACGGGCTTGGGCTGGAGGAGCGCGGCATAGTGCTTGCCCGTAATGGTGGAATCGTCGTCGATGACCACCTCGAAACGTCGGTTCCAGGCATTTACGCGGCGGGCGATGTAACGGGACGGGACCAGTTCGTCTACATGGCCGCCTATGGCGCAAAACTGGCCGCGCGCAACGCGGTGACGGGCAACCAATACCGCTACGACAATTCCTCCATGCCATCCGTCGTCTTCACCGACCCGCAAGTCGCCAGCGCCGGCCTCACTGAAACGACAGCACGGGCGCAAGGCCTGGACATCAAGGTTTCGCTGCTCCCGCTCGATGCTGTGCCAAGGGCACTGGCAGCACGCGATACGCGGGGTCTCATCAAACTGATTGCCGACAAGGCGAACGACCGTTTGCTGGGCGGCCAGATCATGGCACCCGAAGGCGCGGATTCGATCCAGACACTGGTGCTGGCGATCAAACACGGCATGACCACCCTGGAATTGGGTGCAACGATATTTCCTTACCTGACCACTGTGGAAGGCCTCAAACTGGCGGCCCAAACGTTTGATAAGGATGTCGCCAAACTGTCTTGCTGCGCCGGGTGATTGCTCGGGGATCAACCGGCAACGAATGGCCTCCCTCCAGTGCAAGCCGCTTTGGTGTCAATTTTGTTATTCGCCTCAGCGGGAGAGCAAAATGGCACGACGCCGACTTCTGACCGGAGACGAGCGCCGGCGCCTGTTCGATCCTCCTGTCCAAGAAACCGCGATCATTGGGCATTATACCCTTTCTGCGGAAGATGTTGAATTGGTTGGGCGCCGCTATGGTCCAGCAAATCGCCTCGGTCTGGCTGCACAAATCGCTTTGATGCGACATCCCGGCTTTGGTCTGCAACCCGAGATCGGGCTTCCCGACGTCATTCTTCAGTACCTCGCGGCACAGTTATTCGTCGATCCTTCCTCCTTCTCTGCATATGGTCAGCGCGCGCAAACCCGTACCGATCATGCCGATCTCGTGGCGCGTTATCTTGGCATACGCCCGTTTCGACGCGGCGACCTGGCACTTGCCCTGAATCTTGCCGCGCAAGCCGCCGAGTATACAGACAGAGGTGAACCGATTGTTCGCGCCCTCATGGTTGGCCTGAAGGGTGAGCGGTTCATTCTTCCGTCAGGCGACACACTGGAACGCGCCGGTCTTGCTGGCCGGGCACGCGCACGCAAAGCTGCCGCAGCCGCAATCGTCGAAGGCCTCAGCTCTGCTGAACTGACACGGCTAGACGAACTCGTAATCAACAACCCGGATTTCGGCATGACACCGCTGGCGTGGTTGCGTAATTTCGAAGAAGCCCCGACTGCGGCCAATATCAATGGCTTGCTTGAGCGCCTGCGCTATGTTCGCGGCATAGGTATCCACCCGGTAGTTGGGGGCGCCATTCCGGAATTCCGCTTTGCCCAATTTGTCCGCGAGGGCGGCGTGGCACCGGCATTCCTGCTTTCGGATTACAGCGTCAATCGCAGGCGGGCGACGTTGACGGCCGCAGTGATCGACCTTGAGGCCAGACTTGCCGATGCCGCGATCCAAATGTTTGACCGACTTATCGGCGGCATGTTCACGCGCGCGCGGCGTGGGCGCGAGCGTCGCTACCAAGATAGTATTCAGTCGGTGGGGCAACTCATGCGGCTGTTTGGCGCCACGATTACAGCACTTGATGAGGCTGTCCAGAATGGCGGCGATCCGCTCGAATTGATTGACGAAGCGGTGGGCTGGCACCGGCTTGTTGCGGCAAAGGCCCAAGTAGATGCCCTTGCTGATCTTGCCGGCGAGGACGCACTGGTAACGGCAACCGAGCGTTACGCCACGCTACGGCGTTTCAGCCCGGCATTTCTGGACGCCTTCACCTTCAAGGCGTCTGGAACAGGGACGGCACTGATCAAAGCCATCGATGTCATTCGCGATGCGAACACACGAAAGTCGCGCGACCTTCCCGATGGCGTTCCACTGCCATTCCCCAATCGGCAGTGGAAGCGTCTCATCACCGAAAGCGGCCGTATCGACCGCCGACGTTATGAAATTGCGATCATGGCAACCTTGCGTGATCGTTTGCGCGCCGGTGATGTATGGATCGAGGGAACCCGCAACTATCAGCGCTTCGATGCCTATTTGCTGGGTCGGCGCGACGCCGCCAAAGTGGCGGATGTGCTTCCGTTCGATTCAAATGCTGCATCCTACCTCGCTGACCGGGCACGAAATCTTGACTGGCGGCTGCGCCGATTTGCCAAGCAGTTGAAAACAAACAAGCTTGAGGGAGTGTCGCTCGAACGAGACCGGCTCAAGCTTCAGCAAATGCCGCCTGTCACCCCACCGGAAGCTGAAGCCCTCGATCGCAAGCTCGATACCCTGCTTCCCCGCGTGCGCATCACCGAGCTGCTGCTTGAAGTCGCCGAACGCACTGGTTTTTTGAACGCATTCCGTGACCTGCGCTCAGGCAAGGAGCACGACAACCCCAGCACGGTACTCGCCGCAATTCTGGCTGATGGCACCAACCTCGGGCTGGAGCGGATGGCCAATGCCAGCGAAGGCGTCAGCTATGCCCAACTCGCATGGACCCACAACTGGTATCTTTCACCCGAGAACTATCAGGCCGCGCTGGCCATGATCATCTCAGCCCATCACGAATTACCCTTCGCGCGGCATTGGGGCGCTGGCACCAGTTCGTCGTCCGATGGCCAGTTCTTCCGGTCGGGGCGGAGCCGTTCAGGGGCGGCGGACGTCAATGCCAAATATGGCGCCGAACCTGGCGTGAAAATCTATTCTCACCTTTCCGATCACTTCGCATCATTCGGATCACGGATCATGTCCGCGACGGCAGGTGAAGCGCCTTACGTGCTCGACGGGCTTGTCCTGGGCGCCGGCAACCTTCCGTTGCATGAGCACTATACCGATACCGGCGGCGCCACCGATCATGTTTTCGCACTCTGCCACCTACTCGGGTTCCGCTTCGCGCCCCGGCTGCGCGATATTGGCGACCGCAAGCTGGGTTCGATCGCTGCGCCATCGACATACAAGGGCATCGAAAATCTGATGGGCCGCACCATCAAAACGGCAGCGATCGAGGCCGATTGGGATGACATCGTCAGGATTGTCGCCTCAATCAAGGATGGCACGGTGGCGCCGTCAGTAATCTTGCGAAAACTTGCCGCCTACAAACGCCAGAAAAGGCTGGATTTTGCATTGGCTGAACTGGGCCGTATCGAGCGCACTTTGTTCACGCTCGATTGGCTTGAACAACCGGAACTGCGACGTGCCTGTCAGGCCGGTCTCAACAAAGGCGAGGCGAGGCACACGCTTGCCGCCGCCATCTATACCAACCGGCAGGGTCGGTTCACCGATCGCTCGCTGGAAAATCAGGAATTTCGCGCATCTGGGCTGAACCTGCTGATTGCGGCGATTTCCTACTGGAACACGGTCTATCTCGACCGGGCCGCCCAGCACCTCAACGCTGTCGGCACGACGTTCGATGCGGCACTGCTTGCGCACCTTTCTCCGATGGGCTGGGCGCACATCAGTCTGACCGGCGATTACCTCTGGGAGCAGGCCAGGCGACTTCCAGCAGGTGAATTCCACCCACTCAACGAGCCAATGGCGCGGTTGAAGCGTGTAGCGTAGCCCATGTTCCGCTTATGTCCGAGAAATCGTTGTCTGGCGAACAAACCTTGAGGTGACGCCAAATAGACCAACGCGCACCTCGAGCCGGTACCGTTGAAAACGTCGGGGTTGCTGCGGGTATGAAGTTCTGATTCAGCCGCTTCTGGATGGAGGGCAGCGCGATGATGAGCGAGCGAACTCA
>JBDHTJ010000226.1:0-6869 GCA_039808585.1 Hyphomicrobiaceae bacterium | reverse complement strand
CTGTGAAAAATACTAGGTCTCCGGACGCGGATCCTGGATCATTTCGCGTCGCGTTGCGCACTCCATTGTCCGTCGTCTGTCCGTTTCGGCCGTCGTTCTCCCGCTGCGCCGTAGGGACGGCGGTGTCATCAACACCGTGGATGCGTGGAAGCTTCTCGCTTCGGGCGGTCTTTCCCTTACCGCGGCCTTGCGCACAATCGAGAAGGTTATCGACGGGCGAGCCCGTCATCGAGATTCCGCAGGTGCCTGACGCGCACGCCTTCATCGAGGATCTTAGCGCCAGCGGCCTAAGCGTCACCCCGCGTCCATGCCATTCCGCCGAAGACCTCACGCAGAAGCTCATCCAGCTGAGGAAGCACCTCAGCTGCTTGTCCGTGTCGGCCGTCGGGCATCCTGGTACCGTTCAAGCCGATCTTCCAATTGCCGGACAAATCCGCTACATTCTGGTCGATCTGACTAGAAAGGACAGTTGCCGTGCCCTCATCGACCACCGGCAAGACGTCGCGCCGCCCACCCGGCCCTGGGCGCTGGCGGCTGCAAGACGCGAAGGCGCAGTTTAGCGAGCTTGTCCGCCGCGCTCGCGAAAAGGGGCCGCAACGTGTCACCGTCCATGGCAAGGACGCCGTCGTTGTCGTCGACGCCGCGGAGTGGGATCGGCTGAAAAAACCGGTGTCCGGGCGGGACCTCGTGGACGCGCTGGCAAGCTCGCCGCTTCGGGACGTGCCGATCGAGCGGTTGTCGGTGAATTCGCCGGTTCGGGACGTGAAGCTTTGAGGGGCTGGCTGATCGACACCAACGTCCTGTCGGAGCTTCGGCGGGCGCGACCTGCCCAGAAGGTCAGGGCGTTCGTTGCCGGCCAGCCGGGGGACGTTCTCTTTACAAGCGAAGTGACCTTTGCCGAGGTTCGCTTCGGCATCGAGCAGATCTCTGATCCGGCGCGCCGGTCCGATTTGGTGCAGTGGCTCGATCGCGCGCTTCGACCGCTATTTGCAGGCCGTGTGCTGGCCGTAACGGAAGATGTATTGCTGCGGTGGCGCCTGATGTTGGAAGTCGGCCGCAAGAAGGGGCACACGTTTTCCGAGCCCGATCTTCTCGTTGCTGCCATGGCCGCCTTGGCGGATCTCGTCGTGGTCAGCCGGGATGTCAGCGAGTTCATCGTAGCCGGCGTGCCGGTCTTCGACCCCTGGGACTGGACGCTCCATGCCGGAGGTCGAGCGGACCGGATTGCCAACGCGGATATGGCGGATGCCTTGGCCAAAGCGGCGGAACTGATCGCAACTTGAACGGCGGAATGCCGGAAATCCTCAGCCAGATGCAATCTCGTATCCGAGGCTTCGGTATCCTGCCTGCCGCTTCAGCGCCATGCGCGCCAACATGGTGACACCGCTGTCGACATAGTCGTAGACGATCACCTCGCGCTCGGTGTGCTGCTCACGGTGCAGGCGGCCGACATACTGGGCGAGCGTTCCGCGCCACGAAATCGGCATTGTCAGAAACAGCTTGTCGAGGGATGCATCGTCGAAGCCTTCCCCGAGGTAGCGGCTAGTCGCGAGCACGAGGCGCTCCTCCGTATCGGGCCACTTCAGGCCTTCCTCGGCGTCGATACGCGCAACAACAAACGACAGGGCAAGATTCACCTCAAGCCGGTGACGAACGTGCTGGCAGACGTACCCTTTGGCCGACCGTACCAAAGTCCTTTCGCTGTGCGATAGGAGTTCGAGGACCTAAACTCCAAACATCTCCCAGAATGGCGTATGAAGATCGCCCACCGGCGAGGGCTCCAAGTGTGGCCGGCGTCGGCTTCAATCATAGGCGATGCGGAATCCGCAATGGCTCGTGCTCGTATCTCGCGTGTTCCCGACGCGCGCGGCCATGCGGTAACGGTAGCAATAGGACTTGTGGCACAGAAACGAACCACCCTTCTGCACCACACGTCTCTCCCGCTCAGAAATCCGGTTTGCCTCGCGCGCCGAGCGGGCGAGCGATCGGATGCGGAACGGGTCAGAACACCATTCCCAGACGTTGCCGCACATGTTGTAGAGCCCGTAGCCGTTCGGCTGAAACGAACGGGCCGGTGCTGTGCCGCGAAATCCGTCAGCGGCTGAGTTGGAGAGCGGAAACGATCCCTGCCAGATATTGCAGAGAAATGGCCCGCCATCGCCAGGTTCGGTCTCGCCCCAAGGAAACGTGGCATCGGCCAGCCCTCCCTTGGCTGCATGTTCCCTCTCAACTTCCGAAGGCAAACGCCCGCCGATCCAATGCGCATAGGCCTGCGCGTCGTTGTGAGACACATGCACCACTGGGTGATCCAGGCGCGCGGTCACATCTGATCCCGGACCTTCCGGACTTGACCACAGGGCGCCCTTGATCTGTCGCCACCATTCCGCACCCACAACCCGCAGATGGTCTTCAGGATCGCCCCTGACGTCCTGATAGAATACGTAGGACCATCCATATTTCTCGGCATCGGTTACGTATTTGGTATCAGCCACGAAGGCCGCGAACTGCGCATTCGTGACTGTGGTGACATCGAGCGAAAACGGCTTGACCGTAACGCGCCGCGCGGCCCCTTCACCATCAGCCGAGAAAAAGGGAGCGTCAGTTCCAACCCGCGTTCTCCCGCCAAAGATCGGCACGAAGTTTCAAGTTCTATGAAGGTGGCACCAATAGCAAGCCCCAGGCAGCGGGTAAGGCGAATGTTGATTTCCAGCGCACGGGACCTGCCAAGACGCCTATGCTGCGTTTGGCTTCGTAAGAGCCACTGCCGACGACCCGGGCGCGAAACCCATCCCCTAAGACAGCAAGGGTCGAGGCCAACAGCACAAATGGAGCGCTCGATGAGTTCTCGGATTGAGAAGTTCATGGAAGGATACAAGCGCGCTTGGGAAGGGCGGGATCATCGCCTGATATGCGCTCTATTCGCCCGCGATGGCGTCTATCACAACACGCCGTTCGATGCCCAGATTGGGCACGCGGCGATCGCGAAATACTGGGACCGCGTGAAGCTTCAGGACGAGGTTCGCCTCGATTATGGGATTATTGCAGAGACACCCAGCGGCGGCGTTGCCACCTGGAGCGTGCGTTACAAGGTCACCTCCGAAAGGATGTTCGAGATGTGGGCGAAATCTGCAGGCACCGGCATGATCGATCGGCGCCCAGGCGATCCGTTGCCGCGCTTGCGGCTGGAAGGGATTGCGGTCGTGGAACTTGGACCGGACGATCTGTGCCGGCATTTCCGGATCTGGTGGCATTCCCAAGTCGCCACCGCAGACGACATGTGAGGCGTGACCCATCGTTGACTCCTCGCACAAGTCTGCTGCGGTCTGTTCAACCTATTCTGTTGTTTGCAGGGGCGTCTACGCGCTTGAGGGAACAGCGGAGTAGTCCCCAACGGTGCCTACCTGGCAGCTACTGGGGGTCGAGCTGCCACCCTCGGCATGATGACGCGCCCAGATTGCCTTTCAGAGAACGGGGCCCAGTGTTCTCGCGATACCCTCTAGGGTTGCGCGCCACACGCCTGCACGATCAGCGCCGGCTTTCACATGCGGCATCAAGGTCTCGATCCACGCCGCGGTCGCGGTTACCTCAGCGGGACTGTAGACAATACCCATGACTTCGTAGTTGAGGAATATGCTGCGCAGATCGAAATTAGCAGAGCCAACGACGGCCATGGCGTCATCGATCAGGACAATCTTGGCGTGCAACATACCGGCGGCGTAGAGAAGCACCTTGACGCCGGCCGCTTCGATCTCGCGCAAGAAGCTGCCACGGGCAAGGTCTGCAAGCCGGCTGGTCGAGCGGCGCGGTACGAAAATGCGCACATCGACGCCACGGCGTGCGGCAATGCAGAGAGCATCGGTCAACGCGTCGTTCGGGAGAAAGTAGGGAGTGACGATCCATAAGCGCGTATCGGCCTCGTAAATGGCGGATGCGAGTGTGGCATAGAGCGGAGCGCCCTGAACATCCGGGCCTGAAGGCAGGACCTGCAAGACGGCGCTGCCAGTCGGCGATGCCGGAGCAAGCTCCTTGGAGCCGTCGGCTTGGAGCTTGTGGCGGCTCGAGAAGTTCCAATCGTTGCGGAAGATGGCCGAATACTGCGCCACCGCCGGCCCCTCGAGAACGAATGAAAGGTCGCGCCATCGGCGCGGATTGGGCGCCGGCCCGATATACTCGGCGCCTATATTGGTGCCGCCCGCCAGCACGCGCCGGCCATCCACGATTACGATCTTCCTATGATTGCGCAGATTTCCCCGCGACAGGAAGCGTGGCCGCCAAACGGGCAGGAAATAGGCGATCTTGCCTCCTGCTTTCGTCAATCGCCGCAGGCCCCAGCGCCAGGTCCAGAACGAGCCGACCCCGTCGATCAAGAGGCGAACGTCGACGCCAGCTCTTGCGCGAGCCGCGAGCAGATCAATGAGCGCGCGACCCGTCGTATCGAGCGCGAACTCATAAGTTGCGATGTAAATGCTTTCTCGCGCTCCCTCGATCATCCCCCTAAGCCGCGCATAAATTTCCTCGCCGTTCTGACAGAGCGAAAGATCATGACCGCCGGCCGCTGGTGGTATTCCGTAGCTGACGAGCAGCCGATCGCCGATGGCTTCGCGCTCCTCCAACTCCAACGAAGCGGGCGGCGCAAGTTGCAACTTCGGCTTGCTCGCGGAGATACGTTGCTGATGCCGCCCACCAAGCAAAAGGTAAAGTGGTATGCCGATAGGGGGAACGAGCACGATCGCAAGCAGCCATGCGACAGTTGCCGATGGCGTCCGGCTCTGGCGCAACATCGTCGTAGTGACGATCAGCATCAGCATGACCGTCAATGTCATCGCCAGATGGGACGTTACGTAGTGGCTTAAGATGCGATCCAAACTGTGCCTCTCTTATGAGTTTGACCTCACGTGCGGCGGCCGCGCAAGAGAACATTTACATTTTCGTTTCAATCCTATTGCAAGCGCATTGATGCGCATCATTGATGCCGCCGACTCGACGTGACGAGCATTCAAAATGCTGATCTCTCGATGGACGCGGACGAGCGGTGGCTTGTCGATTTTGGTCTTGGTGGTCGTCAACACTCTTTACATCAATCGTTACGTCTTTTGCGCCCTTCGTCCCGACGTCCCACACAAAGCAGATTATCCTCTGACAACCGCCTTCATCGGCAATTTGCGGAACGCCATGGCTTATGGAATTGGCTTTTGGCGATGATCCTCCGCAGTGGCCTTTACGAAGCCAAATCGTGCATAGGCGTCTTGGGCCGCTGCGGTCCGCAGGAAATCGAGGTACGCCTTCGCCGCAGCCTGACGCTTGCTTTTCGAGAGGGCGCCGATCGCATAGGAGACTTCCTCTCATAAGCTCTCCTGCGGCCCAGCTCGATGCCTTCAGTGGATGCGCCGCTGCGCACCGCTTCGAGCACTTCCGTCTTCCAGACGATACCTGTGTCGGAGAGACCAGCAGCAATGCGCTCGGGCGTCTCGCTGTGATGCACCGACGTAAACCAGGTGCGTTCGCCCCGTCGCACACGAGACGCATTCGCTTCCTCCCGATATTGTCTGCCAGACGTTAAAGCGCTCAAGCACCTTGCGCGCATAGAACTGCATGATGCATTCGTTGATCGGGTTCGGCATCGAGGTGCGAACATTCTGGCGTGCAAGGTCGCTTATGCTGCGAATACCCTTTGGCTTCCCTTTCGCGACCATGATCTGCATCTCGTTGCGCATGTAGACGGCATAGGTTTGCATCAGCCCTTTAGCTTTCAACCTGCCGAGATCTCCCAGATTGACGGAGGCATACACGTCCGGTGGCATCATCGCAGCCGTGGGAACGCAGATGCGAAAGGGAAGTGGTTCTTCTGCGCAAAGAACAAATCGATTGCCGGCCGCACCAAAGACTCTCGTCAGTTGGCATACCGCGAGAGCCGGAGTTGGACTTCCGGCGTCGTGCGCCGCGCGGGTCTGGTGCATCCCCGACGCCATTACGTATCCAGGGTTCGAACCCGCGCCGGTGGCCTAGCTTGGGATAGACTTATATGCTATTTTGTAGGATTCATAAACGTACACCCCATTTTGCAAAACGAACCCAATTGGAGAACCTTGGGGTGCGTGAGGGATGCTTGCCATCCCAATGCGCGTGAAGCGTAACGCTCCGAAGGCTCGACCTCCGAGCTCTATGGCGCGACGGTCGCGAAAAGGAAAGCAGGACACAGATCCGTGGCCTTTCTGCAAAACGAACCCAATGCCCGACAACTCCGGTTCGAGGCTTAGCCTTAGGGACGCAACAGTGACCGTCACGGCAGCGCACCAATCGGAAGCGGGCGCCTCTGGCATGGCTCAATGATCCGTCTGGTGGCTGTCTTGCTGCTCGGCGCATTTTTTCCTCTATGCCGTCATCACCCGCAGGTCCTCAGTTCCGGCCAAGCTGCCCCTCTTCACCCATTGGTTCTAAAGAAGCAATCGGACGGCGTTCTCGAAGATGAAATCGAACAAATCCCGCTCCACCCGGCGCTTCAACACGGTGGCGGTGCAGACGTTCGTCGGCGGGTTCGTCCTCGCGATCTACGCCGTCGTCGGCATCTACGCGCTCGACTGGGACGTTCCGCAGGTGGTCGGGAGCGTGCTGCCCTATTTCATCTTCTACGAACTCGGCATTCTCTCGCGCTACATCCCTGGCGTGCGTTCCGCCGCCAAGCGCCTGGAGTAGTCTGGACCAGCGTTTTCAATGCCAGAGTGTGGGTCGGATTAAGCGCCGCCAATTTCCAGCCGGCAGTATATCGCGGCGCTTTTCACTTCCATGTAGAACGCGCAAGCGAGCGCCCAGTGCCCGCCGTACCAGATGGAAAGAGTTGATAACAGGGGGCAGGATTGTATGGCCACATC
>JBDHTJ010000225.1:0-6937 GCA_039808585.1 Hyphomicrobiaceae bacterium | reverse complement strand
CCGCCCGGGCTCTATCCCGGCGACTACCTGAAGCCCGTTGGTGCCGCGCTGGCGAAGGAGCACGGGCCCGCCTTGCTCAACTGGCCCGAGGAGCGCTGGCTGCCGCTGGTGCGTCAGGCGGCGATCGACGCCATGCTCATCCAGATCAAGGAGGATTTGGCGGCCCTCAACATTCGTCACGACGTGTTCTTCTCCGAGCAGTCGCTCACCAAGGGCAAGGATGCGGTGAAGGAGACGGTCGAGAAGCTCTCCCGGCGTGGGCTGATCTTCAAGGGCCGGCTCGAGAAGCCCAAGGGGCACGACGACGAGGAATGGGAGGACCGCGAGCAGACGCTGTTCCGCTCCACCGCCTTCGGCGACGACGTCGACCGCGCCCTGATGAAGTCGGACGGGAGCTACACCTACTTCGCCGCCGACATGGCCTACCACAACGAGAAGCTGAAGCGCGGGTACCGCCACCTGATCAACGTCTTCGGAGCCGATCACGTCGGCTACATCACGCGCATGAAGGCAGCAGTCGCCGCGCTGTCGGAAAACAAGGTCGATCTCGACATCAAGGTGTGCCAGCTCGTGAAGCTGTTCCGGGCGGGCGAGCCAGTGCGCATGTCCAAGCGGGCCGGCACTTTCGTGACGCTGCGCGAGGTCGTGGACGAAGTGGGACGTGATCCCGTCCGCTTCATGATGCTCTATCGCAAGAACGATGCGCCGCTCGACTTCGACATGGCAAAGGTGCTCGAGCAGTCGAAGGACAACCCTGTGTTCTATGTTCAGTATGCGCATGCGCGCGCACACTCTGTGTTCCGCATGGTTAAGGAGGTTTTCCCCAATCTTGTTGAGGGCTCGCGTGAGGTTGCAGAGGCAGATTTGTCACGCCTCACGGACCAGGGCGAGATCGATCTCATCAAGAAACTCGCAGCTTTTCCACCACTCGTGGAAGCCGCGGCACGTGCGCACGAGCCGCACAGGCTGGCTTTCTATCTCTATGATCTGGCGGCGTCTTTCCATTCGCAATGGACGCGTGGCAATGAAATGCCACAATTGAGATTCATACAATCTGGAGATGGGACTCTGACAGCGGCGCGTTTGGGATTGATCACAGCGACTCGGATCGTGTTGGCCTCGGGGCTGCGGCTGCTGGGCGTACACGCCCCCGACGAGATGCGGTAGTCTCGCGATTCTCAGGCCACACGGCTCTAGGGCATAAGGAACTCGCGCATGTCTCGGACCAGTCCCGGCGGACAAGCTGTGGTGAGGATGCCGCAACGTCGGCAGCCTGCCGAGCAGGAAGCGTACGATCCCTACGGCGCGCAGCAGGCGCCGCAGCAGCATGGCTATCCGCAGCAGCCCGCACAACAGGGCGGCTACTGGGGCCAGCAGCAGGATTACGCTGAACAGCACCCACATCCGTCTCCCTATGGCCAGCAGCCTTCGCCCTACGGGCAGCAGCCCGCGCCCTATGGCCAGCCGCTGCAGCACGCGCCCTTCGGCCAGCAAACTTCGGCCTATGGCCAGCAGCAGCCCGATCCCTATGCCGAACAGCAGCCCTATGGCAGCTACGGTGCAGCACCAGGCTATGCGCAGCAGCATCAGCCGATGATTCCCGCACCGCATCCCTTTGGCCAGCCGCAGGGCTATGGCGCGCCCGAGCAGGAGCCGCATCGCCAATTCACGCCGCAGGCGCCGAGCCAGCCGATGCCGTTCGACCGGTTTCCCTCGCCGGCTCCGCATGGCTATGCTGGTCAGCAGCCCGCGCCCGGACAGGGCTGGCCGCAGCAGGCTCAGCCCGCCCACGATCCGCGTGGCTTCGACCTTGGCCATTACATGCCCGCGGGCAACCCGCAGCAGCATGCTGAGCCGCAATTCCATGCGGGCGCACCCGACCAGTTCAACGTCGGACCGGCCGACCACTTCAACCAGCCGCAGCAGGACTACGCCGACCCCGAAGCCGGCTACGATGACGGCGAGCAGGAGGAAGAGGAAGCGCCGCGCTCAGGGCGCCGCATGCTCATGATTGCGGCGGCACTCGTCGGTGCGATCGGCATCGGCGGGGCCATGGCCTACACCTACAAGAGCGTTTTCCCCTCGCCGAAGCCGGGCAGCGTCAAGACCGCAGACCTGAAGGCCAAGCCGACGAAGGAAGCCTCCGTATCCGAGAAGAAGCTCGGGTCACGCCTCGACGACGCGCAACCCGCAGCGCAGGAGCCCGACGGGCAGGACACCGGCTCCGATGATCCGAGCGCGCCGAAGAAGGTGCGGATCATTCAGATCCCGCCCACCGGACAGACGGCAGATGCCACTGCCCCGCCTCCGCCTGCCACGCCTCTGCCGGGCATCATGCTCGACATGGGCCCGCGGCCCGGCGCGCAGCCTCCTGCCGCCATGCCGATGCCGGGCGCAAGGCCCGGTGCCCAACCGATGCCCTCGGCGCCCCCGACCGCGAACGCCGGGCCGAAGCCTGCAGCCGCGCCTCCGGTGCGCACCGTTGCAGTAGCTCCGCCCGCGCCGCCCGAGGCACCGGCCGCGCCGCCCGCCAAGAAGGCCAAGGCCGAGAAGGTCGAGAAGACCGCAGTGCCGAAGGCCAAGGATAACCAGACCGCCAGCATTCCCTCGTCCGGCGGCGCAGGTTTCGTGGCCGTGCTGTCCTCTCAGAAGACGCGCATGGATGCGCTCAAGGCATTCGCGGATCTGCAGCAGAAGTACAATGACGTGCTCGGCACCAAGACGCCGGACGTGCAGGAGTTCAATGCCGGCGACAAGGGCAGGTGGTACCGGGCCGTTGTCGGTCCGCCCGGATCGCGCGAGGCCGCCGCGACCCTGTGCACGCAACTCAAGGCGTCCGGCCACAATGGCTGCTGGGTAACGGCCTACTGAGGTCGCTGCCCGTTTCAAGATGAAACCTCAGGCGGGCTCGTCCAGAGTGCCGCCTGATGCGTTTCTTGAAGGGTGGCGGCTCTTCCTCTGGAGTTCGAGGCGTACGGCATGGCGAGGCTTTCCGCATTCATCACGGCGCTTGCCGGCACTGAAATCACGTCCCGGGAACGTGACGTGCTGAGTTCTGCGCGTCCGTGCGGCGTGATCCTTTTTGCGCGCAACATCGCCGATCCCGACCAGGTGCGCCGCCTCACCGACGACATTCGCCAAGCCATCGCCAGCGAAGACCTGATGATCCTCATCGACCAGGAGGGTGGCCGTGTGCAGCGGCTGAGGCCGCCCCACTGGCGCAGCCTGCCGGCCGGTGCTGCCTACGCGCGCTGCTATGCCGATGATCCCGACCGCGCGGTGGAGGCGACGACGCTGGTTGCCCGCCTCATGGCGCAGGAACTGCGCGAGGTCGGCATCAACACCGATTGCACGCCCGTCCTCGATCTTCCGGTTGCGGGTAGCCACGCCATCATCGGCGACAGGGCCTTCGGCGAGACTCCGGCGCAGGTCGTGGCGCTCGGCGGCGCGGTGGCGCGCGGCATGATGGAGGGCGGCGTGCTGCCCGTTATCAAGCACATCCCGGGGCATGGTCGCGCCACCAAGGACAGCCACCTCGACCTTCCCATGGTCGATACGCCGCGGGCCGAGCTGACGGTCACGGATTTCGCCCCCTTCGCGTCGCTGGCGCATCTGCCAGCGGCCATGACGGCGCATGTCGTTTTCACCAGCCTCGATCCTGATCGTCCGGCCAGCATCTCGCCGTCGGTGACGAAGGACGTCATCCGTGGCGCTATCGGCTTCAACGGCCTCCTGATGAGCGACGACCTCGGCATGAAGGCGTTGACAGGCTCGATTGAGGAGAAGGCGCGGGCGGTGTTCCAGGCGGGCTCAGATCTGGCGCTTCTGTGTAGCGGCGATCTTGCCGAGACGGAGGCGGTGGCCGCCGTGGCGCCTCCGCTCGAAGGGCAGGGGGTGGCGCGGCTGCGCAAAGCCTCTGCCGTATTCCTGCAACAGCCGAGGCCCTTCGATGTGCCCACGGCCGAGCTGGCGCTTGCCGAAATTTGCAAGGCGCGGCCTGAATCAGTGTAGTAAGTATTAACAAGTTATTAACAGTGACCGGTGCTTGTCACATTCGTGTCACCGGCCTGTCCGGCTTTTGGGCGCTGCCACAGGCGCGAGAACAAGGTCTAGGATCTCAAGCATGGTGCCTTCCGGCACGGGAGAGCCGACAGCGAACGCCGCGCCCGACGCGCCGCCCCAGCCCGCCTTCGAGGCGGAACCCTGGACTGCGGCCGAGGACGCGGTGGCGGAGAACGAGGCGCTCGTCATCAGCATCGATGGGTTCTCCGGGCCCCTCGACGTGTTGCTGGCGCTCGCCCGCACCCAGAAGGTGGACCTTCTCAACATCTCCGTCCTGGCGCTGGCCGAGCAGTACCTCGGGTTCATCGCCGAAGCCCGCAAGCTCCGCCTGGAACTGGCCGCCGACTACTTGGTGATGGCCGCCTGGCTTGCCTTCCTCAAATCGAAGCTGCTGCTGCCGAAGGAGGAGAGCGAGGACGGCGAGCCCTCGGGCGAGGAACTGGCGGCCCGCCTGGCCTTCCGCCTGAAGCGGCTGGAAGCGATGCGCAATGCGGCTGCAAAGCTAATGACACGCAAGCGGCTGGGCTACGACGTGTTTCCCCGCGGCATGCCGGAAGGCGTGCGCACCATCCGTACGCGCGAGTACACCGGCGTCATCTACGACCTGCTCAAGGCCTACGCGATCCAGCGCCAGCGCACGACCAAGCGCGTGCACGTGGTGCACAAGCGCACGGTCTGGTCGATCAAGGAGGCGCGCACGCGGCTCGAGGCGCTGGTGGGCAAGGGAGCGGGCGACTGGGTGCAGCTCGAGTTCTATCTGGAGCAGTACATCCCGACGCCGGAAGCCGCCCGTACCGCGCTTGCATCCTCATTCGGTGCGACGCTCGAGATGGCACGCGAGGGCATGGTGGAGCTTTCCCAGGCCGAGCCCTTCGCTCCCATCTACGTGCGCCGGAAGGGCGAGGGGAGCTGGACCCGGCTGTGATGACATTGGCGCAGGGTCTCCCTTGCGCGTAGTGGCGTACCGTTGCGTCTGAATGGAGCGCGAAACTGAATAAGAAAACGAGGCCAGGTATGGTCCCGCCGAAATTGAACTACGCGGCCCCGCAGGAGCCGGACGACATTCACGAGGACGTGGATGTCGAAGGGCCGGATGCGATCGAGACGGCCGCCGCAGCCGGCTGGCAGCTGCCGCCGAACATCGCGCAGCTTCCCTCGGCCGATCGTCGCGAGCAGCTGCGCATCCTGGAAGCGCTGTTGTTTGCGGCTTCGGAGCCGCTCGATGAGAAGTATCTCGCCCAGCACCTGAAGTCGGAAGACGATGTCAAGGCGCTGCTGGATGAGCTGAAGGGCTTCTATGCCAGCCGCGGCATCAACCTCGTGCGGGTGGCCGGCAAGTGGGCTTTCCGCACGGCCGAAGATCTCTCCTACCTGCTCGAAAGGCACGCCACCGAGCAGCGCAAGCTGTCGAAGGCCGGCATGGAGACGCTGGCTATCATCGCCTATCACCAGCCCGTCACGCGCGCCGAGATCGAGGAGATCCGTGGCGTCGCCTGCTCGGCCGGCACGCTCGACCAGCTGATGGAGATCGGCTGGATACGTCCGCGCGGTCGCCGCCGCGCGCCCGGCCGTCCCATCACCTATGGTACGACCGACCAGTTCCTGGAGCACTTCGGGCTCGACGCCATCAAGGATCTGCCGGGTCTCGCCGAGCTACGTGGCTCGGGGCTGCTCGATGCCAACCTGCCGCCCGATTTCCGCGTGCCCGAGCCCTCGGACGCCGCCGCCCTGATGCCTGACGAGCTTCCCCTCGATGCCGTGGACGAAGACACGACGGGCGAACTCGACCTGCAACTCCCTGGCGACGACGGCGCGGCCTGACGGCCAAATCTCACGCGGCAGCGTAACCCGGCGCTCGTCACACCCAACGCTGTTTAGATTGCCGGCCTCTGGCGCGATGCGGCCTGCCTGTGCGCATCGGCGCTTCTCAGGCGGCCTGTCGGTTGCGCGGCTTGTCTGAAGCGCCGGCCTCGGGGCGAACGGCGATCACGTCGCGGGCAATGGCGGCTGCGTCCTCGACCTGAGGGTGCGGGGCCAATCCGGCAAGCGCGTGCCAAAGGCGATGCAGGCCTTCGGCGTAATTCAGGTTCATCGTCTGCCAGTACTGCATCTGCAGCCGGGCTACGTCGGCGGGAGACTGGCAGTGCGCAAGCTCGGCGGGGAACGAAGCCCAGGCGCGGCCACGCTGCATGGCCAAGTGCATGCATTCCAGCTGGAGGCGGCCCATCGCCCTGATGGCTGGATCTGCGGCCTTCATGACGTTGTCGAATTGTCCGCCACAGACGGTCGAGAGGTTCGTCCAGGGACCGGTTGCGCTGTCGGCTTGCTTCGTCGTGGTCATGGCCACATCTCCACTAGGGTTGCCCTCGGCTCAGATCATCGCCCCCAAATCATCAGCCCTCTCTGCCGGAGGACTTGTGCCAGCTATCGCCTGCGCATTTGATGGACCGTGCTCGGTCGAACGTGCCCAGCGCGGCAACGGCTCCGAAATTAGACCTGTGAAAATCTGTACACAACGTCTCGCTGGTAATTGTTGATTCATGTCAACAATTGCTGGAGGTTTCGGCGTTGTGCTGCCGAAAGGCGCCCGGTCAGGCTTTACGGGCGAGGGAGGCGGGGGCAGGCGCAGCCTCCGCGCGCTCTCTGAGGATCTCGATGAGGCCCAGGTCCACGGGCCTCGTATTGCACCGGATCGTGGTGCTGCTGCGACGCCAGCTCCGGAACAGGCACGGGACGCCCGACACGAGCGGAGCTTCGTCCTCGTTCAGTGCGTTCTCCAGCGTCCATTCGACGGGCCTGCCGCCGACGGACTCGATGCGCAGCTGCCAGCCCGGGCTCCAGGCCCGCTTTGCCCACATCAGAGCCTCGTCCAGGC
>JBDHTJ010000224.1:0-6950 GCA_039808585.1 Hyphomicrobiaceae bacterium | reverse complement strand
CCCACGACGCCGACGAAGAAGATAATGAGGTTGACGTTGCCGAGAGGCTTCAGCTTCGGGCCGAGCAGCCAGAACACCACGATTGCAGCAAGCACAGCGCCGATCGCGATGAGGGCGTGCTGCCACTTGCCCACAGCAGCAAGGCGCAGCAGGGAGAACGCGATCATGAAGCTCACGCCGATGGGGAACGCCGACGCGCGCCAGGCGGCCGAGATCTCCATGGCGGGTGTGGTGATGAAGGCTTCCTCCTGCGCCCAATGCAATGCAGCAGGGAAGATCAGCACCAGGAAGCCCAAGCCGGCGGCAAGCGCGATCGCATCGAAGACGCTGCGCGTGCGGCCGGGCAAGGCCCAGACGATTGCCGTCATGCGCATATGGCTTCCACGCCGAAGGGCAACGGCCGAGCCCAGCATCGCCAGCCACAGGAACAGCGTGGAGGCAAGCTCGTCGGACCAGGTGAGCGGGGTGTGCAGCACATAGCGGGCAATGATGCCGGAGAACAGCACCACGACTTCTGCCACCACCAGCGCCGCGGCGGGGATCTCCACCATAAGCCCCAGCGCTGCCTCGAGACGCGCGAGGACGCGTGCGAGCCCCGTTTCCGGAGCCGGCGGGAGGAGAGGTTGCGCGTGGGAAGCCATGACGCTGTGCTCGTTCGAAGTCGCCTTATGGACGTGTAACGCCCGGCTGCCGCTGCGCTGCAGGTTCTTGATCTGGAGCCGTCCGGCTTTCGATCTCGTAGCAGCAGCGCAACCGAGCCATCTGCTCTAGCCGAGGTTGCCCACGCTGGATTCGAGCGTTGCCCAGGCGGCATCACCGAACTTCTTCTTCCACTCTTCATAGAAGCCGGCGGACTTCAGCTTGTCGCGGAAGGGCGCGGCATCGACCGTGTTGAACTTCATGCCCTTGGCGGTGAGCTGCTCCTGCAGGTTGACGGTGAGCTTGGCGACATCGGTGCGCTCGGCGATGGCGGCGGCGTTGATGTGCTTCGTCACCACTTCCTGGATGTCCTTCGGCAGCTGATCCCAGTTGTTCTTGTTGGCGAGGAACCAGAAGCCATCCCACATGTGGTTCGTCAGGGAGCAGTACTGCTGCACCTCGTAAAGCTTCGCCGTCTCGATGATGGCAAGCGGGTTCTCCTGCGCATCGACCACCTTCGTCTGCAACGAGCTGTAGACCTCGTTGAAGTTGATGGTGGTGGGGGCAGAGCCGAAAGCCTTGTACATGGAGGTCCACAGCGGCGCTGGCGGGACGCGGATCTTAAGATTGGCGAGATCGGCCGGCGCCGTGATGGGCTTCGTGGACGTGGTGGTTTGCCGGAAGCCGTTGTCCCAGATCTTCTCGAAGGCGAAGATCGAGCGGCTTTTCACGATCTCGGCGCGGACGAACTCGCCGAGCTTGCCATCCATGGCCTTCCAGACGGTGTCGTAGTCCTTGAAGGCGAAGCCGACGCCATTGATGGAAGCGGCGGGCACGAGCGTCGACAGGATGAGGCCCGAAAGCGTGAAGAAATCGACGGCGCCGGAGCGGATCTGACCCAGCGTGTCCGTATCGGAGCCCAACTGGCTGGAGGGGAAGATCTGCAGTTCGAAGCGGCCGCCGGTTTCCTCCTTGATCTTCTTGGCGGCTTCCTCGGCGCGCTGGTTCATCGGGTGCGCAACGGGGAGGTTGTTGGCGTACTTGTAGGTGAACTCGGCTGCGCGGGCGCGGCCGATGGCAAAGCCGGTCACCGCGACAGCGCCGGTTCCAGCCACAACGGCGCGGCGTGTGATCTTCTGCATGATTTCCTCCTGGAGATGATTTTGGGGTTGATAATGATCAGACGCAGCGGGCCGACAGCCCGCCATCGACGATGAGGTTGGTGCCGGTGATGTAGCGGGCTTCATCGGAAGCCAGGAACAAAGCCGCATAAGCAGTGTCCCAGGCATCGCCCATCTCGCCGGTGGGCGAGAGCTTGTTGCGCTGTTCGATCATGCTGTCGACGTCGCCGCCGTAGGTGGCAGCGAGCGGCTCACGGATGAGCGGCGTATTCATGAGGCCCGGCAGCACGCAGTTGGCGCGGATGCCCTGCGGGGCGTACTGCAGCGCGATGTTCTGCGTCATGGCGATGACGGCGGCCTTGGCAGCGGAATAGGCGAGGTAGGGGAAGCCGATCCAGCGGGTTCCGGCGACGGAGCCGATGTTGACGATGGCGCCCTTGCGCTGTGCCACCATGTGCGGCAGCACGTGCTTGCAGGTGAGAAAAATGCTCGTCTGGTTTACGGCGATGACGCGGTTCCAGCTCTCTTCGCTGGTCTCGACTGGGCCGCCGACCTCGACGATGCCGACGTTGTTGTGAAGGACGTCGATGCGCCCGAAGCGCTCGATGCAGGCATCGGCCATGGCGGCGACGCTGTCGGAGGAGGCGACGTTGGCTTGATGAGCATGCGCCATTCCGCCTTCGCTGGTGATGATGCTGCAGGTCTCTTCGGCGGCTGCGAGCTTGAGATCGGCCGCGAAGACCCGCGCCCCTTCCCGCGCATAGAGCACGGCAGCGGCCTTGCCGTTGCCCCAGCCGGGGCCCGACGCGCCGGCTCCTGCGACGAGCACGACCTTTCCCTGCATTCTGTTGCCCATGCGTTTTCCGTCCCTTGCTTCTTGGGGCTTGCTTGCCGGAGCCGTTGCGTATTCCTTAGCGAATGTCGCCGGCGTCCCTCGCCTCGATCGCCTCGCGCACGAGCTTCTTGGTGATCTTGCCGTAGCCGGACTTCGGCAACTCGTCGAAGAAGACAATGCGCCGCGGCAGCTTGTAGGCGGCGACCTTGTCCTTCATCCATTCGATGAGCTCAAGCTCCGACACGGCTCCCGGCGACTGCAGCACCACGGCCGCCACGCCGATCTCGCCCCAGCGCGGATCAGGCATGCCGACAATGGCAACCTCCTTCACCTGCGGGTGATGCAGCACCTTCTCCTCGATTTCGCGCGGATAGATGTTGGAGCCGCCGGAGATGTACATGTCCGAGTTGCGGCCGGTGATGTAGAGGAAGCCCTGGCCATCGACATAGCCAAGGTCGCCCGTGCGGAACCAGCCGTTGCGGAAGGCTTTCGCGTTGGCTTCAGGGTTGTTGTAGTAGCCGGCGAAGACGGCGGCGCCGGCCACGCAGATCTCGCCGGTCTCACCTGTGGGCACTTCCGCGCCTTGATCGTCCTGGATCGAGATCTGCATGGCAGTACGTGCGTATCCGCATGTGCCGATGCGGCCGTGGCGGACGTCATCTTCGTCGTGAAGATGCGGCGGCAGCACGGTGATGTTGCCGGTCACCTCGCCGAGGCCGAAGTACTGCACGAGGCACTTGCCGAGCTTGCGCAGGGCGACCTGCTGGTCGGCGCGATACATGGGCGCGCCTGCGTAGATGACGTGGCGCAGCGAGGAATGATCGTGCCGGTTCACGGCCGGGTGCTCCACCAGCATCTTCACGATGCTGGGTACGGTGAACATGTTGGTGACACGGTGACGGGCAACGAGCGCGAACACCTCTTCCGCGTCGAAACGGTCGGACGCGGGCAGGATGGTCACCACGCCGCGCGCCACTTGGATCAGCTGGTGGATGCCTGCGCCATGCGATAGGGGTGCCACGACGATGGACGCATCCTGCGCCCCCAGCCCAGGCATCAGGTCGGCGATGTGATTGGTGATCACGAACGCCATCTGGCCATGGGTGAGTACGGCGGCCTTGGGGTGGCCCGTCGTGCCGGACGTGAAGAAGAACCAGCAGGCATCGTCGCGTACGACGTCGGCTGCGCGGAACGGCTTGCCCTGGTGTTCTGCGATCATCGTCTCCCATGCAAGCTCGCCATTGCGCGGTGCATCAAAGCCGACGACCGTGTGGATGCCGGGCGCACGCTTCATGGCGGCGTCGATGTGGGTCGTGAACTTGTTGTCGTAGAGCACGGCGGTGGAGCCGCTCGCTTCGGCGATGTAGGCGACATCGTCGGGCATGAGGCGGAAGTTCACCGGCACCCAGACGGCGCCCAGCTTGAACACGGCGAACATGCTCTCGAACATCGCGTTCGAGTTGCGCGATTGAACGAGGACGCGGTCTCCCTTACCGATGCCGCGGGCGGCAAGGGCATGGGCTGCTGCGTCCACCCGTGCATTGAACTCTGCCCACGTCCAGCTGCGCTCGCCCCAGATGATGGCGGGCTTGGCGGGAAAGAGATCGGCCGCCTGCTTGAGGAAATGGCCAAGGTTCATCACCCGCTGGGTGGCGGGGATCATGGTCAGAGCGCTCATCAGCGCAGCCTCTCCAGGATCGAGACGTAGTTGGCGACGGCCGCGCCGCCCATGTTGAAGACACCGGCAAGCCTGGCGTCCTTGATCTGCATGCCGCCCGCCTCGCCCGTGAGCTGCATGGCGGCCATGACGTGCTGGGAGACACCGGTGGCGCCGATGGGATGCCCCTTGGCCTTCAGGCCGCCGGAAGGGTTCACCGGCAGTTTGCCCGATTTCGTGGTCCAGCCCTCGTCGATGGCGCGGTGGCCCTCGCCTTCGGGCGCAAGGCCCATCGCCTCGTATTCGATCAGTTCGGCCATGGTGAAGCAGTCGTGCGTTTCCACCAGCGACAGGTCGGTGATGGAAAGCTTCGAGTCCTCCAGCGCCTTGGCCCACGCCATGGCGGCGCCCGTGAAGCGCGTCTTGCTGCGGCGGCTCAACGGCAAAAAGTCATTCACGTGGCGGGCGGCGCGGAAGGCGATGGCACGCGGTGCCGAAAGCGCGCTGCCGATGTCGGTGAGCACGAGTGCAGCGGCACCATCGGAGATGAGCGAGCAGTCCGTGCGGCGGAGCGGTGCCGCCACATAGGGGTTCTTGTCGGAGACGGTGTTGCAGAACTCGAAGCCGAAATCCTTGCGCATGTGGGCGTAAGGGTTCTCGACGCCGTTCGTATGGTTCTTTGCGGCGATGCGGGCGAGGCTGGCGCTCTTGTCACCGTACTGCTGGAAATAGGCCTGGGCGATCTGTCCGAACACGCCCGCGAAGCCGCCCTGGATTTCACCTTCCTCGCGGCGATAGCTGGCGCCGAGCAGGATGTCGCCGACCTCTGCAGTGGGCGTGGCCGTCATTTTCTCGACGCCGATGACGAGCACGTTGCGGGCGCTGTTGGCCTTGATGGCGTTCATGCCGGCGTGGATGGCTGCGGAGCCGGTGGCGCAGGCATTCTCGACGCGCGTCGAAGGCACGTGACGCAGGCCCTCGATGGAGAGGGCCGGCAGCGCCGCGTTGAAGTCCTGGCGCTGGAAGCCGTTGTTGAATGTGCCAACGTAGATGGCGTCGACGTCGCCGGGGGCGATGCCGGCATGCGCGAGGGCGGCGGCTGCCACCTCTGCGATCAGGGCCTCTGCGTCGCCTTCACTTTTGCCGAACTTGCTGTGGGCCCAGCCCGTGATGCAGACCGACATCGACGTCTCCTCCAGTTGTGTTTGGATGCTTTTCGTCTTGGTTCTGGCAGCGATAGGCACCCCGGCTGCCGTGCGTGTCAATGTGGCGATGGCATCAGTCGGGAAGCCATTCCTCCAGCGCCACCTCGAAGGTCATGCAAACCGGATTGGCGCCGGCGACGAACTTTCCGCCGTAGACCTTTCCCTCCATGTCGCCGATCACGCCGGTGAGCATCGCGGCAATGCTGCCGTCGGGCTGCGTACGCACCTCGCCGGAGAGCGAGACCACCTCGACGACGCCTGCTACGTGCGTCTGCCGGCCCTCTCGCCCTTCCAGGCAGCCGTCGACGAGGCTGCCGAGGCCGCCGCGGACGAAAGCGTGGCGGAAGCCTTCAGCGAGGCAGATCTTCTCCATGGCGGTGACGAGGTCTTCGTTGGGCGCGATGCGCGCATATGCGACGCGGCCCAGGCGGCCGCGCTCTACCTTGGGATTGGAAATCATGACTGCACCTCGAATGGCTGCAGCAAGGGCACGTTCGTCTCCGGATCATGCGCCTGGCGTACCTCGAAGGCATCGAGCGAGGTCACGAGCAGGGTAATCGGCGCATCAACGATGCTTTGCTCAGGGACGATGTGGCCGCCGCGCACGTCTGCGATCTCAGTGAGGAACGTGGCATGGCAGTGGACGATGGGATCGCCGCTCAAGGCCGTTCCAAAGGTGGCGCTGCCCGAGAGCATACGGCTGCTGCCGGCGTTGATGGGCGCGGAGTAGGTGAAGAGTGCGCGTTTGCTCTCGTCCTTGCGGCCCACGAAATAGACGAGTGGGGAGAAGCTGCCGCCGATGAGCGTGGCCGAGGCGCTCTTCACGTCGAGCGGGCGCAGTGCCTCGACGAAGGCTTCAATCAGTGAGAGACCAGGAGCGAGCAGGATGCGGAAATGGCGCGCGGATGGTGCGCGTCGGCTGTTGATCCTGATGGGAGAGGGGATGCCGGGATGCACCAGCGTTCGTGGTCGCTGGCGGGGTTGTGGCAGGTGCTGCATCGAAAGGGCCGCAAAAAAAGGGAGACGCCGTGGGCTTCAAAAGGTGAAGCGGACAGGTGGTAGCAGAGGACAAGCAGAAAAAGCAGGCATTAGTGGTCTCGCAAGCGGTCGGAGAAACGCAGGTATTCCAGAAACGTATACGTAGCGGGTTTCGCTCGCCGGGGCGCCGCGCTCCGTTCAACATGAATTCAGCGGGCAGAAGGCCTGTTGGCAGCATCTGCTCCGTGCGACACGATGTCATTTATCGCTTTATGTCAATAGCTTGGTTCATTCTTTCGGAACAAACGAGGGCCTGTTACGCAGGGAACAGCGAACTTTTTCGGACACTCGTAGTTTCTCTGACACATCGGCTCCCCCCGCCGATGCCCCTGGCGCGCTCCCCTACCCCCCTCGCAGGGCAGCGCGCATTAAATCGGACGCCTCGCCCCCCGTCGAGGCGTCCTTTTTTTTGTCCGCTGGATGCGAAGGCAGCGCCGAGGCGAATTCCTTCTCGG
>JBDHTJ010000223.1:0-6967 GCA_039808585.1 Hyphomicrobiaceae bacterium | reverse complement strand
ACGGCGTTCCAGGTGGCGAGCACGGGCTTCATCATCACCGCGCCCCGCATCAGCCGCAGCGCCGCCGCCCGCATCAGCGCAATCTGCACGGCCGCGGCTTCGCCCACGCCCGCTTCCTTCAGCTGTTTGGGAGATGCGTGCAGCACGTCCTGGAAGCTGCCGAACCGCGCCATCAGCCGCTTTGCGATCGGCTTCGTATCCTGCCGCGGGATGGCCGCGAAAAGCGCAAGCTCGATCAGTTCGTAATCCGCCAGGGCCTCCGCGCCCCCGGTCAGGAAGCGCTTGCGCAGGCGTTCGCGGTGTCCGGCATTGGGGTTCGGTTCGCCGGATCCTTGCGCCTTCCCTTCCGCCGCTGTCGCCTCCGGTGGGCAAGACGGCAGCGTCATGGGCAGCTCGAGAGGTCCACCTTTGTCCTTGAGACTGCCCCGGCCCATGAACGCGAAACCAACACAAGAATTAATAAAGCACACGTCGCCGGCTCACATGCAGGAAGCCGGCGATAGATCAGGCAACGGCATAAGGCGGCTTGTGCAGCCCAGCAGGCGAATAGGTGAACACCTCGCAGCCCATCTCGGTCACGCCGACCGTATGCTCGAACTGCGCCGAAAGCTCGCGGTCCCGCGTCACGGCCGTCCAGCCGTCCGGCAGGATTTTTACGTGCGGCTTGCCCAGGTTGATCATGGGTTCGATCGTGAACAGCATGCCGGGCTCCAGCACCACGCCATCCCCAGGCTCCCCATAGTGAAGGATGTTGGGCCGGTCGTGGAACAAACGTCCCAGTCCGTGGCCGCAGAAGTCCCGCACCACGCTGCAACGCTCCTTCTCGGCGAAGATCTGGATCGCCGCCCCGATGTGCCCCGTAGTGTTCCCCGGCTTGGTGGCCGCGATGCCGCGCATCAGCGCCTCGTAGGTCACCTCGATCAGGCGCTCCGCCCGCCGGGGGATCTGCCCAACGGCGAACATGCGGCTCGTATCGCCGTGCCATCCGTCCACGATCAGGGTCACGTCGATGTTCACGATATCCCCTTCTTTCAGGGGTTTCGGGCCCGGAATGCCGTGGCACACGACGTGGTTGATGGAAGTGCAGATCGATTTCGGGAAGCCTCGGTAGTTCAGCGGCGCCGGTATCGCATTGTTGGCGATCGCAAACGCCGTCACGATCTCGTCGAGCTTCTCCGTCGTCACCCCGGGCTTGATGTAGGGGGTGAGCATGTCGAGCGCGGCAGCAGCCAGCTGCCCGGCCTTGCGCATGCCTTCGAAAGCGTCCTTGCCGTGGATGCGGATCTTGGTGTCTCGCGTCTGCCGGGTGATGTCCAGGTTCTGCATGACGTCCTGCGGTGGGGCGCCTTCGCGCCGTTGAACTGTTTGGAGCGACTCTAGAGGAAATGCGCTCGCGCGCAACTTGTGCCATCATCCCGTACCCTGAGGAGGAGGCACGATCATGAACCGCCTGACGATCCTGGGGCTCGGCATCATTGCGCTGCAGGTTGGCACGCCTGCGGCACTGGCCCAGCCCCTCCCGAACTGGAAGATCTCCGAAATCTGCGCCGGTGAAAGCACCCGCGGTCAGTGCGAGGCGTTCGAGGCCCGCGCCATGCAGGCTCTCAGCGCCACCTGGGGCTTCGTTGCCGGCGACATCAAGTCATCCTGCCTCAAGGAGGCACAGAAGCCCATCGACCGCAGCTGGCGCGAACTCGCTGATTGCGTGGATGTGCGCAGCCTGAAGCTCATCGACAAGGCGGCGGTGAAAACGTCGCGCACCCCTGGCGAGCCGGTGCCGCCCCCGCGCATTGCTCTTCCACCGCCCGCGGCCGATCTCCTTCCGCCGCCTGCGACGCCGAGTGTCGGTGAGAGCGCCTCTCCCGCCACGCCCGCACCCGCCTCTCAAGGCGAGGCGAAGCAATAGCAGCGCGCCGCACATCGGCGCGCAAACTTGCGCGGCGTCGATGTGCGCGAGGGCATGCGTCGCACTCACTTGCACGATGCGTCACGGCCTCCGTTAGCCACACGCGCGTGCCTCGAGACGCAGAATCACAGCGTGTGATCGCCCGAAAAAAGCGAATCATCGCACGCATTTCGCGCCGAAAGCTCACGTGAAACCGCGCCATGCAACGGCTCCGAGACCTCGAAATCGGGTTTAAAACTGGTAAAACGGGCAAAAACTGTTGAGTCGCTGCAACACTTTTGGATTTCAGACCGAAAATCGTATTGGGGTTTCTACAATTACTATCAACAAACTGCGCGAAATTGCTCACTATCTGGGTGTTCGCGAAATGATTCGACGAACTTTTTGAGAGAGAGGGACAAACCCATGGCTAAAGCAGCTACGAAAGTGAAGGCGAAGGCAAAGGCGAAGAAGCCGGCCGCGAAGAAGCCCGCCGCCAAGAAGGCCGCGAAGCGCCGGTAACGAACGGGGGTATAGGTTCGGCGCCAGCCCCGGTTGGGCACTTGGGCAGAGCAGCGAGCCGCCATCCCCTTCGTCCGATCTTCGAAGTTCAGAAAGCCGGAGCCGCGATGCGGTCTCCGGCTTTCTCTCTTTTCAGGCATTGCATCTTCCATACATTGCAAGGCCAAAACGGAGTCTCTGCAACATTTACCGAATGATTAATCGGCCCTATTCGGGGAAATGACAGACGGCCTCGATATTCTGCCCGTCGGGATCCAGAACGAACGCCCCGTAGTAGTTCGCGTGATAATGCGGCCGCAGCCCTGGAGGGCCGTTGTCCTTGCCGCCGGCTTTCAGCGCCGCCGCATAAAACGCGTCGACCGCGGCCCGGTTTGGCGCCGTGAAAGCAAAGTGCACACGCCCGCGGATGGGCGCGCCGCTTCCGATCCAGAAAGCGGGTTTGCCCTTGGGCCCGAAGCCCGCATGGCTTTGCCCGCCTGTCTCGGGCGAAGCAACCTCCAGCACCAGCTCGTAGCCGAGCGGCGCCAGAACCCTCATGTAGAAGCCCTTCGAGCGCTGGTAGTCCGAAACCGGGATGCCGACGTGGTCGAGCACGTGCTCCTCCTGCGATTGGTGCCACCATGATCATGGCAACCAAGCTTGTCGCACCGTTCCTGCCCCAGCAAGCGGCAATTGCAGTGTCCGAAAACGAAAAGGGCAGCCAGCCGGCCGCCCTCTGTTCGCCCGGAATGTCCCGTCGGCGGCGTTAAACGCGCCGCTCCACCATCTTCTTCTTCAGCTCGGCAATGGCCTTGGCCGGATTGAGGCCCTTGGGACAGGTCTTGGTGCAGTTGAGGATCGTGTGGCAGCGATAGATCCGGAACGGATCCTCGAGGTTGTCGAGCCGCTCGCCGGCGGCCTCGTCCCGGCTGTCCGACACCCAACGCTGCGCCTGCAGCAGGGCTGCGGGGCCCAGATAGCGATCCTGGTTCCACCAGTAGCTGGGGCACGAGGTGGAGCAGCAGGCGCAAAGGATGCACTCGTAGAGCCCATCGAGCTTCTCGCGATCCTCGCGGCTCTGGCGCCATTCCTTCGGAGGCGTGGGCGACGTCGTCTTCAGCCAGGGCTCGATCGACTGCAGCTGGGCGTAGAAGTGCTTCATGTCCGGCACCAGGTCTTTCACGACCTGCATGTGCGGCAGCGGATAGATCTTCACCGCGCCCTTTACTTCGTCGATGGCCTTGAGGCAGGCCAGCGTGTTCTTGCCGTCGATATTCATCGAGCACGAGCCACAGATACCCTCGCGGCACGAGCGGCGGAAGGTCAGCGTCGGGTCGATCTCGTTCTTGATCTTGATAACGGCGTCGAGAACCATGGGTCCGCAGCTCTTGCGTTCCACCCAATAGGTGTCGACGCGCGGATTTTTCCCGTCCTCCGGGTTCCAGCGGTAGATCCGGAACTCTGTCCACCCCGTCCTGCTCGTGGGCTTGTTCCACGTCTTGCCCGAGGTGATGCGGGAGTTTTGCGGCAGCGAGAGTGCAACCATGAAGCGCTTGTCCTTGGGCCCGATTGGGCCTCCCAACGATCCTGATGCGGAGCGGAGCCTTATTTCTGCGACCACCGGCCCTCTGTCAACGGCGACCCAACGCCACCCACCCTGCCTATCCCAAAGTTCAACCGCCCGTGCGTGCCTTGGCCTCCGTAAAGCCCGCCCCCGGCTGGTCGAGCGGCCTCAGTTCCACCAGGAAGCGGCACAGGTCGTCGGTCATGTGGTGCACGTGCTCCGGCGGCGCCTGCCAGGCCCGTATCGCGTGCTGCACCGGGTGGTCGTAGGTGGTGGCAGAGTGCACCAGCACCGTTGTCATGCCCAGCGCGTGCGGCGCTTCCAGGTTGTGCGGCATGTCCTCGAACATGGCGGCCTTCGCCGCTTCCACGCCATGCGCCTTTAGGAAGGCATCGTAGGCAGAAGCGGTCGGCTTCGGCACGTAGTCGGCATCCGCGATGTCGAAAATGCCCTCGAACAGGTCGACGATGCCGAGCTTGCCGGCCACGTTCTCTGCGTGCCGTCGCGAGCCGTTGGTGAAAATCAGTTTGCGGCCCGGCAGCGCATCGATGGCCCCCCGCAGCTCGGGATGCTCGGCCACCGGCGCGAGGTCGATGTCGTGCACGTAGTCGAGGAACGGCTTCGGGTCCATGCGGTGCACCAGCATCATGCCGGCAAGCGTGGTCCCGAACTGCCGGTAATAGCTCTTCTGCAGATGCCGGGCATATTCGAACGGCACGCCCAGATAGCGCGCGATGAACTCGCCCATCCGCTTGTCCACCTGCGCGAACAGGTTGCACTCGGCCGGGTACAGCGTGTTGTCGAGATCGAAGATCCAGATGCTGGTCGCATCGAACCCCCGCCGCGCCGCTGCGCTGTCCGTGGCTGCCGCGATCGCGGATGTCACCCTTTTATGCTCCCCATTGCGGCAAGGCCCCTGCCTCAGCCCTTTTTCTTGAACCGGCGCCCGAGCAGCGTGCCGACGCCATGCTCCGTGAACAGCTCCAGAAGCACGCAGTGTGGCACCCGCCCGTCGATGATGACGACGCCCTCGACGCCGGCTTCCACCACCTCGATGCAGCCTTCCACCTTCGGGATCATGCCGCCTGAGATCGTGCCGTTGCGCATCAGCTCCCGCGCTTCCTCGATGCTGAGGTTCGGGATCAGCTTGCCCTGCTTGTCGAGCACGCCCGCCACATCCGTCAGCAGAAGCAGGCGCTTGGCCTTCATGCGTGCGGCGAGCGCGCTTGCGAACGTATCCGCGTTGATGTTCAGCGTCTCGCCTTCGCGGCTGATGGCCACCGGCGCGATCACCGGAATGTGCTCCGACTTCGAGATCAGGTCCACGATGTGCGGGTTCACCTCGACAGGGTCGCCGACATAGCCGATATCGACGGCCTTCATCAGGTGCGACTCGGGATCCTGCATTTCCGTGATCTTGCGCGCGAACATCAGGTTCGCGTCTTTGCCGGAAAGACCCACCGCCTTCCCGCCCTGCTGGTTGATCGCCGTCACCAGCCCTTTGTTGATCAGGCCCGACAACACCATCTCGGCCACCTCGACCGTGGGTTTGTCCGTCACTCGCAGGCCCTGCACGAACTCGCTCTTGATCTCGAGCCGCTTCAGCATGCTGCCGATCTGTGGGCCGCCGCCGTGCACCACCACCGGGTTCACGCCCGCAAGCTTCAGCATCACGATGTCCTGCGCGAATGCCGCCGCCAGCGCCGGGTCGCCCATCGCGTGGCCGCCGTATTTTACGATGATGGTTTCGTTCTCGTAGCGCAGCATGTGCGGCAGCGCTTCGGCCAGCACGGTCGCCTGCACATGCGGCGACAGGGAAGCAAGGCCCTCGTTGGCTGCAGCGGCGGCTGCGGGAACGTCGTCTTTCGCCATGTGATGTCCAGCCGGCAGGGGAAGCGGGGCAGCGCCTCCGCCTCGAGATGGTTGTGCAATCGGCAGCCCTTATAGCGGCGACTGTGCCTGCCTGCCAACGCCGCGCATCCCCAAAGCACCTTGCCGCATCATGCCAGCATGCCGGGCGCCATCACTCCGCCGTCACCTTCCCGCATCAATGCCGCCGGCAAGCCGCATGAGTAGGGTCTGCAACCGCGTGTAAACGCCCGACGCATCGGCTAGATTGTCCACCCGATTTGCCGTATTGCCGGCTGCTTCGGCAACTCGAACGGCGGCCCCGTGGAGCCCCTGTGGAGCCAAGAATGCCGCAAGTCCTTGCGGAGGAGCTGAAATCAATCCCGATGTCCCCGAATCTGGGCGAAAGCCTGGAGCGGGCGCATCGCGCTGCGCGTGAGCAGTCGCATCGCTTCGTGTTGCTCGAGCATCTGCTGCTCGCTCTCACGGACGACCCGGAAGCGTCCATCATCCTCCAGTCCGCCAACGTCGACCTCGGCCGCCTCGCGACGGATGTCTCCGGCTATCTCGGCCGCCTCATGGACGATATGCGGGCAGATGGCGGCGCCGAGCCGCGTCCCGATGCGGAGTTGCTGCGCGTCCTGCAGGCGGCGGCCTCGGCAGCCCAGCAGTCCAAGCGCCGCCACATCGATGGCTCGATCGTGCTCGCTGCCATTGTCGGCGATGGCAAAAGCCCGGCTGCCGGCCTGCTCAAAACCCATGGCATGACCTTCGAGCAGGCCATTCGGGCCCTGCAACTCGCCAATACCAAGGCCCGGCTGAAGCCCATCGCCAAGGCCCCTAAGCCGGTCCCGAGCCCAGCGCCCGCTCCCGAGGCGCCGGTGGAGCATGCGCCGGCCATTATCTCCAAGTCGCCGTCACTGGTGGAGGCTACGGCCGCCGTTACGCTTCCCGTCGCTGCGATCCACACCCAGGGCCAGGCGAAACTGCCGGAGCAAGCGCCGCCGCCCGCAAGTCCAGAGCCCCGGTCGAGGCGCCAGGCGCCCGCCGTTCAGTCCGCCGACGATATTCTTGCCGCCGCGCGCGCGCGCATCCAGCGCCGCACCGGCATGCCGGCATCGCCACAGGATGCCGCGGTCGCCTCCATCACCGCGCCCGACGACGCCAAG
>JBDHTJ010000222.1:0-6977 GCA_039808585.1 Hyphomicrobiaceae bacterium | reverse complement strand
TGATCTGGCGATCAGTAGCGGTAGTGGTCCGACTTGAAGGGGCCCTCGGCCTTCACGCCGATGTATTCGGCCTGGTCGGGCCGCAGCTTCGTCAGCTTGGCGCCGATCTTTTCCAGATGCAGGCGCGCCACCTTCTCGTCGAGGTGCTTGGGCAGCGTGTACACCTTCTTCTCGTACTTGCCGGGGTTCGTGTAGAGCTCGATCTGCGCCAGCGTCTGGTTGGTGAACGAGGCCGACATCACGAACGAGGGATGGCCCATGGCGTTGCCGAGGTTCACGAGGCGGCCTTCCGAGAGCAGGATGATGCGCTTGCCGTCGGGGAACTCGATCTCGTCCACCTGCGGCTTGATGTTGCTCCACTTGAGGTTCTTGAGGCCCGCCACCTGGATCTCGTTGTCGAAGTGGCCGATGTTGCACACGATGGCGCGGTCCTTCATGGCGCGCATGTGCTCCACCGTGATCACGTCCTTGTTGCCGGTCGCGGTCACGAAGATGTCGGCGCGCGGAGCGGCCTCCTCCATCGTCGTCACCTCGTAGCCTTCCATCGCCGCCTGCAGCGCGCAGATCGGGTCGATCTCCGACACCACCACGCGGCAGCCGGCCTGGCGCAGCGAGGCGGCCGAGCCCTTGCCGACGTCGCCATAGCCCGCGACGAAGGCGATCTTGCCGGCCATCATCACGTCGGTGCCGCGGCGGATGCCGTCCACCAGCGATTCACGGCAGCCGTAGAGGTTGTCGAACTTCGACTTCGTCACGCTGTCGTTGACGTTGATGGCGGGCCACAGCAGCGTGCCCTTCTTCTGCATCTCGTAGAGGCGATGCACGCCCGTCGTCGTCTCTTCCGACACGCCCTTGATGGCGCGGCCGAGTTCGCCGAACCAGCCCTTGGGCTTTTCCTTCAGCGTCTTCTTGATGAGCGCGAAGAGGATCTCCTCTTCCTCGGAGCCTGCCTTGTCGAGGAACGCGGTATCACCGCCCTCGGCCCGCACGCCCAGGTGCACGAACAGCGTGGCGTCGCCGCCGTCGTCGAGGATCATGTTCGGCATGCCGCCGCCGTGCCACTCGAAGAGCTTGAGCGTGTAGTCCCAGTATTCCGTCAGCGTCTCGCCCTTCACGGCGAACACCGGCGTGCCGCCCTCGGCGATGGCGGCCGCGGCGTGGTCCTGCGTCGAGTAGATGTTGCACGACACCCAGCGCACGTCGGCGCCCAGCGCCTTCAGCGTCTCGATCAGAACCGCCGTCTGGATGGTCATGTGCAGGGAGCCGGCGATGCGCGCGCCCTTCAAGGGCTGCTTTGGCCCGAACTCGGCCCGCGTGGCCATCAGGCCCGGCATCTCGGTTTCGGCGATGGCGATCTCCTTGCGGCCGAATTCGGCGAGACCGATGTCCTTGACGATGTATTCGCTGGCACGCGCCATGGAGAGTTGCTCCTCGCTGTTGCGCTGATCATTCGCGCTGTGGATCGCCAGACAGATAAGAGTCTGGTCGAAAAGAATTTTCCTGAGTTTGCCCACCGGCGGATAACGGCCGCCGCAGAGGGTTCCAGCCTGCGCGGCCGGTGCAATCCGGTCGCCTGCGGGCCCGCTTGGCGCGTCCTATAGCGCCTCCCTTCGCCGAAAGCAATAAAGACATAAAGAACTCGTTATGTCCTTCTTTGGCGCCCCTGGGCTGCGTCGGGGCCGAGGCGGAGGCCGAGCCAGGGCCCAATCCAACACGCCTCCATCCCGCAGCCTGTCGCCCGTTTCCTTGGCCGCAGAAGCGCGCTACAGGACAGCCATCGCTTCGAGGACCGATGTCGCCCCACTTCCATTATGCGCTGCTTGCCGTGGCCGGCGCGGCCATCGCCACCAGCCTCGGGGTGCTGGCCCGGCTCAATCTCTATTACCTGATGGGGCTCGTGCCCCTGTTTCCCACCTTCGCGCTGATGGCGCACACGATTGCTGCCACCACCGGCAACGAGGTCGGCCTGCGCATGGCGGCGACCTTCGGCCTCTACTCGCTCATTCCGTATGCGGCTTATCTCGGATCGATCGTGTTCCTTGCACGCGCGATCGCGCCTGTGGCCTCGATCGTGATCGGCCTCGTCGCCTGGTTCGCCGCAGCCTTCGTGCTGATCTGGGCCTGGAACGCGGGCCTTCTCCCCGGCCGCTCTTGAAGCTCCCGTGAATCCGCATCAGTGGGTTGGTCGCGAGCCCCTAAGCTTTTGCCTTTTTCTGCTCCGGCTCGGTGTTGCCGGCTTCGGGGCCGGCCTCGGCAGCAACCTCGGGCTCGGGCGCAGCTTCTGCATCGCTGGCGGCGGCGACCGTATCTGGCACAGGCGCGTCGGGCTCGGCCTCGGCGACGGCGCGCTCACCCGCAGACGTAGCGTCTGCAACTTGCGCCTCGGGTGCGGCTTCGCTCTCGCCCTGCGCCTCGGCAACGGCGTCCACCTCGGGCTTGCCGAGCTTGTCCCACTCGGCAACCTCGGCGTCGTTCAGAAAGCCTTTGCCGATCCGCCACGCCGTCTGCAGCGTGCCGGGGGCCACCGCCACCGCCTTGTCGGTGAAGTCGCCGCCGTATTCGTTGAACTGCTCGATGCTGGAGAAGATCGGGTCCGAGGTCCAAAGCCTCCGCAGGGCCTTCTGGCGTATCGCCTCCGGCACGTTCTTCTGCATGAAGCGCGTGTAGTCAGAGCTCATGTCGAGCTTGTCGAAGTCGACATCGGCGAAGTCCTCTTCCGTCAGCATGCGGGGCGGCTCTTGCGCCGGCGGGGCGCGGCCATCGGCCCGTGTCTCGGCCTTTGTCTCGGCGCGTGTCTCGGCGCCTGCTTCGCCCGGCCGCGTCACCGCCGCCTGCTGCCCGCCCGCAGGCAGCGCGACGGCATCTGCCGCTGCACCCTGCCGCGCCTCGACCTTGCGCCGCGACCAGCGCTTCAGGAAGGGCTCGTCGTCATTGCTCATCGCCACCCCCCTTGCGCGAGCTTTCCCGCGCCGCCATGCGCCGGCGCAACTCGTCGATCGGCTCCTGGCCGAAGTTGTGGTCTTCCTCTCGATGGTGCCGCTGCCGCTGCCGCTTCACGAACACTTCCTCGACGTGATGCTCATCCACGAAGGCCGCCACCAGTTCCACCAGCGCCGCCGGCATCGCCACCGCGCCGACGCGCTCCTCCTCCACCTGCCCGTAGGCCTCCGCCTCGTGTGCGGAGGCGAGAACCAGCGCCACCTCGATCGGCTGCGGGCCGGAGAACGCCTGCCGCCACACAACGTACACCGATGGCCGCTCCCCTTTGAGGTTCGCCAGATACCCGGCCGTCTCCGTCGGATGCAGCTCCAGCGGCAGCGTGGCCGCGTGAAAGAGAACGGATCTGCCGGCTTCCTGGATCTGGCGCCACTGGGAGGCCTCCGGCGCATTGAGGAACACGCTGTCGGCGCGCCAGATGTGGTCTTCCCACGGGCTGTCCACGCTCTCCTTCGCCATCACCACGCCGAGGGGAATGTTCAATACCCGCTGCATCCTGTCTCCTCGTGTTCCCCGGTCGCGCCTGCGGCGCCCGGCGACAACGTGGGGCGCGATCCCCCATTGCCGGTGATCCAAGTATAGGGCGTTTCGCGTCATGACGAGAGGCTTGCCATCGACAACGGCCTGGAGGGCGTGGGACGGGCATCATCACCCGGGTTGCGGCGTCGCTCGCGGCCTGGACGAGATGGCCGGTCCGTGGGACAAGCCGGCGGCACGAGGTGGTGACGTCCCAGCCAGACCGAAGCCAGGCGAAGGCGACCCGAACCCCACCCGTCGGCCTGCCCTGATCGAGAATGCCAGACGGAGCGTCCATGACGGCGGAGACACCTCTACGAGCAGCAACGCCAAGCCTGCTCGTGTGCAATTGCCAGCGGACCATGGAGATCGATGCCGCGCGTCTCGCCGCCGGCCTCGGTGTGCCATCGCTCACCGTCCATCACGAGCTGTGCCGCGCCCAGGTGAAGAGCTTCGAGACGGCCCTCGATGCCGGGCAGCCGTTGCTCGTCGCCTGCACGCAGGAGGCGCCTCTCTTCCAGGAGGTGGCGCGCGAGAAGGGCAGTGAAACGCCGCTCGCCTTCACCAACATCCGCGAGCGCGCCGGCTGGAGCGCGGACAGGCAGCACAGCCCGCTGCCGAAAATGGCGGCGCTCCTGGCGGATGCCGCGTTCGAGCCGAAGCCTGCCGGCGTCGCCACGCTGCGGTCGGAGGGCGTCTGCCTCGTCTACGGCCGCGGACAGCAGGCCCTCGATGTCGCCGCGGAACTCTCCGGGCGTCTCTCTGTCAGCGTTCTGCTCACCGATGCCGGCGATGCCGTTCCCCCATCGTCGGCGGCCGTGCCCATCGCCAAGGGCCGTATCCGCACGGCCAAGGGCCACCTCGGCAGCTTCGAGATCGAGGTGGATGGCTATGCCGCGATGCTGCCGTCCTCGCGCAAGGCCTGCGACTTCGCGCTTGCCCGCAATGGTGCGCGGTCCACCTGCGATATCATCATCGACATTACGGGCGAGCGTGCGCTCTTCACCGATGCCCAGCGCCGCGACGGCTACCTGCGCGCTGATCCCACGCGGGATGGCGACGTGGCGCGGCTGATGCTGAAGGCGGTGGATCTCGTCGGCGAGTTCGAGAAACCGCTCTACGTGAGCCTCGACCCTGCAATCTGCGCGCATGCCCGCAGTGCCAAGGTCGGCTGCCGCAACTGCCTCGACAACTGCCCCACGGGCGCCATCACGCCCGCGGGCGATCATGTCGCCGTGGACGCGGCCATCTGCGGCGGTTGCGGCAACTGCAACGCGGTATGTCCCACCGGCGCCATCTCCTATGCCTATCCCACCCGTGCGGACCTCGCCCAGCGCATCGCCATCCTCCTGCGCACCTATGCAAGTGCCGGAGGCAAGCGGCCCGTCATCCTCTTCCACGACGACCAGCACGGCAGCAGCCTCATCGCCGCGAGCGCCCGCCTCGGCCGCGGACTTCCCGGCAACGTCATTCCGCTTTCGCTATTCTCTGCCCTGCAGCTGGGCCACGAGACGATGCTGGCCACGCTCGCCATGGGTGCCGAGCACGTCGTCGTGCTGGCCTCGCCCGAGCACGCGGAAGAGCTTGCCGCCCTGGAGCAGCAGGCGGCACTCGCCGACGCGCTTCTCACCGGCATGGGCATCGGCGGACCGCGCATCCTGCTGTCCACCGATCGCGATCCCGATGCGGTCGAAGCCTTGCTCTATGGGCTTCCCGCGCGGCCGGCCCTCGCGTTCGAGGCGCTCAACGCGCTCGGCTCCAAGCGCGAACTTGCCCGTTCCGCCCTGTCGCGCCTGAAGGGCCTCGGCGCCGATCCCCTGCCTGAAATCATCGCCCTTCCCGCCGGCGCGCCCTACGGCCGCATCGACGTCAAGGTCGATGGCTGCACGCTCTGCCTCGCCTGCGTCGGAGCCTGTCCCGCCAACGCGCTCTCCGACAATCCCGAGCGCCCGCAGCTCGCCTTCACGGAGGCCGCCTGCGTCCAGTGCGGCATCTGCGTTGCCACCTGCCCGGAGAAGGTCATCACGCTCGAGCCGCGCTACAATTTCAGCAACGCCGCCATGACGCCCGCCGTCATGAAGAGCGAGGAGCCGTTCCACTGCGTCTCCTGCGGCAAGCCCTTCGGCACCAAGGCCACCATCGAGCGTGTGCTGGCGCGTCTCGAGGGCAAGCACTCGATGTTCAAGAGCTCCGACCAGGCGCGTCTCATCCAGATGTGCGACACCTGCCGCATCACCACCATGGCGCAGTCGAAGGACGATCCCTTCTACGTCGGTGAGCGTCCGCGCGTCCGCACCACCGACGACTACCTCGCCGAGGCGAAGGCCGCCCCGGCAGCGACGCCGAAAAAACCCGACGATTTCCTGAACTGACGCGAAAACCGGAGACGGCCCATGTATCAGCCCCCGAAGTTTGAAACGCTCAAGGTCGAGATCGGCCCGGATCGCGTCGGCGTCGTGACGATGAACCGGCCCGATGCGCGCAATGCCATGAACACGAAGATGATGGAGGAGCTGCGCGACTGTTTCGCAGGCTTCTACGTCGACCAGAACGCTGCCGCATGCCTCGTGCTCACCGGCGCCGCAGGTGGTTTCTGCTCGGGCGCCGACCTCAAGGAGCGCCGCGGCATGACGGACGAGGCCTGGGCCCGCCAGCACGCCGTCGTCGAGCAGATGATCCGCGCCATCATGGACTGCCCCATTCCCATCATCGCCGCCGTCAATGGTGCGGCCTACGCGGGCGGCATGGAGCTGGCGCTCGCCTGCGACTTCGTCTACGCGGCGCAATCGGCCCGCTTTGCGCTCACCGAAGTGACGCTCGGCATCCTGCCGGGCGCCTGCGGCACGCAGAACCTGCCGCGCGCCGTTGGTGTGCGCCGCGCCAAGGAGATCATCCTCACCGGCGCGCCGTTCACCGCTGCCGACGCGGAGGCCTGGGGCATGCTCAACAAGCTATGCCCGGATGCCGAGCTGATGGATGCCGTCATGGCCACGGCCCGCCGCATCGCTGCCAACGCGCCACTGTCCGTTCGCCAGGCCAAGAAAGCCATCGACAAGGGCGCCGAACTCGATCGCGCGGCCGGCTACGCCTTCGAGCTCGAGGCCTACTACCGCACCGTCGGCACCGAGGATCGCCAGGAAGGCATCAACGCCTTCAACGAAAAGCGCAAACCCGTCTACAAAGGCCGCTAGCGACTTGGTGAGCAGCTGCTTTCTGCTCCCTACTCCCTACTCTCTACTTCCTATTCGCTCATCGCTTTTCCCCGGCGCGGCACGCGCGGCCCGCGCCGCCTTGGCCACACCATGGCACCATTGTGTTTGCGACCTAAACCCCACCTGAAGCCCGCGTTCAGAACGAGTTCAGTGCACGGGCCTTAGAACTGTCATCCAAGCGATACCCGCGGGACATCCCGCCTGCGGGATCGGGATGAGAAGAAAGGAAACTCCATGTCGCGTACTGTGCTG
>JBDHTJ010000221.1:0-6995 GCA_039808585.1 Hyphomicrobiaceae bacterium | reverse complement strand
AACCTTGATGACGATCAATGCTCCGCGTCTCGAGGGCCGCCAAAGTTGCTCGCCCAATGGCAGAGGAAACGGAGCCATGATCTCACTGGCGATGCGCGTACGGCTTTCGGCGCTGCTCGTGCTTGGCGCCGTGATGTCGGCAACCTCTGCCCAGGCACAAGTGACGGCAGAGCAAGGCGAGGAGATCGCCGCACGCCTTTGCAGCCGCTGCCATGCCATCGGCCGCAAGGGGGACAGCCCGATGGGCGTCGCACCGCCGTTCCGTGCGCTTTCCAAGCGCTACCCGGTCGAAAATCTGGCTGAAGCTTTCGCGGAAGGGATCGTGACCGGGCATCCGGCCATGCCGCGCTTCGTGTTCGAGCCGAGGGAAATCGACGCGCTGCTGGCCTACCTGCAAGGTTTGAATGAGGAGTAGGATAAGGCTGCGCTTTTCCCTCAGCCGACCGCGCGCAGTTCCCTGATCTGCTCTTCCATAAAGGCTGGCATAAAGGCTGGGGAAGGCGTTGTCGGTTCCACCAACGGCACCTCGTCACTGCGATCGGCGATGCGTCGGGCTTCCACGGGTGGGAGCGCGGGCCCGAACACGAAGCCCTGCACCATGTCGCACTCCGCATCACGCAGCAATGCCACCTCGGCGGCTGTTTCTGCCCCTTCCGCGATCACCGTCATGCCAAGCCTGCGGCCGAGGGCAATGATGCCCTTCAGCAAGGCATGCGCACGATGCGATGTGACGCTGCCATGCACGAAGACGCGGTCGATCTTGAGCTTGTCGAGGGGCAGCTCTGCCAGATGTCCAAGCGACGAGTAGCTGGTGCCGAAATCGTCCAGCGCCAGCGTCACGCCCAGCCCCTTCAAGGCCTTCATTGCCGTGCGCACGCGCCCTTCGGCGTAGTCCACCATCACGCTCTCGGTCAGTTCGAGACAGAGGAGGTGGGCGGGCAGCATGGTTTCGCGCAGTACGCTCGCCACCTCGGCCACGAAATCCGCACAGCACAGCTGCGCCGCCGAAACGTTGACGGACACCTCGCGCGGCGGCGCTCCGGCATCGATCCAGGCCTTGGCCTGCCGCGCGGCCTGCCGAAGCACCCAGTTTCCAACGTCGGAAATCAGGTTCGTGCTTTCTGCAATGGGTATGAACTCCGCGGGCGAGATCTCACCGCGCTGCGGATGCGTCCATCGTATCAGCGCTTCGAAGCCCGTGACCAAGCCCGTGGCGATCTCAACCTGCGGCTGATAGTGCAGATGCAGCCCCGCGGATGAGTGCGCAAGCGCGTGCCGCAACTCCTTTGCGAGCGTTGCCTTCGTCTGGGCAGCCAGATCCAGATCCGCGGTGAAGAAGGCGTAGCCGCCGCGGCCGTTTTCCTTGGCCTTGTAGAGGGCCAGATCCGCGTTCCGCAGCAAGTCGCTTGCCGTGCGGCCATCAGCGGGTGCGCGCGAAATGCCGATGCTGGCCCCGACATCCACCTCGCCACGCTCGAGGGTGAACGATGCGGACAGCGCCTTCGTGATCCTTTCGGCGCAGGCAGAGAGGAAAGCCCTGTCGGTATTGCCGGAGAAGATGATCGCGTACTCGTCGCCGCCAAGGCGTGCGAGGAAACCCTTGCCCGTCGTCATGCGCCACAAAAGCACGCCGATCTTGATCAGCAATTCATCGCCGGCCCCGTGGCCGAGGGTGTCGTTCACCTCCTTGAAGCGATCGATATCGATGAGCATCAGGGCGCAATCACCACCTTCGATGTCGATGCGCGACAGCGACTGGGCCAACTCCTTGTTGAAGCGGCTCCGGTTGGCAAGGCCGGTCAAGGGATCGCAATAGGCGATCTGTTCGAGCTGGCTCTCTGCAGCCTTGCGATCGGAAATGTCCTGCAGCGTGCCGAAGATGCCGGCGAACGAGCCGTCCGGTCCGGAGATCGGCTTCGTGGTCAGCGAGAAGTCGCCGATGGAGCCGTCGCCGCGGCGCATCTGCACGTCGATGGTGTTGGTAGCGCCGGCGCCGCCGGGCTGCTGGCGGAGTGAGGCCATGCGGGCGCTGCGCGCGTCCATGAACATTGCGCTGAAGGCCTCGACCCTCAGGCTTGCCTGCGACGAAGGCAGACGCAGAAGTGCCTGTGCTTCGGGGCCTAGCTCGACAGTCTTCATGTCGCTCGAAAAGCGATATTCGCCGAGCTTGCCCAGGCGGTGCGCCTCGGTCAGCTGCAGGGTGCGCTGGCGCAGGATGCTCTCGGCTTCTTGCAAGGCCGCCTTGCTCTGGGCGGCGCGCTGGAGGGAACGGAAGATGCTGATCGATCCCACGGCGGCGATGGTGCAGCCCACGCCGATCGTGCTCAACAGCAGGATTGCAATCGACCCGAAGCGGTCGAACAGCTTGCGTACACTTTCGTCGGTGGCGGTGCGCAGTTCGCGCTCTGCATCGCTGACGTGGAGATCCGCCCTGGCGATCAACGCGCTGGCTTCGGATCTCGCGCGGGTCAGGTCTGCCGGATCAATGGGGGCGGCGAGCGAGACGGCGGCCTCGGAGACAGCAAGCGCAGCAAGCCCCAGCTCGGGAAGGCGCCCTTCGCCTACGCGTGCTGTGAGTGCGTTACCCAGGTCTGCAAGGGCCCCTTCGGCCTGGCTGAACGCGGCCTGTGCTCCTTCCCCGCCTGCGGCCTCCATGGCCTTCGTGACGTGGTGGGCAGCTTCGCGCGCCTGTGTGGCGAGTGCATTGGTGGCGTGAAGCTGTTGGGCCTGCTGCTGCAGCAGGTTGAGTTCGGCATAGGTGAGCAGCAGGGGGACGAGGCCCGCAATGATGCAGCCGGTCACACTGACCACAAGCCAAACATGGAGGCGCCGCATGCCCACGAATTCAATTCCAGAGATTAAAAAAACTACAAAACTTTCGACCGATCCATTGGGTAGGCAACCTACAGGGCCGATGGAAAAACAACGTTAAGCAGCGGCGTTTTCGGTAGGGTGCCAGGCAGGGGTTGGCGCAAGGGCAAAAATTGCCTTAATGGCTGTCCCAGAAGGAAGTGTCTGGGCACGAGGACCGAATGACCAGCAGCGAAAAAATGTACGCCCTGCGGGATGGGCACGTGGGCACGCTCGTGTTCAACAACCCGGAACGGCACAACGCCGTGTCCTTCGACATGTGGGAGGCGGGCGTTCGCATTCTGAAGGAGTTCGCCGAGGACGACGACATCCGGGTCGTGGTGATTACCGGCGCTGGCGGCAAGGCCTTCGTTTCAGGCGCCGACATCTCCAAGTTCGAAAGTGAGCGCGCTGGCGAGGAGGCCGTGGCGCGCTACAACGCGATGGTGGAGAACATTTACTCTTCCATCTACACCTTTCCCAAGCCGACCATCGCCAGGATCCAGGGCTACTGCATCGGCGGTGGTCTAGGCCTTGCCATCTGCTGCGACTATCGGGTGTGCACGCCCGGATCCAAGTTCGCGCTGCCGGCGGCCAAGCTCGGCTTGGGCTATGGCTATCCCGGGCTGAAACGCTTCATCGACCAGATCGGCCCGGCAAACACGCGGGATATCTTCTACACGGCGCGGCAGCTGGATGCGGCGGAGGCGAAGGAGATCGGCATCATCGCCAAGGTCGTTCCGGACGCGGAGATCGACGGCTTCGTCAAGGGCTATGCCGAGACGATTGCAGCCAACGCGCCGCTCACCGTCGCTGCCATCAAGCACATCACAACGGAAGTGCTGAAGCCGGAGAGCGCGCGTGACCTTGCGAGCTGCGCGGCGAAGGTCGCCGCCTGCTTTGCCAGCGAGGACTACAAGGAAGGCCGAAAGGCCTTCATGGAAAAGCGCAAGCCGCAATTCAAGGGCCGCTGAGGCGGCCCTTGCCGGGCCGGTTTCAGCGCTGGCCCACCTTCGCGCCCTTGAACAGGTTCGGCACCTCGCGCGGGTTCGAGCGCCAGTATTGCACCGGCCCCTCGATGCTGACGCCGAGTTTCGCTGCCGCATGCCAGGGCCAGCGCGGATCGTAGAGCATGCCGCGGGCAAGGCACACCGCATCCGCCTCGCCGTTGACCAGGATCGCCTCCGCCTGCTCAGGCTCTGTGATGAGGCCCACAGCTATGGTGGGCAGGCCGACGGCATCCTTGATGGCGTGGGCGAACCCCACCTGGTAGTTGGGGCCGAGCTTGATCGCCTGCTTTGTCGAGACGCCGCCGCTGGAGACGTGGATGGCGGCGCAGCCTTCCGCTTTCAGCGCCTTTGCGAAAGCGATGGTGCTTTCGACATCCCAGCCGCCCTCGACCCAGTCGCTGGCCGAAACACGGACCCAGAGCGGGCGCGAAGACGGATAAGCGGCGCGGACGGCGCGGAACACCTCGAGCGGGAAGCGCATCCGGTTCTCGAGGCTGCCGCCGTACTCGTCCGTGCGCTTGTTGGAGATGGGCGAGAGGAATTGATGCAGCAGATAGCCGTGCGCGCAATGGATCTCGATGCCATCGAGCCCGAGACGCTCCGAGCGCAGGGCCGCGTCCACGAAGCCTTGCTTGATGCGTGCAAGGCCTGCCGCATCGAGCGCGGTTGGCGCATCCTCTGCCTCGCCGTGGGGCACGGCGGAGGGAGCCACGGCCTGGAAGAAGCGTGGGTCGGACGGCTTCAGCTGCTGGCCGCCGTCCCAGGGCGCGTTGCTCGCCGCTTTGCGGCCCGCGTGGGCAAGCTGGATGGCGACGGGGATGCGCGCGTACTTGCGGATCGCGCGCATGACGCGGGCCAAGGCCGCCTCGTTGGCATCGGAATAAAGACCGAGATCGCCGGGCGTGATGCGGCCTTCGGGTGTTACCGCAGTGGCCTCGATGACCAGGAGGCCGGCACCGGAAAGAGCAAGTGAGCCCAGATGGATCATGTGCCAGTCGGTGGCGTCGCCGTTGTCGGCGGAATACTGGCACATCGGCCCGATGATGATGCGGTTGGGAAGCTCGAGATTGCCCAGGCGCATGGGCTCGAAGAGTTTGGGCATGGTGTGGTCTCGCAATGGCTCAAGCGCAGGTTTGGGCTGGTCTCCTGCGGCATAGACGTTGGCGGCGGCGGCCGCAAGCCGCCACCGCGCCGGAAATGCCCTGCCTGCCGGAAACAGTGGTTCTCGGACGTTGCGTGATGGCTACTTCGCGGGGCCCGTCTCGATGGGAAGATCGTTGCGCGCACCCCACTCCACCCACGAGCCGTCGTAGACGGCCGCATCGGTGCGCCCAAGCATCGCCAGCGCGAAAGCCACGACGCCCGCCGTCACACCCGACCCGCAAGAGGCGACGACCGGCTTGTCGATATCGATCTTCGCGTCGGCGAATACCTTCTGCAGGGCAGCAGGGGCCTTCAGGGTGCCATCGGGGTTGAGAAGCGTGGTGAAGGGCACGCTGCGCGAGGAGGGGATGTGGCCCGCCCGCAGGCCTGGACGAGGCTCGGCCACGGAGCCTTCGAAACGTGCGGCAGCGCGCGCGTCCACAATTTGGACCGTGGGGTTGCCGATCAACGCCTTCACCTCGTCGACATTGCGCACGAGATCGGCGTGGAAGCGCGCAGTGAAGTGGCGCGGGCCGCGTGGCGTCGGCTTGCCGTCTTCGAGGGCGCGGCCTTCCGCCTTCCACTTCTTCAAGCCGCCATTGAGAACCGCGACGTCGTCGTGTCCCATGACGCGGAACATCCACCACACGCGTGCTGCAGAGTAGAGCCCTTCGCTGTCGTAGACGACGATCTTCATGCCGTCGCCGATGCCCATTGCCTTCACCCGGCTGGCAAACTTGGCGGCACTTGGCAGCATATGCGGAAGCGACGACGTCTCGTCGGATATGTCGTCGATATCGAAGAACAACGCGCCCGGAATGTGCGCGGCCAAGTACTCCGCTTTCGCATCCCGCTTGGCGGTCGGCAAATGCATCGATCCGTCAAGGATGACGAGCCCCGGCGCATCGAGCCGCGAAGCCAGCCACTCCGTCTCTACCAGCCACTTGTCCTGCATGTATCTCCTCCAGCGCTCGAACCGCTCAAACGAAGGCGACGCGGATGCGCCGGTTGAGCTTGCCCTTCTTCTCGATCTTGGTCACGGCCACGGGACCGATTTCCGCAGTGCTCTTCACATGCGTTCCGCCGCATGGCTGCAAATCGATTTCGGCATCCTTGCCGATCGCAACGAGCCGCACATGCCCCGTGCCCATCGGCGGCTTCACGGCCATGGTGCGCACGAGATCCGGATTGGCGATGAGTTCGCCATCTGAAATCAGCCGCGTCGAGACGGGATGATCGGCCGCAATGAGGGCGTTGAGCTTCTCGGTGAGTGCATCCTTGTCGACGCTCGAGGCGTCCTCGATGTCGAAATCGAGCCGGCCTTCGCCCTCGCCCACCTGCCCGCCCGTCACGGGAAACTTCACCAGCGCGCACAGCAGGTGCAGGCACGTGTGCATGCGCATGAGCCGATAGCGGCTGTCCCAGTCGATGCGTGCCGTGACGACATCGCCGACCGCGGGACGCGGCGCTCCTTCAGCCGGCACGTGAACCGGTGTCGTCTTGTCGGGCCCATAGACCGTGGTCGTGATGGGGAAGGTGGCGCCGTCGGAGAGGAGAAGTTGGCCCTTGTCGCCGGGCTGGCCACCGGCAGAGGCATAGAACACGGTGCGCTCGAGGATGATGCCGCCACCGTCACCCGTCACTCCGAGTACGCGAGCGGAACAATCGCGGGTGTAGGCGTCGTTGCGATAGACGAGTTCGATCACTGTGCAGTCCTTCGTGCCAGATGCCGTTCAAGCCTTTTCCGGGTCTACGAAAACGCTCGGGACAGGGGAGGGCGGCTTATCCAGCCAGTGGGGCACGGGGAGGCTCTTGGACCGCAGGAAGGTGGGATCGTAGAGCTTCGACTGGTAACGCGTGCCGTAGTCGCACAGGATGGTTACGATGGTATGGCCCGGCCCCATCTCCTTGGCGAGGCGGACGGCGCCGGCGACATTCACCCCGGAAGATCCCCCCAGGCACAGGCCTTCGTCCTGCAGCAGCTGGAAGCAC
>JBDHTJ010000220.1:0-7006 GCA_039808585.1 Hyphomicrobiaceae bacterium | reverse complement strand
GATCGTGAGCGACGACGCTCTCACGCCGGAGCCGCTTTTCAAGGGCGGCGGACAGGAGCGGCGGCAGCGCTCGGGCACGGAGAACGTGGCTGGCATCGCCGGGTTTGCCGCAGCACTCAAGGCTGTGATCCAGGCGCGAGAGCCGGCCGTTAGCCGTATGCAGCAACTTCGCGATCGTCTCGAGGACGGGTTGAAGCGGGCGCATGGTGAAACCATCGTCTTCGGTGAGGGCGTAGCGCGCCTGCCGAACACCACGGCGTTCGCGTTGCCCGGCCTCTCTGCCGAGACGGCGCTGATCGCCATGGACCTTGCCGGTGTCGCCGTCAGCTCCGGCTCGGCCTGCTCTTCCGGCAAGGTCGCTACGAGCCATGTGCTGGCCGCCATGGGCGTGCCGACAGAAATTGCCCGCGGGGCCCTGCGCGTGAGCTCAGGCCCCACCACCACCGCCCAGGACGTCGAGGCTTTTCTCGCGGCCTGGACCCGATTTCTCCAGCGGCGCGTTGCCCGCGCCGCCTGAACCTGATGTAGCGAAGAGGCACCGATGCCGGCAGTTCAACAGACTATCGACCAGGTCAAAGAGATCGACGTCGACCAGTACAAGTACGGCTTTGAAACCAATATCGAGACGGTGAAGGCGCCGAAGGGCCTCAACGTCGATATCGTGCGGTTCATCTCTGAGAAGAAGGGGGAGCCGGAGTGGATGCTGGCATGGCGCCTCGAGGCGTTCGAGCGCTGGCAGGCCATGAGCGAGCCCACCTGGGCGCGCGTCACCTATCCCAAGATCGACTTCCAGGATCTCTATTACTACGCGGCCCCGAAATCGACCGAAGGCCCCAAGAGCCTCGACGAGGTCGATCCCGAGTTGCTGCGCACCTACGAACGCCTCGGCATCCCGTTGCGCGAGCGCGAGGTGCTGGCCGGCGTGAAAGGCGCGCGGGTGGCGGTGGATGCTGTTTTCGACAGCGTGTCGGTGGTCACCACCTTCAAGGACGAGCTGAAGAAGGCGGGCGTCATCTTCTGCTCGATCTCCGAGGCCATGCGCGAGCATCCCGAGCTGGTGCGCAAGTATCTGGGTTCGGTGGTGCCGCAGTCCGACAACTACTACGCGGCACTGAACTCGGCCGTGTTCTCCGACGGCTCGTTCGTGTACGTGCCCGAGGGCGTGCGCTGCCCGATGGAGCTTTCCACCTACTTCCGCATCAACGAGAAGCAGACGGGCCAGTTCGAGCGCACGCTCATCATTGCCGACAAGGGCGCCTACGTCTCTTACCTCGAAGGCTGCACCGCGCCGATGCGCGACGAGCACCAGCTTCATGCCGCCGTCGTGGAGCTGATCGCGCTCGACGACGCCGAGATCAAGTACTCCACGGTGCAGAACTGGTACCCCGGCGACAAGAACGGCAAGGGCGGCATCTATAACTTCGTGACGAAGCGCGGCGACTGCCGCGGCCGCAACTCCAAGATCTCCTGGACGCAGGTGGAGACCGGCTCGGCCATCACGTGGAAGTATCCCTCCTGCATCCTGCGGGGCGATGGCAGCCGCGGAGAGTTCTATTCGATCGCCGTGTCCAACGGCTATCAGCAGGTGGACAGCGGCACCAAGATGATCCACCTGGGCGCCAATACCTCGAGCCGCATCATCTCCAAGGGTATCGCCGCGGGCTTCTCGCAGAACACCTATCGCGGGCTGGTGTCGGCGCATCGCAAGGCAAAGAACGCGCGCAATTTCACGAATTGCGACAGCCTGCTGATCGGCGACAAGTGCGGCGCGCACACGGTGCCTTACATCGAGGCGAAGAATGCCTCTTCGCACTTCGAGCACGAGGCCACGACCTCGAAGATCTCCGAGGACAAGCTGTTCTACTGCAAGCAGCGCGGGCTTTCGGAGGAGGAGGCGGTGGCGCTCATCGTCAACGGCTTCGTGCGCGACGTGCTGCAGCAGCTGCCGATGGAATTCATGGCAGAGACGCAGAAGCTGATCGGCATCAGCCTCGAAGGCAGCGTCGGCTGACCGGCACTGAAAGCGTGAATAACAAGACGGAGCCATTCGAAAAGGGTGGCCCACAAGGGATGAAACGATAACTGCACCTGCATGCGAGGGCTTGCAGGCGAAACCAAGGGAGGAAGTGATGCGTGATGCGGCGGGACAAGGCACGGAAGCACACATGACGGCGCGGCTGCGGCGGGCCATGGACGAGACAGAGTGCCGGGCACGCAATGCGTTGTCGCAGACGAGGCCGGGCTTCAAGCTTGCGCATGGTGATGTGGTGACGGTGGTCGAAACATTCGGCACGAACGAGGCGTTCCTCGTCGAGTTCAATGCACCGCCGCACCGCAAGGAGAACGACAGCTGCGACTGGATGGGCGTGCTCTATCCCGCGGAAATCGAGATGCTGGGCGAGAGAGCCCTGCAAAACTGAACGAACCTGTGATGTAGCCCAGGGCCCAGGACGGGCCCCGAGACGAAGAGACGTAAGCGATGCTCGAGATCAAAGACCTGCACGTGAAGCTTGAGGACGAGGACAAGGAGATCCTCAAGGGTGTGAACCTGGTGGTGCCGAAGGGCGAGGTGCACGCCATCATGGGCCCCAACGGCTCGGGCAAGTCGACCCTCGCCTACGTCATCGCCGGCCGCGACGGCTACGAGGTGACGCAAGGCGATATCCTCTGGAACGGAGAGAGCGTGCTCGGCATGGAGCCGGACGAGCGGGCGGCCAAGGGTGTGTTCCTGGCGTTCCAGTATCCCCTGGAGCTGCCCGGCGTCGCCACGCTCACGTTCTTGCGCACTGCGGCCAACTCTGTTCTGAAGAAGCGCGGCCTCAAGGAAATGTCGACGCCCGAGTTCCTGAAGCGCGTGCGCGAGGAAGCGGCCAAGCTCGGCGTCACGGACGAGATGCTGAAGCGGCCCTTGAACGTCGGCTTCTCGGGCGGCGAGAAGAAGCGCATGGAAATCCTGCAGATGTCGGTGCTGGCGCCGACGTTCGCGGTTCTCGACGAGACCGACTCCGGGCTAGACATCGACGCCATGCGCGTCGTGGCCCAGGGCGTCAACGCGCTGCGCGGGCCGGAGCGCTCCATGCTTCTCATCACCCACTATCAGCGTCTGCTCGACTACATCGTGCCCGACAAGGTGCACGTGATGGCGCGCGGTCGCATCCAGAAGACCGGCTCGAAGGAACTGGCGCTCGAGCTCGAGCGCTCGGGGTACGCGGGCTTCACGGGCGAGGCAGCGTGACAGCTATGGCGGTTGCGATCCAGAAGACGAGGGCCGAAGAGGCCCTGGCGCAGAATTTCGAGAGCGTGGTCGACCGCTTGCCGGGTGGTCGGGCGGTGGCAGACGCGCGCCGCAACGCCATGGGCACCTTCGCGGCGCTGGGCCTGCCGCATCGTCGCATCGAGGAGTGGAAGTACTCCGACCTGCGCACGGCGATGAAAGACGCCATGCCGCTGGCTGGCGGCGAGGCGGCGGCCGTGAGCTTGCAAGACGTGACGGCGGCGCTGCGCCAGCTCGGGCAACTGGAAGCGCACCGGCTCGTGTTCGTCGACGGCGTGTATCGCAGCGAGCTTTCCGACAAGGGTGAGATCAAGGGCCTCGAGGTGGCGCCGCTCGCCCAGGCGCTGGGTAAGCCGGGCGTCGGCCTGATGCACGAGGAACTGCCCGGTCATGCGGCGGTGGTCGCGCTCAACACCGCGTATGTCACCGATGGCGCGGTGATCAAGGTGGCGCAAGGCGCGCAGATCGCAAAGCCCGTGCTCCTGGTGTTTGTGCATTCTGCCGGCAAGGCGGCTTTCGTCGCCACGCGCAACATCGTCAACATCGCGGCTGATGCCGCGGTCACGCTGATCGAGGCGCATGTCACCCTCGGCAACGGCAAGGGGCAGGACAACGCCCTCACCGAGATCACGGCTGGTGATGGTGCCCGCGTTGCGCACGTCAAGGTGACGATGACGGGCGGCGCGGATACGCAGCACCTCGGCACCTGGCTCGTGAAGCTCGGGAAGGCCAGCACGTATCGCGGCTTCCAGCTGACGACCGAGACGGCGTTCGCGCGCAATACCACGTTCCTCACCTATACGGGCGAGGACACCAAGGCGGACATCTCGGGTGTCTTCCTCTGCAGGGGCAGCGAGCATGTGGATACCACGCTCGTGATCGACCACGCCGTGCCCAATTGCGAAAGCCGGGAGCTGTTCAAGGGCGTGCTCGACGGGCGCGGCCGCGGCGTGTTCCAGGGCAAGGTGATCGTGCGGCCTGATGCACAGAAGAGCGACGGCAAGCAGATGGCGCAGGCCCTGATGCTTTCGGAGGATGCCGAATTCGACAGCAAGCCCGAGCTCGAGATCTTCGCCGACGATGTGGTCTGCGGCCACGGCTCTACCTGTGCCGAGATCGACGACGACCAGCTGTTCTACATGCGCGCGCGCGGCATCGACAAGGAAACCGCCAGGGGGCTTCTGGTCGAGAGCTTCATCGCCGAGGCCATCGGGAAGGTGGAGGACGAAGCCTTGCGTGACGCCTTGCAGGCGCTTGCCGTATCCTCTCTGGCGCCGTCGCTTGCGCGCAAGGACTGACAGACGGTGGCGGTGATGACCGACATGGCACGAGAAATGGCACCAGGAACGGCATCTTTCGACGTCGAGGCGATCCGGGCGGACTTCCCGATCCTGGCGCGCGAGGTTTATGGCAAGCCGCTCGTCTATCTCGACAACGGCGCTTCCGCCCAGAAGCCGAAGGCCGTGCTCGACGCCATGATGCAGTCCTACGGGATGGAGTACGCCAACGTCCATCGCGGCCTGCACTTTCTCTCCAACACCGCGACGCAGCATTTCGAGGATGCACGCGAGACGGTGCGCGCCTTCCTCAATGCGCCGAGCGTCGACGAGATCATCTTCACGCGCAACGCAACGGAGGCGATCAACCTCGTCGCGTCCTCATTCGGCGGCATGGTGATCGGCGAGGGCGACGAGATCGTGATCTCCATCATGGAGCATCACTCCAACATCGTGCCCTGGCATTTCCACCGCGAGCGGCGCGGGGCGGTGCTGAAGTGGGCCCCCATCGCCGACGATGGCACTTTCCTGCTCGACGCTTTCGAGAACATGCTGACGCCGCGCACGAAGATGGTGGCCATCACGCACATGTCCAACGTCCTTGGCACCGTGGTGCCCGTGAAGGACGTGGTGCGCATCGCCCATGCCCGCGGCATCCCCGTGCTGCTCGATGGCAGCCAGGCCGCGGTGCACATGACCGTCGACGTGCAGGATCTCGGCTGCGACTTCTATGTTTTCACAGGCCACAAGACCTACGGGCCGACCGGCATCGGCGTCCTGTGGGCCAGGCGCGAGCATCTCGACCGCATGCCGCCTTACATGGGCGGTGGCGAAATGATCGAGGCCGTGCACCAGGATGAAATCACCTATGGTCGCACGCCGCACAAGTTCGAGGCTGGAACGCCCGCGATCGTGCCGGCCATCGGCCTGGGCGCAGCGCTGAACTACATGATGAAGGTGGGACGCGAGGCGATCTCGCGCCATGAGGAATCCTTGCGCGACTACGCCCACGAGCGACTGCGCGAGCTGAACTGGCTCAAGACGTACGGCACGGCAAAGGGCAAGGGGGCTATCATCTCCTTCTCCATCGACGGGCTGCATCCGCACGACATATCGACCATCATCGACCGCTCGGGCGTGGCGGTGCGCGCCGGTCATCACTGTGCGCAACCACTGATGGAGCGGCTCAATGTCAGCGCCACGTGCCGCGCCTCCTTCGCCATGTACAACACGCATCGCGAGGTGGACGCCCTCGTCGAGGCGCTGATCAAAGCCCACGATTTCTTCGCGTGAACCGGTGACACCATGAGCGACAACCATCCCGCAGAACCGCTCGACCGCCCCGCCGCCGTGCTGCCACCCGCGGAGACGAAGGAAGATGCTGCAGGCATCACAACGGCGGGCGACGCAGAGGCGGGCGCGCCGGCGACGGGAGAGGCAGGCAAATCCTTCTCGATCCCCGAAGAGGAACTCGATCGGCTGACGCGCGACATTATCGCCGCGCTCAAGACGGTTTATGATCCCGAGATCCCGGCCGACATCTATGAACTCGGCCTCATCTACAACATCGACATCGACAACGACCGCCTCGTCACCATCGAGATGACGCTGACGTCGCCCGGCTGCCCCGTGGCGGGCGAGATGCCAGCATGGGTCGAGAACGCGGTCGCCTCGGTGCCGGGCGTCAACCACTGCGTGGTGCGCCTCACCTTCGATCCGCCCTGGGATCAGAGCCGCATGTCCGACGAAGCGCGCCTCGCGCTCAACATGTTCTAGCCACCTCCGCGCGTTCCCCGCCCGCAGTGAGCGCCGGGATTCTTCCTGCTCGATTGGGGCTCGGGCTCGCGTCTGCGGAGATGTGGAAAGATCCCGGATAGCCGCGCCTTCGGCGCGTCTTCCGGGAAGCATACTGAGGAACGGTTGCGATCCCGCTGGGAGATTCGTGCTCGGCGGGCGAGACATCCCTCTCAGGCTTGCGTGGACGCCCGCCTTTCCGGGCGTGACGGTGAGTGTTGGGGGCTTTGCGCGAGACAAACTCTTCCGTCGTCCTCGCGCAGACGGGGACATACGCAAGCCTGCGCGGGCACGGCTCGCGGCACCTTGCGTTGATTGCCCGCGTTCGCGGGCTTGACGTCAGTGGGTGGAACGACGCGCGAGCGACAAACTGCAACGTCATCGCCGCGCAGGCGGCGATCCACGCAAGGTTCGTTCACCACAAACTGCTGCTGCTGTTCGCCGCCCAATCTTCCTGCCCGCGCGTGCCTGCGGCCCTGAAGGAGCGCGCCTCTCCCCCATTCCTTCCCGCGTGCGAGAAGTCGATGCGCTTGCCCTGCAACGGGGGCTCAACCCTATATATTGACCGACCGGTCGGTGAATGCCTATTCTCTGCCGGTATCAGGCCGGGAGACCGAAAGCCTGCAAGACACGACGAGGCCGTGAAAGGTCTCGCTTGAGG
>JBDHTJ010000219.1:0-7018 GCA_039808585.1 Hyphomicrobiaceae bacterium | reverse complement strand
CATCGGCGTGCTGCTGATGGAGGACGACGGCGGCGGCGACGAGAAGATCATCGCAGTGCCGGTGCCGAAACTCACCAAGCGCTACGAGAAGGTGTTCAACTATACCGACATGCCGAAGATAGCGATCGAGCAGATCCAGCACTTCTTCGAGCACTACAAGGACCTGGAGCCCGGCAAGTGGGTGCGCACCAAGGGCTGGGCCGATGCCGACGTTGCGAAACGTCTGATCGTGGAAGCCATAGAGCGCGCGAAGACGGCCTGAACAAGCATGATCGGGTTGTGGCAAACGCCTGCCTGATCACACCAGTCTGCATCGGCCTCCGGAGAGCGCCATGGCCCCTGCCCTCGCCCCGATCCTGTCCCTGATCGCAGCGCCTGGTAGCGGCGCGCTCGATGCGGCGGCCATCGCACGCGTCGGTGCGGCGCTCGATGGTGCGGGCGGCGAGCCCAAATGGCTGGCGATGGGCGAGGCCTGGGAAACTGCATTGCAACCGGCGGCCTTGGGGGATGCGCATCTGCGCCCGCGCATTCTGGCGGCGCTCGACAGCCTGCCCGTCGACGTGAATGTCTTCGCGCCGCGCGGGGCCTCGCGCCGCAAGCGGTTGCTCGTCGCCGATATGGAATCCACCATCATCGCGCAGGAGTGCCTGGACGAGCTTGCCGATTATGCCGGCGTGCGGCCGCGCATCGCCGCCATTACCGAACGCGCCATGCGCGGCGAACTCGACTTCGAGGCGGCGCTGAAGGAGCGCGTCGGCCTGCTGGCGGGGCTCGATGCGGGCATCCTGCAGGAGATCTACGACCGGCGCGTCACGCTGATGCCGGGTGCTGTGACATTGCTGGCGACGCTGAAGGCGCATGGCGTGTTCTGCGCGCTCGTCTCAGGCGGCTTCACCTTCTACACCGAGCGCGTGGCGGCGCGGCTGGGCTTCGACATCGAGCAGGCGAACCGCCTCGACATCGCCGGCGGCAAGATCGCGGGTACGGTCGGCATGCCGATCCTGGGGCGCGAGGCCAAGCTCGAGGCGCTGGAGCGGCTGGCGCGCGAACAGGGCTTTGGGCCGGAAGAGGCGATGGCCACCGGTGATGGAGCCAACGACCTCGCCATGATCAAAGCAGCGGGCCTTGGCGTGGCGTTTCGCGCCAAGCCGATCGTGGCAGCGGAGGCGCAGGTCTCGGTGCGGCACGGCGACCTCACGGCGCTGCTGTTCCTGCAGGGGTACGGGCGGGAGGAGTTCAAGCCCTGATCCGCTTCGCCTGCGCGCGCAATCGCTGGGGCGGAAGGGACGAGACGCTCGCAAGCTTGCGTGGGTCCCCGCCTGCGCGGGGACGACGCCAGAGTGTGTTGCGCGCGCGAAGTCTCACCCATCACCGTCACGTCCGCGAAGGCGGGCGCAATCGCAAGTCGGTGGGGAACACCTGCGCGCTCCCCGGATGCCTTCCCGGAAGACGCGCTAAAGGCGCGGCTATCCGGGATCCTTCCCCGCACGTGGGATGGATCCCGGGTCTCGCTGCGCTCGCCCGGGAAGGCAGAGAGGAAAGGGTGGCGGACAAGGCGAGCTTGCGTGGGTCCCCGCCTGCGCGGGGACGACGCCAGAGTGTGTTGCGCGCGCGAAGCCCCACTCAATACCGTCACGTCCGCGAAGGCGGGCGCAATCGCAAGTCGGTGGAGAACGCCTGCGCGCTCCCCGGATACCTGCCCGGAAGACGCGCTAAAGGCGCGGCTATCCGGGATCCGCCGGGTTCCGCAGCTGGCGTTGCCAACGCAGCCTACAGTTGCGGCTGGGAAGGGTGGGCGTCGGCCGGTTGGGTTTCGCGGGCGGCTTCGGCGGTTTCGGCGCGGCGCAGGGGGGCAGGCGCCGGAAGCGTGACCAGCTGGCGGCGGGCGCGGGCGACAGAGGCCCGCGGCATGGCCCCCATCAACTCCTTCTTGGCCTCGACAATCTGCACGCCGGAAAATGCCGGCCACATGCGCGCGCCGAGGCGCTCGAAGGCGGTGGCCCAGCGCAGCATCCAGGCCTGGTGCATCGGCGGCATGTGCAGCGCGCTGGTCTGGTCGACAGGCGTGAACAGCGACTGCTTGAGCAGCGTCTCCAGCTGGCCGAGGCTGTAGGGACGGCCGAAGCCGAAGGGCGTGGTGTCGAGACGTGCCCAGATGCCGCGCCGGTTAGGCACCACGAGCAGCAACCGGCCCTCAGGCGTCAGAACGCGCCAGATCTCGCGCAGCAGCGCACCCGTGTTCTCCGACATCTCGAGGCAGTGCACGCACAAGAGGCGGTCGACCGAGGCATCGGCGAGCGGCAGCATCGCCTCTTCCACCATCACGCTGCGGCCAACGCCTTTCGATGGCCAGACCATGGCGCCCTGGGCTGCCGGCATCAGCGCACCGAGACGCTCCGCCTCGCCGCGGAAGACGCCAAGATAGGGAATGGCGAAGCCGAGCCCCACCACGGTGCATCCCTTGACGTTGCGCCAGCGCGCGCGGATGCGGCTGCCGAGCATGCGCCGCACGATGCCACCGAGGGGACGGTGGTAGAAATCGCGCAGGTTATGGATGTCGAGGTACATGCCTCACACCTAGCGAGTTCTCGGTCGCGGTGACGCCGCGGGCGCTTTCCGGCAAGTTGCCGCGCAAGCCTTGCGACAAAGCTTGAGGCATGTCGCGGGCTTCGACAAGGCTCAGGCCCCGGACAGGCTTAAGTGCTTTGGCCGGCCGGTGTTTTGTTCTAGTTTCGGTGCGGCAGCCGCTTACGCGGCAAACTCCTCTTTTCACGAACTATGAAGGCAATCGCATAATGTCGAAGCTCGAGATCCATCAGTTTCCCTGCCTTTCCGACAACTTCGGCGTGCTCATCCACGATCCCGCGGCCAACGTGACGGCATCGATCGACGCGCCAGAGACAAGCGCGGTCAAGGCTGCGCTCGCTGCCAAGGGCTGGAAGCTCACCCATATCCTCACCACGCACCACCACGCCGACCACACGGACGGCAACCTGGCGCTCAAGGCCGAGACGGGTTGTACCATCATCGGTCCCAAGGCGGAGGCCGCCCGCATTCCCGGTATCGACAAGATGGTGGGCCAGGGCGACAGCTTCAACTTCGGCAACTTCAAGGTTGAGGTGCTGGATACGCCGGGGCACACGGCCGGGCACATCAGCTACGTCATCCCGCAAGCGAAAGTGGCCTTCGTGGGCGATACGCTGTTCGCGGTGGGTTGCGGCCGCGTCATCGAGGGCGACATGAAGATGATGTGGACGTCGCTGGCGAAGCTGATCGCGCTGCCGGCCGATACGACGGTCTATTGCGGCCACGAGTACACGCAGTCGAACATCAAGTTCGCGCTGACCATAGAGCCGGGTAACGCGGCGCTGCAGGCGCGCGCCAAAGAGGTGGACGCGTTGCGCGTGGCCGGCAAGCCGACGCTGCCGACGACCATGGCCGCGGAGATGGCAACAAACGTGTTCCTGCGCGTCGCGAGCCCCGAGATCCAGGAGCGCCTCGGCATGAAGGGTCGCGCTGACTGGGAAATCTTCGGCGAGATCCGCGAGCGCAAGAACCGCGGCTGAGCCGATGGCAGGCCCTGGCACGCTCTCGGCCGAGGAGGTCATCGCCCTTCTCGGCCTCGCCCCGCATCCCGAGGGCGGCGCCTTCCGCGAGACCTTTCGCGATCCGCGCGCGGTGCATGCGGAGGGGCGCGGCGCCTCCACCGCCATCTACTTCCTGCTGCGCGCGGGCGAGCTTTCGCGCTGGCATCGCGTGGACGCGGCGGAGATCTGGCACTGGTATGCCGGTGCGCCACTCGAGTTGCGTATCGCAGACGGGAACGGACGGCGCGATCTCGTGCTCGGGCCCGATCTCAAGGCGGGCGCGCGGCCGCAAGGCATCGTGCCGGCGAATGCCTGGCAGCAGGCCCGCAGCTTCGGCGACTGGACACTCGTTGGTTGTACCGTTGCGCCTGCGTTTCAGTTCGAGCGCTTCGAAATTGCCCCCGAAGGCTTCGAACCGGACTGAGATTTCCCCAGGCGCGCGGTTCCTGGCAGCGCGCATAAAGTGCCGGAAATATGGCGCCTTTTGCGGCCTCTCCAAGGTTCCTGTTGATGAGGGTCCGGCAAGCCTGCCGCAAGCTTGCAGATGCTCTCCGACTCGTCGACAACTCGCCTCGAAGTGGTTTTTGGGGGGCGTGAATGCAGAGGCAGCCGGGGGGACCGTGCCTGAGCGCGGTTTTTGTCGATTACGACAACATCTACCTGTCCTTGAAGCGCAAGAGCGAGGAAGCCGCCAAGCGTTTTGCCAAGGATGCCGTGCTGTGGCTGCGTGAGATCGAGAGCGGGCGCCTCATCACCCCCACCAACGCCCCCATCGACACCACGCGCCGCCGCATCGTGATGAACCGCTGCTACGGCAACCCCGTGCCGCGCCGCAACCAGCACGACAACTCCACCGACATGAACTCCTTCCCGTTCGTGCGGCACCACTTCCTGCGCGCGGGCTTCGAGGTGATCGACTGCCCTCCCCTCACCGCGCAATTGAAGAACTCCTCCGACATCCGCATGGTGATGGACGTGCGCGACTACCTCACGCACGAGACCTACTTCGACGAGTTCATCATCCTGTCGGGTGACGCAGATTTCACGCCCGTGCTGCATCGCCTGCGCGCGCATGCGCGCCGCACGGTGATCTTCGCCAACGACTACACGGCCGCGCCCTACACCGCCATCAGCGATGGCGAGGTGCGCGAGGCGGACCTGATCAACCTCATCCTCAACGGCGGGATCGTGGAGGCTGGCGCCGAGCAGCCGGCGCTTGCGCACACGCCGAGCGCACGCATCGAGGATATCCGTCGCGAGATCCTGTCGGAGATCACGACGGCGGTGCGGGCGTCCGCCACGCCGATGCCGCTCGAGGCCCTGGCGGAACGCGCCGTACGCGCCCTCGGGCACGAGAAGACCATCGGCTCCGGCTGGGCGGGCTCGGGCAGCTTCCGTGAGCTTCTGGCCAAGGGCCTGCCTGAGGACATCCGCCTCACCGCCGAGCCGCCTTATGCGGCCTATGATCCGCGCCGCCACGGCGAGCCGATGAAGGCTGCCCCGGCAGTCGCCGCTGCGCCTGCGTCCGCGCCGGCTCCGGCCCGCGATCCGCTGCAGGACCTGAGCCGGGCACAGCCGGCCCCGGGTGCTCCGCCCCTGCCACCGGTTGCCGCTGCCGCCGGCATCGCGACCGCTGTTCCCATGCCTGCCGCTGCGATGCCCGCGCCACAGGCGGCGCCTCTTGCTGCGCCCCCTGCAGCGATGGCGGCTCCCCCGCAGGCCCTGCAGCCCGCGATGCCACTCGCCCCCGCGCCGATGCCGCCGCAGGCCGGGCCGAAGCTGCCTGCACCGCCGACTGCCCGTCCGGCCGCACAGGCAATGCCTTCTGCAGCCGGCCCGCTTGCGGGCGCACCTGCACCCGCATCTGCCCAGGCGCATCCCCAGCAAGCTGCACCGGCATCGTCCTCGATCCAGACGTCGATCCAGCGTATCCAGGAAGCCTGCCAGGCGCCGCCGCTGGCGCCTCCCGAGTACCGCATGCTGTTCGAGGTGATGGCAGCCGAGATCAACGACAACGACCTGATCGGCGCGCAGACCCTGACCAACGTCGCGCAGCGGGCGAAGGAGCGTGGGCTCGACATCCGCAAGGACGACGTGCGCTTCATCCTTGAGGTGGTGAGCGAGGCCGATCCGTGGTTCGAGCAGGGCGCTTCGGCAAACCTGTTCGCAGGCCGCTTCCGCAACTTCGTGGTGGCGCGCTGCCGTGGGCAGGGGCTCAACCTCTCGGCGGACGAACTCGACCTGATCGACGCCTGGTTTGCAGCGGGCGTCACGGCGGGCCCGCAGGCGCGCCCCGGGGCTGCGTCACATGCGCCGATGCCGGAGACGGCGGGCGTCGCGCAGGGCGACGATTTCCCCCGCATCGTGCGCACCCGCATCTGAGGGCCGCGCCTGCGGCATTGGGGCCATCGGGTCGTGCGGCGGCGGACTTGCGTGGATGCCCGCCTGCGCGGGCACGACGCCGATTGGGGAGACGTTCCCGCTCCAGACCCGTCATCTCCGCCAAGGCGGAGATCCACGCCAGCGTGCGGATAGGGCCGCGCCCTCTCTATTCTGCCTTCCCGGCCGAGCGCAGCGAGGGCCGGGATCTATCCCTGTGCGAAAGACAAAAACGGGGAAAGGTCCCGGATAGCCGCGCCTTCGGCCCGGCTTCCGGGAAGGCATAGAAAGGGAGGACCGCGCCTGCGGCATTGGGGCCATCGGGTCGTGCGGCGGCGGACTTCCGTGGATGCCCGCCTGCGCGGGCACGACGCCGATTGGGGAGACGTTCCCGCTCCAGACCCGTCATCTCCGCCAAGGCGGAGATCCACGCCAGCGTGCGGATAGGGCCGCGCCCTCTCTATTCTGCCTTCCCGGCCGAGCGCAGCGAGGGCCGGGATCTATCCCTGTGCGAAAGACAAAAACGGGGAAAGGTCCCGGATAGCCGCGCCTTCGGCCCGGCTTCCGGGAAGGCATAGAAAGGGAGGACCGCGCCTGCGGCATTGGGGCCATCGGGTCGTGCGGCGGCGGACTTCCGTGGATGCCCGCCTGCGCGGACATGACGCCAGTGTGGGGAGACGTTCCCGCTCCAGAACCGTCATCTCCGCCAAGGCGGAGATCCACGCCAGCGTGCGGATAGGGCCGCGCCCTATCTTTTCTGCCTTCGCGGCCGAGCGCAGCGAGGGCCGGAATCTATCCCGGTGCGAAAGACAAAAACGGGGAAAGGTCCCGGATAGCCGCGCCTTCGGCCCGGCTTCCGGGAAGGCATAGAAAGGAAGGACCGCGCTCGGGGCCGGAGCGTAGACTGCGCGCACGCTTGACGGGAAGTGGGGTGGGAGGGTGTTCGTGCACCGCTTCCGTAGATCCTGTAGAAGGACAAGGCGTGTGCTAACCCAAGCGCACCGTGATCTGAACGCAGGCACACATCCATGCCAGCGTGCGGATAGGGCCGC
>JBDHTJ010000218.1:0-7068 GCA_039808585.1 Hyphomicrobiaceae bacterium | reverse complement strand
AAGATGCAGCGGGCACGCGCCTCGAGACCGATTGTGCCGAGGTTCAGGCAAGCGAAGACGTGAGCGCACAGGAAGGACAGACAAGCGACACCGGGGGTCTGTCGGATTGGCTCCAGCGCTTCCAGAACAAGGGCGGATTTGACGCGAGACCCATGGGTTTTTGTCTACGCGGGACACCCGATCGTTCTAGTCCTCGGGCAGTTAACTGCGCGTAAAATTCCGGCCCGATCCGAGACTTCTTTTTTTGCTCCGCGCACAGCTTGAACCGGCTGATTTTGCGGCAATTTCCAAATCCTTCACACTTTCAGACGACGCCACGATCCGACGTCTGAGAGAAAACCGCTGAAGACACCGGGCCAGATAGCCAAGGGCCCGGTGTCCGACAGCCTTTCGACAGCATCAGGCCCTGATCGCCGCGCGCCCGCCAAAGCGCGCCTGATCGCCCAGTTCCTCTTCGATGCGAATAAGCTGGTTGTACTTGGCGAGCCGATCCGATCGCGACAGCGAGCCGGTCTTGATCTGCCCGGCATTCGTCGCCACCGCGATGTCGGCAATCGTGCTGTCTTCGGTCTCGCCCGAGCGATGCGAGATGACGGCGGTATAGGCGGCACGCTGCGCCATGGACACGGCGTCCAACGTCTCGGTCAGCGAGCCGATCTGGTTCACCTTCACGAGGATGGAATTGGCGATGCCGCCCTTGATGCCCTTGGACAGGCGCTCGGTGTTGGTCACGAAAAGGTCGTCGCCCACCAGCTGGCACTTGGAACCGATGAGATCGGTGAGGCCCTTCCAGCCCGCCCAGTCGTCCTCGGACATGCCGTCCTCGATCGAGACGATCGGGTAGCGCGCCACGAGATCCGCGAGGTACTTGGCCATGCCGGCGCTGTCGAGCGACTTGCCCTCGCCTTCCATCGCGTACTTGCCGCCCTTGTAGAACTCGGTGGCCGCGCAATCGAGCGCCAGCACCACGTCGGAGCCCGGCTTGTAGCCCGCCTTCTCGATCGACTTCATGATGAAGCCGAGCGCCTCGTCGGCCGACTTGAGGTTGGGCGCAAAGCCGCCCTCGTCACCCACATTGGTGGAGTGGCCGGCCTCGCTCAGGCCCTTCTTGAGGGTGTGGAAGATCTCCGCGCCCATGCGGATCGCGTCGCGACACGTGCCAGCGCCCACCGGCATGATCATGAACTCCTGGATGTCGATCGGGTTGTCGGCGTGGGCGCCGCCGTTGATGATGTTCATCATCGGCACCGGCAGCACGTGCGCCTGCGTACCGCCGAGGTAGCGATAGAGCGCGAGGCCCGAGGCATCCGCGGCCGCCTTCGCAACCGCCAGCGAGACACCGAGGATCGCATTGGCGCCCAGGCGCGACTTGTTCGGCGTACCGTCCAGCGCTTTCAGCGCATCGTCGATGCGGCGCTGATCTTCCGCATCCATGCCGCGCAGCGCGTCGTAGATTTCGCCTTCGACCGCGGCCACGGCATTCAGCACGCCCTTGCCGAGATAACGGCCCTTGTCTCCGTCGCGAAGCTCATTGGCCTCGTGCGCCCCCGTCGAGGCGCCGGATGGCACCGCGGCCCGGCCCTGCGAGCCGTCCTCCAGCACGACGTCGACCTCGACCGTGGGGTTGCCACGGCTATCCAGAATTTCCCGGCCGACGATGTCGACGATGGCGGTCATTGCAGGTCTCCCGTGTGCGAGCAAATGGTTGCGTGGCTTCTACAAAATGGCAGCGTTCTCGCAAAGCCCCTCGTTGGCGTCGAGGTGAAGGACTGGCACAATGACGCAAGCACCGATGACGCCAACGCCAGCTCTGGCTTCTTGAGCGGCGCGCGGCCGGATGAGTTGCAGAGGCGGAAACGTGAGCGAAAGCAAGACTTCAGCCCAAAACCCGGGCGAGATCACAACCAACGCTGGCGCCGCCTCCTCGGCCCTGGTGCTGTTCTCCGGCGGGCAGGATTCCACCGTCTGCCTCGCCTGGGCGCTCGAGCGTTTCGCCCGCGTTGAAACCATCGGTTTCGCCTATGGCCAGCGCCATGCCGTCGAGATGCAGCAACGGCCCAAGCTGCGCGCCGGGCTGGCGGCGTTGCGGCCGCATTGGTCCGAGCGTCTCGGTGAGGATCATGTTCTGACGCTCGATACGCTCGCCGCCATCTCCGAAACGTCGCTGACACGCGACATGACCTTCGAGATCACGGCCTCGGGCCTGCCCAACACCTTCGTACCCGGGCGCAACCTGCTGTTCCTGACGTACGCGGCAGCCCTTGCCTATCGCCGCGGCATACCCAACCTCGTCGGCGGCATGTGCGAGACGGATTTTTCCGGCTATCCCGATTGCCGCAACGACACCCTGCAGGCCCTCGCGCACGCCCTCGGCCTCGGCCTCGACAAGCCGGTTGCAATCCTCACGCCGCTGATGTGGATCGACAAGGCCGGCACCTGGGCCCTGGCGCAGGATCTCGGCGGCCCCGGCTTGATCCGCCTCATCGTCGAAGACAGCCACACCTGCTACCAGGCAGACCGCACGCATCGCCACGACTGGGGCTATGGCTGCGGCACATGCCCTGCCTGCAGCCTGCGCGCGAAAGGATGGCACCAATGGCACTCCGAGAAGACCTGACCGAGGCCGTGACGCTCGCCCTCGCCGGCGACTGGGAGGACGCGCACAAGATCGTGCAGCGGCACGAGGAAGATCCCATCGCCTGCTGGATCCACGCGGTCTTGCACAAGATCGAAGGCGACGAAGGCAACGCGCGCTATTGGTATCGTCTGGCGGGCCAGGCCTACGAAGCCTATCCGGATCCGAAGGCGGAGCTGCAGGCGCTGAAGGCAGCACTCACCTATTGAGCGCTCCTGCCGCTGGGCACGCCTCCGCACCGCGCGCCCTGTTGGCCTGCCTGCAACACCGCCACCGCGGTGCCGGACTCGCGCACGCCCCGCAAAACCGTTAACGAATTGAAAGCGAAGTGTAGTTTCAACCGGTGAGTCGCGAATCAGTTTAGGCTGCTGCCATAGACGCCCGAGATCAGCCAGGAAATGCAGTGCCGCAAGGTGCAGCTTTCTGGGGATAACCAGGGCGTAGGAAGACAGGGACAGCCTCAATGCCGCCTATTGCTCACAAGCTCGTCGACATCGCCATTGTCATCGCACTCACTGCAGCCCTCGTGTGCGTCGTTATCGTACTCAACGGCCTGCTCACAGCGCCGAAGGCGACGTGGTCGGGCTTCAAGCTCTGGTACGGCTTCATCCTGCGGGCGGACATCCTCGGCATGATGATCCTGACCGCTCTCGTCACCACCGGTTACTTCATGTGGCAACAGCAGCGTCCGCGCGCTCGCTGAGGCCGTTTTCAGCCAAAGGTCGTTTCGCCTCTCTCTCTCTTTGCCTCTCGTCTCAGCCTCTCCAGCTGCTGTTAGCCGCCTCGCACGCGCCCCAAGTGTGCTCCGCCCTCCCCAGTGCGGAGATTGGGAATGCGTGCGGGGCGGTGTTAGCTTGGAAAGCCACTTTCGCGCAGGGCAGCGTGCCGGCGCGCTCCTGCGGCGCTATACTCGCGTCCCGCAACCGAGAGCCTGATCGGTTGAGATGGACGCATTTCCGCGTCCATCGAAAGCGTGAATCAGACTCTCATTCAAGAACTGCTCAAGGAGGCGCGTGATGGCGAAACCCCGGCTCGACCACTGTGTGATCCACGTCTCGGATTGGGAGCGCTCGAACGCGTTCTACACGCAGGTGCTCGGCGCGGAGTTGATCCCGCGCGGGGCCGGCTTCGCCTATCGCTTCGGAACCACCCAGCTGAATTGCCATGGGCCCGGCGTCGATGCAACGCCCGTTGCCCGTGATCCTGTCCGCCCCGGCAACAGCGACCTGTGCTTCGAGTGGCCTGGTCCCATTGCTGAAGCACGCGCGCATCTGGAAAGCTGCGATGTCGAAATCGAACTGGGGCCCGTGCCCCGCAACGGCGCCAAAGGCCCCGGCCTCAGCCTCTACTTCCGCGATCCGGACGGCAGCCTGATGGAGTTCATCAGCTACCAGAAGGCTTGACCCCGAAATCCTCGCCGCGACTGTATCGGGTGAGCCACGTTCATTGTCCGTCATCAGAGCGCCGCAGAGAGAACGCGCTTTCGCCCGAGGTCCACCGCCGGGCAGCCGGAAAGCGCGCGCATAGGCATCCTTCCGTCGTCAACCGGAAAGGAAAATTCCAATGCGGCTCTGGACCTTCGCTCCGATGTTTACGGCCGTGTGCGCAGCCGCGGGAATGGCTGTGGGCGCCGCGCTCGCAGACCCTGCCCCGCGCGTTTCCGAACCCCGCGTGCACGAGAACCTGGCCATCTACCTGGTGCACGGCGCCAGCCTGCCGGGCCCCGTTCCCCTCACCCTGCAAGAGGCACTGGCCGAGGGCAAAGTCATCGTCAACGAGACGGGGAACGTCAACGAACTCACCATCGAGAACACGGGCACCAGCGAGGTGTTCATCCAGGCCGGCGACATCGTGAAGGGCGGCAAGCAGGATCGCGTGCTCACTGTCAGCCTGGTGCTGCCGCCGTCCTCGGGCAAGCTGCCCATCGCGTCCTACTGCGTGGAACAGGGCCGCTGGACCGGCCGCGGCAAGGAGGACGTCGCCCGCTTCAACAGCGCCAACGAGGCGATGCCCTCGCGCTCGGCACTTCTCGCCATGACTGCGCCGCCCGCCAAGCCGGCCGAACCGCGCGGCGACACGACGACCGGAAACCTTCCCTCGCGCACCGCGCTGATGGGCCGCGCCGATGATACGGGCACGCGCCAGCGCAAGGTTTGGAACGAGGTGGCAAGCACCCAGGAGAAGCTGAAGAGCGGACTGGGAGCCCCCGTCGCCGCACCACAGTCGGAATCGAGCCTGCAGTTGTCGCTCGAGAACGAGAAGTTGAAAGTGGCCCGCGCAGCATACGTGAAGGCCCTGCAATCGGCCGGTGAAGAGGGTGCCGACGTCATCGGCTATGTCGTTGCCATCAATGGCCAGGTCACCTCCGCCAACATCTACCCGTCCAACGCGCTGTTCCGGAAGATGTGGGGCAAGCAGCTTGCGGCAGCCGTCACGGAAGCCATTGGCGAGCAGCCGAAGGCGAAAGGCGAGAGCAAACCTGCCGCGCCGGCGGTGGCTGCAGCGCAGGATTTTCTCACCGCGGCCGAGAAGGGCAAGCCCGAGGTGCGCCCGACCGTCGCCGGCATGCAGCACGAGACGCGCGATAGCGACAAGAGCCTTTTCAATGAAACAAAGCGCGCAGATGGGCGTTGGGCCTATCGCAACTACCTTGCCAAATGAGCAAGATGGGGACGTGTGAATAGGGCCACGTGCGGCAGCATTCTTGCCCGCGTGAATGTCGGCAGCGGGTCCCCGCGGTGGTTTCGTGTCCCTGGTCTACCGGGTGATGCGCCACCGCGGGGTTTGCCTTGCCGGGCGCCAGGGGAAAATGCAGCTCAAGGCAGAACAAGCGGGATGATCTTGTCCACCGCAATCTCCTCCGGCGACAGCCGGCAGCGAAGTGCGATCGCCTCTACGCCGGCACGGCTGGCGTCCTGCAACGCAGCCACATAGCCAGGGTCGATATCCCCGCAGAACGACAGCTTCTGTGCATCCCCGCGCTGCACGAGGTACACCATCACCGCGCGATGCCCGGCACGCACCATGTCCGACATCTCTCGCAGATGCTTGGCGCCCCGCTCCGTGACGCTGTCGGGAAACTCGGCGAGGCCCGCCTTGCGCGACAGGTGCACATTCTTGATCTCGACGTAGCAGCTGCCTTTGCTGGCGTCCTCGAGCAGGATGTCGATGCGGCTGTTGCTGCCGTACTTCACCTCCCGGCGCAGGCCCGCATATCCCTTCAGGGGTTTCACACGTCCCTCTGCGATGGCCTCCGCCACCAGCTTGTTGGGATGCCCGGTGTTGATCCCGACCAGCGCCGGCCCCTTGCCCAGGTCTGCCTCCACGAGCTCCCAGGTGTGCCTGTACTTGCGTGTCGGGCTGTCGCTCTCCGACAGCCACACGCGCGCGCCCGGGCTGGTCAGCCCCAGCATGGAGCCCGTGTTCGGGCACGTGGCCGTCACGGTCTCACCGTTGGCCAGGCGGACGTCCGCGAGAAAGCGCTTGTAGCGCTGGATGAGCGTGCCTGGAATGAGCGGATTGGGAAAGCGCATGGCTTCTGTTAGGCCGGGTTCCGCGCCGCTGCAAGCCCGCCCTCGCGGATGCTGACAACAACACGCTGCAGGCGCTAGGGTGCCCGCAACAACAGAACGCCGACCTCCCGAAAGGCACCAGAATGAACGCCCCGCACAGCCCCGAGGATATTGTAACCGCCGCTGTACTCGTCATCGGCGACGAGATCCTGTCGGGCCGCACCAAGGACAAGAACATCGGCCACATCGCCGACCACCTGACGGCCATCGGCATCCACCTCAAGGAAGTGCGCATCGTGGCCGACGAGGAGCCGGAGATCATCGCCGCCCTCAACGCGCTGCGCCATCGCTACAACTACGTATTCACGACTGGCGGCATCGGCCCGACGCACGACGACATCACGGCCGACTCGGTGGCAAAGGCCTTCGGCGTCGGCATCGATGTCGACGAACGCGCCCTGAAGCCGATGAAAGCCTATTTCGAGCGCCGCGGTGTTGAGTTGACGCCTGCGCGGCTCAGGATGGCGCGCATTCCTTTCGGCGCCGAACTCGTCGAGAACTCGATCTCCATCGCGCCCGGCTTCATGCTGGGCAACGTCATCGTCATGGCCGGCGTCCCGAGCATCATGGCCGTGATGCTGGAGGCCGCCACCAAGTTCCTCAAGACCGGCAAGAAGATGCTGTCGGAAGGCATCGAGCTGCATCGGCCCGAGGGTGAGATCGCACACGCCTTCGCCGAGCATCAGAAGAAATACCCGGACGTGTCGATGGGCAGCTATCCCTTCTCGCGCGACGGCAAGCCCGGCACGCAACTCGTCCTGCGCTCCATTTTTCCCGACAAGCTCGCACAAGCCACCGCCGAGCTGAAAGCCATCTGCACCAGCAACGGCTGGCTCCCCTAAAGCCTGATCAGTCGAGACG
>JBDHTJ010000217.1:0-7070 GCA_039808585.1 Hyphomicrobiaceae bacterium | reverse complement strand
TGCCGAACCACCACATCACCAAGCCGGTGTTCATCGGCGAAATCAAGGGTGATGGCCAGTTCGACGTGGTGTGGAAGACGGACGGTCTCGTCCCCGGCGATGCATGGTCGAAGGAACTCGATGGTTCCAAGGACCTGATCGGCGACTGGGTCGAGAAGAAGTGCGGCAACTGGAACGTCAAGACGAACAAGTGCGGCAGCTAATCGCCTGCATCTGATCGTGGGGGAGACGGCGGGTTTCCGCCGCCTCCCCTTCCTCATGCCGACGGACGCGGGGCGCAGCGCCCTGGCGGAGTTGGTTCCGGAGTTCGCGTTCGAAGCCCAACAACAACGACCCGATAACGGGTGGGGGAAGCATGTTATGATGAGGCCTGCGCCCTGCATCGCGCCTTCTACCGCGCGGGGTACCTTTGTGCGTAGCGTTCTGGGCACCATGCTTGGCACCGCGCGTGCGGGCCGGCGATGGTCGAATTGCCGGATGCTGGCCCTCGCGATGCCGTCAATCGCCCTGGCGTTCATCATCTTGATGCCGCTGTTTGCAGGGGAGGCACGGGCACAGGGAGACGCGGCGGCATATGCAAAGGCCGTCGAGAAATTTGCAGGCGACAGCTTCAACGATACGGATGCTGGCATTTCCGGTGTCGCCAGCAGCGGCCATCCCTTGGCTGCGGACCTGATCACGGCGTTGCAGGACGGGCGCCTCCTGTTCTCCGCCGAAAGCAAGAAAGTGTACATCAAGGACAAGGCCGGCGCGCTGATGGACGCGGCGACGGGCGAGAAACTTGCGGGGCCGGAGCCGGCGGGCCTCTCCAACGTGCGCCTCAACAATCGCATCCGGCGTTCGGTCGAGGCGGCGCTCGGGACGCTGACGCTGATGTCGCCCAATCCCGCACAGCGCCTGGAAGCGGCGGGGGCAGTGTTCAAATCGCGCGATGCATCTGCGCTGCCGGCGCTCGAGCAGGCGATCCAGAAGGAGCGTGAGCCACGCATCAAGCGTGCCTTCCTGGAGGCGCGCGCGGCAATCGTGCTCTATGGTGCGAACTTCAAGGAGAACGAGAAGGTCGAGGCCATCGCCGTCATCCGCGACCGCGGCGACCAGGAGGCGCGCGGACTGCTAGCCGCCATGCCCGGCGAGCAATCGGATGCCGTGAAGAAAGTGCAGGCCGAGGCGCTCACGGCCATCGACAACAATCTCGCGGCCTGGGCCGTGGCGCAGAACTTCTGGTACGGCTTGTCGCTCGGCTCGGTGCTGCTGCTCGCCGCGATCGGCCTTGCCATCACCTTCGGCGTGATGGGCGTGATCAACATGGCGCACGGCGAAATGGTGATGCTGGGCGCCTACACGACGTTCGTGGTGCAGGAGATCATCCGCACGAGCGTGCCGTGGCTGTTCGACTATTCGCTGGCTATCGCCATACCGCTGGCGTTCCTCGTCGCTGCGCTGGTCGGCATCGCAATCGAGCGTGGGGTGATCCGCTTCCTCTATGGCCGGCCGCTCGAGACGCTGCTGGCGACGTGGGGCATCAGCCTCATTCTGCAGCAGGCGGTGCGCACGACGTTCGGCCCGACCAACCGCGAAGTGGGCGCGCCGCACTTCATGTCCGGGTCGTTTCCGCTGGGCGGCCTGACCGTGACCTGGAACCGGCTCTGGATCATCGTGTTCGCGGTCTTGATCTTCACGGCGCTGCTTGCGGCGCTGCGCTACACCACGCTCGGGCTGCAGATGCGCGCGGTTACGCAGAACCGGCGCATGGCGAGCGCCATGGCCATCAATACGGGCCGCATCGACGCGCTGACGTTCGCGCTGGGCTCGGGCATTGCGGGGCTTGCGGGTGTTGCGCTCTCGCAGATCGACAACGTGTCGCCGAACCTCGGCCAGGGCTACATCATCGACAGCTTCCTGGTCGTGGTGTTCGGCGGCGTCGGCAACCTGTGGGGCACGCTGGTGGGGGCGATGTCGCTCGGCATCGCCAACAAGTTCCTCGAACCTTATGCCGGTGCTGTGCTCGGCAAGATCCTGCTGCTCGTCGCCGTTATTCTTTTCATCCAGAAGCGCCCGCGCGGCCTGTTCGCGCTCAAGGGCCGGGCGGTTGAAGCATGATCACGCGACGCCTCATCGAAGCTTCCGACAACCGGGGCCTCATCTTCCTGGCGATCCTGGCGGCGGCGATCGTCATCGTGCCGATCCTGCATCTGGCGGTGCCGCCGACGTCGGCATTCCATCTCGGCACGAGCGCGGTGGCGCTGTGGGGCAAGTACCTGTGCTATGCGCTGCTGGCGCTATCGCTCGATCTCGTCTGGGGTTATTGCGGCATTCTCTCGCTGGGGCACGGGGCTTTCTTCGCGCTCGGTGGCTACGCCATGGGCATGTACCTGATGCGGCAGATCGGGACGCGGGGTGTCTATGCGCATCCGATCCTGCCGGACTTCATGGTGTTCCTGAACTGGAAGGAGCTGCCGTGGTTCTGGTACGGCTTCGACATGTTCTGGTTCGCGATGCTGATGGTGTTGCTGGTGCCGGGGCTGCTCGCCTTCGTGTTCGGCTGGTTCGCCTTCCGCAGCCGCGTGACGGGTGTCTATCTTTCGATCATCACGCAGGCGCTGACCTATGCGCTGATGCTGGGCTTCTTCCGCAACAATTTCGGCTTCGGCGGCAACAACGGCCTGACCGACTTCAAGGACATCCTGGGCTATTCGGTGCAGTCGCCGGTGACGCGGACGGTGTTGTTCATGCTGTCGGCGTTCGCGCTGGGGCTCGGCTACATCATCGCGCGATGGGTGGTGACGTCGAAGGCCGGCAAGGTGCTGATCGCGGTGCGTGACGCGGAAAGCCGGACGCGGTTCCTCGGCTATCGCGTCGACAACTACAAGACCTTCGTGTTCACGCTTTCGGCGTGCATGGCGGCGGTTGCGGGTGCGCTCTACGTGCCGCAGGTGGGCATCATCAACCCAAGCGAGTTCACGCCGGCCAACTCGATCGAGGTGGTGATCTGGGTGGCGGTGGGCGGTCGCGGGACGCTGGTGGGGGCGGCGCTGGGCGCCGTCATCGTCAACTACGCCAAGTCGACGTTCACGACGGGCCTGCTCGCGCCCTACTGGCTGTTCGCGCTGGGCGGGCTGTTCGTGGTGGTGACCATCTTCCTGCCGAAGGGCATCCTGGGGCTGCTGCCGCAGAAGTCCGAGGACGCTTCTTCCAGTAGCGCGGCTGCCGCGCAGCCGGCGGAGTAAGCCCATGGCCACGATGGAAGCTGCAACGGACCTGCGCATATCCAAGCCGCACACGATCACGGCGGCGAGCCTGCTCTATCTCAATGGCGTGCATGTGAGCTTCGATGGCTTCCGTGCCATCAACAACCTGTCGCTGTCGCTGGCGCCCGGCGAGATGCGGGCCATCATCGGCCCGAACGGTGCCGGCAAGACCACGATGATGGACATCATCACCGGCAAGACGCGGCCCGACGAGGGCGATGTGCTGTTCGACCAGGGCGCCATCGACCTCACCACCAAAGACGAGGCGACAATCGCGTCGCTGGGCATCGGCCGGAAATTCCAGAAGCCGACGGTGTTCGAAGAGCACACGGTGTGGGACAACGTGCTGCTGGCGCTGAAGATGAAGCGGAGCGTTCTGGCCAACCTGTTGTGGCGCTCCAACAGCGCCGACAGCGACCGTATCACGGACATCCTGAAGACGATCGGTCTCACGCAACATGCCAAACGGCTGGCGGGCTCGCTCTCGCACGGCCAGAAGCAGTGGCTCGAGATCGGCATGCTGATCGCGCAGGACCCGAAGCTTCTGCTGGTCGACGAGCCCGTGGCGGGCATGACGGACGCCGAAAGCATGACCACGGCGGATCTGCTGCGCGAGATCGCGCAAAGCCACACGGTGGTGGTGGTGGAGCACGACATGGAATTCGTGCGGCGGCTCGGCGTGAAGGTGACGTGCCTGCACGAAGGGTCGGTGCTGGCGGAAGGGTCGCTCGACGACGTATCGAACAACGAACGCGTCATCGAGGTTTATCTCGGGCGCTGATAAGAGAGCTGGTGAAGGCGCATGCTGTCGGTCGAGAACATCGATCTCTACTATGGTGCCGCGCAGGCACTGCGCCGCGTTTCGCTGAAGGCGGAAGTCGGCAAGATCACGTGCGTCCTGGGGCGCAACGGCGTGGGCAAGAGTTCGCTGCTGCGGGCGATCGTGGGGCATCAGGCGGTGCGCTCCGGCACGATCAGCTTCGACGGGCACGACATCACGGGGCTCAAGGCCTACGAGCGCGCGCGGCAGGGGATCGCCTATGTGCCGCAGGGGCGCGAGATCTTCCCGCTGCTGACAGTGCAGGAGAACCTCGAGACGGGATATGCGCGGCTGAAGGCCGGGGAGAGGAACATCGGGGAAGAGCTATTCCAGCTGTTCCCGGTTCTGAAATCGATGCTTGGGCGGCGCGGGGGTGATCTTTCCGGCGGGCAGCAGCAACAGCTTGCCATCGCGCGGGCGCTGGTGATGCAGCCAAAGCTCATCGTGCTCGACGAGCCGACCGAGGGCATCCAGCCGTCGATCATCAAGGACATCGGCCGGGCCATCGCCTATCTGCGCGACCAGGGTAAGATGGCGATCGTGCTGGTGGAGCAGTACTTCGATTTCGCGCGCGAGCTGGCCGATACCTATGCCGTGATGGAGCGCGGCGAGGTGGTGATGGCGGGCGACAGCAAGACCATGGTCGAAGCCGACGTGCGGCGCTACCTTACGGTCTGACGAACGCGGGTCAGAAGAGGCGCCAATTGCTGCAAGCACGGACCTGGTTGCCGCGGGCAGAGGCGCGGGTGCGTCTGGCCTACAAGGTGCGGGACGGGGCTACCGTTCTCGACACGTTGCATCAGGCCGGCTCGGGCCGGGCAAGGTTTCCCAATCCGCGGGAGGGCGACGGGGAAGGGGTGCAGGCGCAGGCCATCCTGCTCAACATGGCGGGCGGGCTTACCGGAGGCGACAGCTTCGAGACGGACGTGGCGCTGAACGAAGGGGCGGATGCCACCATCACGACGGCGGCAGCGGAAAAGATCTACCGCTCGATGCAGGGGGAGCCGGCGCGGATTACCGTATCGGCGCGGCTGGCGGCGCGGTCGCGGCTGCTGTGGTTGCCGCAGCCGGCCATTCTCTTCGACCGGTCGGTGCTGGAGCGGCGAACTGAGATCGAGCTTGCCGGGGACGCGACGCTGCTCGCGGCCGAGTGCCTAATTTTTGGGCGAGCAGCCATGGGTGAGGATGTGGTGCAAGGCGGCGTGCGCGATCACTGGCGCATTCGTCGCGACGGTCGCCTGATCTTCGCGGATACGCTGCTGCTTTCCGGAGGCGTGGCGCATGTGCTCGACAAGGCCGCGACATTCGCTGGCGCGCGGGCTGCGGCCATGGTGATTTACGTCGGGCGCGATGCAGGACAATTGCTGGAGCCGGTGCGCGCGCTTATCGGTTCTACACAGAGCACGATCGGCGCCAGCCAGTGGGGTGAAATTCTCCTGCTGCGCGGGCTCGCGAAGGATGGCAGAACATTACAGATGGAGCTGCGCCCGGTGATCGAGGCGCTGTCCGGCCGGCAGCTGCCGCGGATCTGGCAGTGCTAGCCAATTGATGCAGACGAGCAGGTTCTGAAGGCGAGACACGATGATCCTGACAGGGCGGGAAAAAGACAAGCTCCTCATCTCCATGGCGGCGATGGTGGCGCGCAGGCGCCTGGAACGCGGCGTGAAGCTCAACTATCCGGAGGCCGTGGCGCTGATCTCCGACTTCGTGGTGGAGGGGGCGAGGGATGGCCGCAGCGTGGCCGATCTCATGGAAGCGGGGGCAAAGGTGCTGACGCGCGACCAGGTGATGGATGGCATCGCAGAGATGATCCACGACGTGCAAGTGGAAGCAACTTTTCCCGACGGGGTGAAGCTCGTGACGGTGCACGAGCCGATCCGCTGATTATTCTCGAGGGGCGCGCTGGCGTGCGCCTTCGTAACTCAAGCGCAACACGCAGCAAATTCAAGCGCAACACGCATAGGGGACGAATTTCCGTGACACACAGGCTCTCGACAACGGCAAAGGCATCGGCAGCGGCCCTCGCGGCTGCGCTTCTCGGCGTCATCGCCACGCCGGCAATGGCGCATCAGGGCGTGGACCACATGCATTCCATGGCGGCGGGCTTCGCGCATCCCTTCACTGGCGTCGATCACCTGCTGGCGATGGTGGCCGTGGGGCTGTGGGCCGGCATCAACGGCGGGCGCGCGGTGTGGATGTGGCCGGCTGCGTTCGTGGCCGTGATGCTGGCGGGCGGCGCGGTGGGGCTTGCGCACGTCACGGTGCCGATGGTGGAGCCGGGCATCCTCGCCTCGCTCGTCGTGCTGGGCGTGGCCGTCACCGCAAGCCTGCGCGCACCGGCGGTGCTGGGGGCCGTGGTGATCGGCGCCTTCGCCCTGCTGCACGGCTATGCGCATGGCAGCGAGTTGCCTGCGGGGGCTTCGGCTGCGAGCTATATGGCGGGCTTCGCGCTGGCGACGGGGCTGCTGCATAGCCTGGGTGCCACGGCCGCGATGATGGCGGGCGAGGGCAAAGGACGGCTGGCGGTGCGTGCGGCCGGTGCGGTTGTTGCGGTGGCAGGCCTCGCGCTGGCCTCGAACCTGGCATTGAACTGAGGGAGATCGCCATGATCCCAGGCGAAGTCATTACGCTGCCGGGCGACATCGAACTCAACGCCGGGCGGCCCACCGTGACGCTGATGGTGGAGAACACGGGCGACCGGCCGATCCAGGTCGGCTCGCACTACCACTTTGCGGAGACGAACGCGGCGCTGCGCTTCGATCGCGACAAGGCGCGGGGATGCCGGCTCGACATTGCGGCGGGAACGGCGGTGCGTTTCGAGCCGGGGCAATCGCGTGAGGTGACGCTGGTGGCGTTCAGCGGCGACCGGCGCGTGTTCGGATTCCAGGGCAAGGTCATGGGCGCGCTCTGAGACGGCGCGTGCTCGTTCCACATCGCGGCATCGGCCGCATTTTCAAGATCCGGGAGATCACCAGGCCATGGCCGCCAGAATTTCGCGCAGT
>JBDHTJ010000216.1:0-7157 GCA_039808585.1 Hyphomicrobiaceae bacterium | reverse complement strand
GGGCCGGCGTCAGTTTGACGTTGCCGCAGTCGACCAGCCCGAGTGTGGTGACGGGATCGAAGTCGGCGTGCGTGGGATTGAAGCGGCGCATCAATACTGATTGCAGGCGCACCGAATCCGGCCCGCCGCGTGCGCCGATGCGCGTGGGATGCGTGCCACAATCGAAGGGGATGCCGAGGATCGCTGCCCGATTTTTCGCCCCCGGCCGTCCGTACGGCGCGCTCATGAAGGTGGTGGGCAGCGTGAACAACTCGTCTTCGGAATAGGTGGGCATGGGATGTTTCCTCTTCTCGTTGCCGCGTATCAGTTCTGCAGGAAATCGAAGGCGGCGAGCGCATGCACCTTGGCCACCGCCACCAACTCGTCGACGAGCACGTATTCGTCGGGACCGCCCATGTTGAAGGGGGTGAGACCGTAGACCACCGTCGGCACGCCGAACTTGCGATACCAGCGCGAGTCGGAAGCCCCCACACGCATGTTCAGAGCGGGCGCCACGCCCATCACCTCGCCCGCCGCATGGGCCACCGTGCGCACGATCTCGCTGTCGGGCGCGGTGAAACTCGGATCGTACTGCCGCAGCACGCGCCAGGTGACACCCTCGAGCGGCGAAAGCCACTGCTCCAGCTGCTCGATGAGCGCTTGCACGGTGACACCGACGGGAAGGCGGATGTCGAGGCTCGCTTTCGCCTGCGACGGCACGAGGTTCGGCGAGACGCCACCGGCCACCGTGCCGATGTTGACCGTGATGCGTTGCAACGTCTCGCTCTCGCCCGCGCCCGACAAAGGCTCGGAGACGGGCCTCGCCTTGGTGATCGCGGCGACAACTGCCGCAGGTGCATCAACCGGCAGCGTCTCGAGCCGCTTCACCTGCGCCAGCGCCGCCATCAGCCGCTCGATGGCGTTGACGCCCTTGTGCACGTGGGCGCCATGCGCAGGCGTGCCCTGTGCCTCGATGTCGATCCACAAGAGCCCCTTCTCACCGAAGCGCAGGACCTGCGGCGAGCCGACGTCGCCGCAAATGTTGGCGTCGCCCTTGGCGAGGGGTTCATGCTGCAACAGGTAGCCCGAACCCAGCGCCCCCATGTTCTCCTCGTCGCCCGCCAGCGTGACGACGATCTCGCCGCACCAGGCTTCAGGCCGCTCCGCCAGCAGCTGGGTGGCCAGAAGCGAGCAAGCGATGCCGCCCTTCATGTCGCTGACGCCACGGCCGTAGAGCTTGCCGTCGCGGAGCAGGCCCGAGAGCGGCGGCACCGTCCAGCCGAGATCCTCGCCGACAGGAAAGGTATCGAGATGGCCGTTGAAGATCAGGCGCCGTCCGGGCCTGCCACCCTTCACGCGGGCCACGAGATTGATGATGCCGGGCGCAGATTCGATTGCGCGCACCTCAGCGCCAGGGATCGCCCGCAGCAGCGCCTCCGCCACGGGCGCGATGGCACGGGTGTCGCTTGGCGGATTGGGCGAGGCCACCCGCACAAGCTTCTGCGTCGTTTCGACGAGACGCTCTGCGCCAGCCTCGACGGCCGACAGGATCTCTGCACGGATGGGCGATGGAGCCACGGTCTGCACCATGCGTGGTTATTGCGCGAGAAGCCTGCGTTCCCAGATCCGGATCGCCATCGCCAGCGGCCAGCAGATGAAGAAGTAGACAACCGCGATGAACGTGAAGATCTCGAGCGGACGGAACGTGCTTGCGGAAAGCTCCATGCCGCGGCGGGTGATCTCGTTGACGGAAATCACGGCACCCAGCGACGAGAACTTGATGAGCTGCACGAAGTTGGAGGCCAGCGGCGGCAACGTCATGCGGATCGCCTGCGGCAGCACGATGCGTCGGAACGCCTGCACCGGCGTCAGGCCCAGCACCTGGGCGGCTTCCCGATGCCCTTTCGGCACGGCCTGGATGCCGGAGCGATAGACTTCGGAGATGAAGGCGGCCTGGTAGACCGAGAGCCCGATGATGAGGGCACTCAGCGCCTCGATGCGGATGCCGAACACGATCGGCAGCACGTAGTACACCCACAACAGCTGCACCAGGATCGGCGTGTTGCGGATGATCTCGCCGAAGGTCACGCCGACCCAGCGGAGCGGCGCGAATTTCGACATGTCGAGCAGGGCCAGCACCAGGCCCACCGCCATCGCCAGCACCAGCGTCACGACGGAGAGCAGGAGCGTCATCTGCAATCCCGACATCAGGAAGTCGAGATTGTTCCAGACCGTATCCCACCGGAACGTATAGCGGAACATCCTGCCTCTCCAGCCGTGCCCGTCTCAGCCGCGCGTCACGGTGCGACGATCGGACCGAGCTTGTGCTTGTTGGCGTATTTCACGAGCCGGCCGTCGAGCTTGATGGTGTCGACGAACAGGTTCACGAAGTTGAGCCAGATCTGGTCGCCCTGCGGCACCACATAGGCATAGGGCGTGACGGCGAGCTTCTCCGGCGGCAGGAAATACACCGCCCAGTCGAACTCGTCGGTCACTTTGATGGCGGTGGGGAAGTCCGTCATGATGACGTCGACGCGTTGCGCCACAAGCTCGCCCTCGCGCGTGTTGGGCGGCGCCACCGAGACGAGCTCGGCGTTTTTCAGATAGCCCTTCATGAAGGTCTCGACATAGGAGCCGAGCGACACGGCCACCTTCACGCCCTTCTTGTCGACGTCTGCCCACGACTTCACCGCGCTGTCCTTGCGCGTGACGGCGTAGATGTTGGTGATGAGATAGGGCTTGGAGAACTCCACCGCCTGCGCGCGCTTCAAGGTTGCGCCGACGCCGAACATGCCGATCTCGCACTTGTTGGCCTGCAGGTCGGCGATGAAGGAGGCGAAGCTCGACTCGACGATCTCCAGGTCGGCGCCGAGCTCACTGGCGAGTTCCTTGGCGAGATCCGCATCGATACCCTCAATTTGCCCCGACTTCGGGTTGCGGAACGAGATCGAGTAGTAGAGCGGGAACTGGCACACGCGCAGCTTCTTGCTCTTGGTGATCTCGAAGAGACGCGACTGCGTCTGCTGCGCCTGGGCCTGCGGGCCTGCCGCGGCCAGCAGCCCCACGGCGAGGGCGCATGTCGAAGCGAGCGCTGCGAATGCTTTCAGGATACGCATTGGCACTTCCCCTTTTCTCTGGTTGCCTCTGTTGCGCGGGGCCGAGACCCTCGCGCCGTCTCACGAAATGACTAGTCCTCGAACTGCTGCAGGAAACGTTGCGCACGCTCCGTTGCGGGTGCCGAGAAGAACGTCTTCGGCGCCCCCTCCTCCACCAGCTCGCCACGGTCCATGAACACCACGCGCGTGCCCACGTGGCGCGCAAACCCCATCTCGTGCGTGACGACCATCATGGTCATGCCCTCGGAGGCCAGCTGGCGCATCACCGCCAGCACCTCGCGCCGCAGCTCCGGGTCGAGAGCCGACGTGGGCTCGTCGAAGAGCATCACCTTGGGCGACATGGCAAGCGCGCGGGCAATCGCGACGCGCTGCTGCTGGCCGCCAGAAAGGCGCGCTGGATAGGCATCGCGCTTGTCTGCCAGCCCAACCTTCTCCAAGAGCCGCTCCGCCGCGCTGATGGCAGCGTCGCGTGCCGTCCCCTTCACGAGAATGGGCGCCTCGATGACGTTCTCGATCACCGTCATGTGCGGCCACAGATTGAAGTGCTGGAACACCATGCCGATCTCCGGGCGCACGGCACGTGCCGCACGCCGCACCGCGGCATCGGGATCCGGCGTGGAGATCGTGGCGCCTTCCATCACGATGCGGCCGTCACTCGGCGCCTCGAGCATCGCAAAGCAGCGCAGAAGCGTGGTCTTGCCCGACCCGGACGGGCCGATGATGCAGACGACGTCGCGCTCCTTCACGGCAAGCGACACGCCGTTGAGCACGCGGTTCGACCCGAACAGCTTGGAGACATTCTCCGCCGTGATGATCGGCATCGGCGTGTTGGCGGATTGGCTCATCGAGAGGCGCGGCTGCTGTTTACCAGGGGGAACTGCTCTTGCGTCTGCGATGCGGGGCGCATGGCCCGTAACGCTGCTTCCGATCTCATCCTACTGCGTGCCACTGCTGCATAAACGATCGCGATGCCCAACGCTTGATCATCGCTCCCATGCATCAATCTGGCCTTGCAACGTAAGCACCTACGGGTCAGAAAAGCAATAAAGGAGATTTATGGGGCCATGGATATTCGCCTCCTGGAGACCTTCCGATCTGTGGTCGATCATCGCTCGGCGACGGCTGCCGCCGCCGCCCTCGGCGTGACTCAGCCCGCAGTGAGCGCGCAGATTGCCCGGCTCGAGGAAGCCGTGGGGTTCCGCCTGTTCGAACGCATGGGCGGCAGGCTGAAGCCGACAGCGGAAGGAATGCTGTTCTATGCCGAGGCCGCAAATGCGCTGAGCGGCATCGACCGCCTGACGCAGGCCGCTCAGGAAATCCGCGGCGCCAGTGCCGGGCACCTCGTCCTGGCGAGCCATCCCAGCGCAGCCATCTCGCTGCTGCCTCCGCTCGTCGCCGAATTCCTCGCCGAGCGCAAAGGCGTCCACATCAAGATGGTGACGCGCAGCTCCGACGTGGTGAGCCGCCTGCTCCCGGGAGAGAGCTTCGACGTCGCCATTGCCGAACCCCCGGTCGATGCCACCGACTTCGAGGTACGACGCTATCGCTTCCGATGCGTTGCGGTGCTGCCGAAAGGGCACAGGCTCGCACGCAAGCCCGTCCTGACGCCGCAGGATTTCTCCGGCCTTCCCTTCGTGCCCACCTGGCGCGCAACCATCACGCATCAGGCGATACGAGAGGTGTTTGCCGCAGCAGGCGCCGAACTCAACATCGCCGCGGAGACGGAATTTTTCGCCAGCGCCTGCGCCATCGTTGCAAGTGGCGGCGGCGTCACCATCGTCGATCCCCTGTCGGCCGCCTCGTGCGCCGGGCGGGACGTCGTCGTGCGCCCCTTCGAACCGTTCGTGCCGTACGAGATTTGTGCCTTCCACCGCCCCAACCTGTCGCTGCTGGCCGAAGCCTTCATGGAGCGGCTGGAAAGCTACCTGCAGAAACACGTCGAGGAGATCGCCTGATGAAACTCGCGCCGTCGGTTGCAACACGCCTCATTGCCGACCCGCACCTGCATGGCGACTTCCTCGCGCTGTGCGATTGCGGTGGACGCCTGGCAGGCACTGACAGCGAGCGGGCCGCATTTGCCCACGTCCGTGCGGCCCTGCAGCGCGTGCCCGAGGCGCACACGACCTCTCTCCCCGTTGCCTACGCCGGCTGGCGCGCGCGTTCCGCCTCGTTGACGATCGACGGCAGGGCATGGCGTGCCCATCCGCTCGTACGGTCGGTTGCGACTTCCGCCTCCGGCCTCACGGCGGAAGTCATCGACCTCGGCCGCGGCACGCCCGAGGAGTTCGAGGCGCACGCCGGCGACATTTCCGGCCGCATCGTGCTGGTGCGACACGAATTGATGTTCGCAGCCGGAACCATCCATCGCCGCCGCAAGTACGAGATGGCCCGCGCCGCTGGCGCCATTGGCTTCCTCATCGCGGCGCCGCATCCGGGCATGCTGGTGACGGGCTCCTCGGGCCGTGAAAGCGGGGCGGGCATCCCCGCGCTCGGCATCACGGCGGAGGCCGCGGCCCGACTGCGCCGCACGGCCGCCGGGTTCCCTGTTGCCACCATTCACATCGTGACCGAGGAGAAGCCAGAGGTCACCGAGACGCTCGTGGCGGAGATCCCCGGCCAGACCGACGAATGGATCGTGCTCAGCGCCCACGTCGATGGACACGACATCAACGAGAGCGCCATGGACAACGCCTCGGGCGTGGCGGCGGCCTTGGCAGCCCTGCGGGCGCTGGCACCAGAAGCGGCACGTTGGAAGCGCGGAGTGAGGGCGATGTTCTTCAGCGTCGAGGAATGGGCGCTGACGGGATCTGCCCAGTACATCGCCTCGCTCGACGAGAAGGCCCGACAGAAGATCGCACTCAACGTCAACCTGGATTCGGTGGCAGGCTCGCCCAACCTCACCGCCATGACGAGCGGCTATGCGGCAGTCGAACCGTTCCTGATGCGCGTCGCGGATGCGAACGGCCAGGCGCTTCGTACCGTGCGGCCGCTGATGATGAATTCCGATCACGGCAACTTCGCTGCAGCGGGCATTCCGGCCTTCCGCCTCGTCGCGGGCTATGACGATCCGGCCGCGAACTTGCGCTTCGTGCTCACCGAGGCTGATACCCGGGACAAGGTTGCGCGGGCCGAACTGACGAGCGCAGCGATGCTTTCGGCTGCCTTCGTTCAAGCCGCTGCCAATGCTTCCTCCGAAGAGGCGGCAGCCTGGCGCGCCTCCCGGCGCTGACGACGCAACAGCGCTATCCGCCGAGATAGGCCTCCCGCACCCGCGGGTCGTCCGCGAGTTCGGACGCCTTGCCCGACAGCGTGATCGAGCCCGTCTCGAGCACGAAGGCGCGATGCGCCACTTCCAATGCCATCGCCGAGTTCTGCTCCACGAGCAGGATCGACAAGCCGCGTTTGGCATTGAGATCGCGAATGCGGTCGAACACTTGCTCGATGATGATGGGCGCAAGACCCAGCGATGGCTCGTCGAGCATCAAGAGCTTTGGGCGGCTCATCAGCGCCCGGCCGATGGCGAGCATCTGCTGCTCGCCACCCGAGAGCGACCATGCGCCCTGCTTCACGCGCTCCTTCAGGCGGGGGAACAGGCCGAACACCGTCTCGATGTCCTCGGCCACTTCCGCCTTGTTGTGCTTGCGCGCGGAAGCTCCGCTCTTCAGGTTCTCGAGCACGGAAAGGCCGGGGAACACGCGCCGGCCTTCCGGGCAGTGCGCAAGGCCATCCGCGACGATCGTCTCCACCGCACGTCCTTTCATGTCGGCGCCCTGGAACCGGATGACACCCGAGTTTGCCCGCACCAGGCCCGAGATCGTGCACAAGGTCGTCGTCTTGCCCGCGCCGTTGGCGCCGATGATGGCCACCACCTCGCCCGGCGCGACCGTGAAAGACAGGCCCTTGAGCACCTCGATGTGCCCGTAGGACACGTGCAGGTCCTGCACCTCAAGCAACATGGCGCCGCCGCCCCAGATAGGCCTCGATCACGGCCTGGCTCTCGCGCACCTCCGCCGGCAAGCCTTCCGCGATTTTGCGTCCGAAATCGAGCACGGTGATGCGGTC
>JBDHTJ010000215.1:0-7259 GCA_039808585.1 Hyphomicrobiaceae bacterium | reverse complement strand
GCTGGGTTGGCGCCGCTGCTGTGGAAAACCTGGGGATGACGGTGGGGAAATCGCCGCCCGGCGCCTCAAGCCTGCCAGGACTCTGTGTAGAACGGGGGCTCGCAGGCGGGCGCACCGCCCCAACCCATTGGCGCATCTCGCGGACGTGCTAAACCGAGGCCGCGCTTTGCTGGGCGCGCAGACGTAGGCAAGGAAGGGCTCATGCATATCAACCGGCTCCGGCTGCTCGGCTTCAAGTCGTTCGTCGAGCCGACCGAACTCGTCATCGAGAAGGGCCTCACTGGCGTCGTCGGTCCCAACGGCTGCGGCAAGTCGAACCTGCTCGAAGCCCTGCGCTGGGTCATGGGCGAGACCTCGCACAAGAGCATGCGCGCCGCTTCCATGGACGACGTGATCTTCAACGGCACCACCACCCGGCCGCCGCGCAACATGGCCGAGGTGACGATCTTCATCGACAATACCGACCGCAAGGCCCCCGCCGAATTCAACGACCAGGAAATGCTCGAGATCACGCGCCGCATCGAGCGCGAGGCCGGCTCCGCCTACCGCATCAATGGCAAGGACGTGCGTGCCCGCGACGTGCGCATCCTGTTCGAGGACGCTGCTACCGGCGCGCGCTCGCCGGCTCTCGTGCGGCAGGGCCAGATCGCGGAGCTCGTGAACGCAAAGCCCGAGCATCGCCGCCGCATTCTCGAGGACGCAGCGGGCGTCGCTGGCCTGCACAGCCGCCGCCACGAGGCCGAGCTTCGGCTGAAGGCGGCGGAGCAGAACCTCGCACGCATCGGCGACATCCTGGGCCAGCTCAACTCCCAGATCGAAAGCCTGAAGCGGCAGGCAAGGCAGGCGCGGCGCTACAAGGAAATCTCCGCCGAGATCCGCAAGCTCGATGCGCTGGTGCTGCACCTGCGCTGGACGGAGGCGCAGAACCAGGTGGCGGCGGAAGAGCGCTCACTGCAGGAGCAGCTCGAGCTGCTCGCCCACGCCACGGAGGCCGAGGCGCATGCGTTGCAGGGTGAGATCGATGCCGCCTCTGCCATCCCGCCTCTGCGCGAGGAGGAGGCGGCCAAGGCCGCCGTGCTGCATCGCTTCCGCGTCGAGCAGGAGAACCTGGAGCGCGAGGCCAAACGCATGGCCGATCGGCAGGCCGAGCTGGAGGGACGCCTGTCGCAGCTCAAGCGCGATTATGCGCGCGAGGAGATGCTGATTTCCGAGGCCAAGGAGACGCTGGCCCGGCTCGAGGCGGAGGCGCAAGCCATCGTCAGCACAGGCAAGCTCGCGGCCGATTTCGAGCAGAAGGCGCTCGCGGCCTACGACGAGGCCGAAAGCACTCTGAAGGTGGCCGAGGCGCAGCTGTCCGCCCTCACCACCAAGACAGCCGAAGCGCGCGCCCATCGGCAGAGCCTCGAGCGCCAGCGCACCGAGCGCAAGGAGCAGGTGCTCAAGCTCGAGCGGCAACTGATCGCGCTCGATGCGCAGTTCCGCGAGATCGTCGGCCGGGCGCCGGATGCTTCCAAGCTGCAGGCTGCGGGGGCACTCGCCCAGCAACTCATGGCCGAGGTGGGGGAGATCGAGGCGCAGACGGTCGCTGCCGAGGAACTCGTGCACGATACCGCGACGGAGGCCAAGACACGCAGCGAGGCTTCTGCGCAGATGAACCTTGCGGCCGGGCAGCTGCGTACGGAGTACGAGACGCTGGCCAAGGTTCTGGCGCCGGTCGGGCACACAGGCCTGCCACCGGTGCTTGATCAGGTGAAGGTGGCTGCGGGCTACGAGATGGCGCTCGCCGCCGCGCTCGGTGACGATCTCGACGCGCCCGTCTCGGCGGAGGCGCCCCTGCACTGGTCGCTCACGCCGCCGCAGCCTCTCGACCCGGTGCTGCCGCAGGGCGTGGAGACGCTGTCGAAGCATGTCGCGGGCCCGCCGGAATTGCAGCGGCGCCTAGCGCAGATCGGTATCTGCAGCAGGGCGGAAGCTGCAGCCCTGCAGAAGCAGCTCAAGACCGGCCAACGCCTGGTGTCGATCGAAGGCGACTTGTGGCGCTGGGACGGATATGTGGCCGCCGCACATGCAGCCGCCAGCGCCGCAGCCAACCGCATTCGCGAACGCGCGCGTCTTGGCGCCCTCGCAGCGGAGGAAGAGCAGCTGCGTGCCGAGGCCGATGCGGCGCTCGCCGCCTCGCAGGCCGCGTCCGAGCGGCATCGCACCGCGCAGGCGGAGGAAAAGCGGCTGCGGCAGTTGTGGCGGGACACGCAGGCGCGACTCGCCGAGACGCGCGATCTGCTGACGCAGATGGAGAAGCAGGCGCGCGAGACCGAGACCCGCATTGCCACCGTCAACGACGCCAAGTCGCGCACACAGGAGCAGCTTGTCGACGCGCACGCACTGGCCGCCGAGACGGAAGAGGCTCTCGAGATGCTGGAGGGCCTGGAAGATCTTGAGGCGGAACTTGCCGCCGCGCAGGAGCGGACCACGACGACGCGCAACAAGGTGAGCGAGACGAAGACCGAACTCATCAGCCTGGAGCGCGAACATCGCGCGCGCGCCGAGCGCGAGGCCGCGATCGGGCTGGAGCGCGAACGCTGGACGACGCGCAGCGCGGGGGCGGACGAGCAGCTGAAGACGCTGTCCGATCGCATCGTCGAGACGCAGTCCGAAATCGACAAGATCGCGGACCTGCCGGCGATGGTGGAGCAGCAGCGCCAGAAGCTGATGACGGAGCTGGCCCGCGCCGAGGCGGAGCGCCAGGGCGCGGCCGACCGGCTGGCCGAGGCCGATACGGCCTATCGGCAGGCCTCGCAGACCCTGCGCGCGGCACAGGCCCTCGTGTCCGATACGCGCGAGAAACGCGCCCGCGGCGAGGCGCGGCTGGAAAATGCGCGGGAGCGGCGTGCCGAGGAGATCCGCAAGATCCGAGAGCAGCTTTCCGTGGCGCCGGAGGCCTGCCTCGCGCTCGCCGAGATCGCCGCCGGAGACACGCTTCCGGGCCTCGATGAGGCGGACGCGCAGCTGCAGCGCCTGAAGGGCGACCGCGAACGGCTGGGCGGCGTCAACCTGCAGGCCGACGACGATCTCGTCGCCATGCAGAGCCAGTTCGACGGCATGGACAAGGAGAAGCAGGACGTCGAGGGCGCCATCGCCAAGCTTCGTGCCGGCATCGGCCAGATCAACGCCGAAGCGCAAGACCGCCTGCAGGCCGCCTTCGACACGGTGAACGGGCATTTCCAGCGTCTCTTCACCACGCTTTTCGGCGGCGGCGAGGCGCGGCTTGAAATGGTCGCCGGCGAAGATCCGCTGGAAGGTGGCCTCGAGATCGTGGCCAAGCCGCCAGGCAAGAAGCCGGCGACCCTGTCGTTGCTTTCGGGTGGCGAGCAGTCGTTGACGGCGATGGCGCTGATCTTCGCCGTGTTCCTCACCAACCCGTCGCCGATCTGCGTGCTCGACGAGGTGGACGCGCCGCTCGACGATGCCAACGTCGATCGCTTCTGCACGCTGATGGAGAAGATGGCGGCGGAAACCGCCACGCGCTTCCTCGTCATCACGCATCACCCCATGACCATGACGCGCATGAACCGGCTGTTCGGCGTGACCATGGGCGAGAAGGGCGTCAGCCAGCTCGTGTCGGTCGATCTCGAGACGGCGCAGAAGTTCACCGCCGCCGCTTGACGTGGCCACTTGCTCCGCTAGCTGATGGATTTCGCGGTGGATGGTTCCGCGTCCGGAGCAATTATATTGCGACGCAACGAACAGACATCAAATGTGAGCTTAGCCTGCTTCAGTAAAGCTCTAGACACGCACACGATTTTGCCTCAATTGTGCGTGCAACTGCGCCGCGCCGGGACATTCCCGGTGCCTTCGCAGTATTCGCGTACCCACCACACACGCTGACAATCCGTCAGCGGATCCTGATCGAGACAGCATCGTCGCCCGCACGCACAACCGCTGCGGGTGTACGTCCGCGGCTTGCCAGAGCCGCGCTTGTCGTCCGGGCCCGGCTGTTCCTTGAACAGATGGACGGGACCCCCAACCGATGGAGATGCCTGCCAGAGCTACGGTCGCAATACGTCTGCCGTTCCTCAAGTCTCGCGACGCGAGGCACGGCGCCAGCAACCTTCAGAACAACAACACCAATCAGAAAAGCACGAACCTGAACGGGAAGGAATCAATGGGTCGCGCACGACCCGGACTCTACTTTGGAGAGGAGTAGTCTCATGCGTAAGACAACCACGCTCAACGGAGCAGCAGGGAAGGGAAAAAGCAAACCCTTCAGTTCAACTGTAAGTTTTATAAAGCCCGTGCTCGCAGCCTCGATACTGCCGGCATTCTGTCTGGCGATGCTGATGCCAAGCCTCGCGTCGTCGCCCTTGATCGAGAACAGCCGCAGCGAGCGGCAACTGCCGAAGGCTGAGCCCGAGCAGATGGTGCCACTGGCCCGCTATGCATCGGTGCCGTCCGAAGGCGTTTCGACGTCGAGCATCCCGACACCACCTCCGGTTGCTCTTCCAGTCGCAATCCCCGCGGAGCTGATTGCGCCTATCGCGCCGCCTGCTCCGGTCGAGGAGACGAAGCCGGCCCAGGAAGCCAAGCCCATCGTGAATGAGCTTCCTCCGACGAAGGTGAAGGGCGCATTCCCGCGTGGCCTCCACCCGGTGATCAAGCACGCCATGGTCGAGGCGAGCCGCTACCTGCCCGAGGGCTGGCAGCTCGAGTTCATGAACGCGCTGCGCGATGCGCCGGGCGTATGGAACGGCCCGCACGGCAAGCGTGATCACACTGGCGGCGCACTCGCCGTCGACGTGTGGCTGGTGAACCCGAAGGGCGAGCGGCTGTGCAACTTCAAGTGCACGCAGAACTTCGAGCCCTACCAGACCTTCATGCAGATGGTGAAGCACATCCAGGATCGTGACTTCCCCGCCTACCGCAACCAGGGCCGCTGGGGCGGCTACTTCGGCGGCAGCTATGCCAACGACGAGATGCACTACGATCTCGAGCCGTCGGCGTGGACAGCGGCCGGCAACTGGGAGAAGGGGCTCTTCCCCGCCTACGCCTACTTCGGCAAGAAGAGCGATGTGGGCAAAGGCATGGGCAGCATCGCCGCCTACCGCCTGCCTGAGAGCGGCACCCTCGCGAGCCTGGAGACGCCGGTGCAGCAGCCTGGGGCAGCACCTGCTGCGACGAAGGTGGCTTCGAATACGCCGTCCGCGACGAACGTGGCTGCGGCTACCGTACGTCTCCCCGCACGTCCCTCGGTGCAGGCACCGGTGGTGCAGAAGGTGGCGGCGGCCGTCCCGGCAAGGACAGCGCACGTGCGCAAGGCGAACCAGCACCATGCGCGTGCGCACCTGCCGCGTCAGCCCCGCTTCGTCATCGACGAGGACGGCGAGTGGCAGCCGGTCCGCGCTCAACGCCGCTTCGATGGAGGCTATGAAGAGGCCGAGGCGCCGCGTGTTCGTTATGCCCAGAACCGCTATGGCCGTCGTGGCGCGCGCACCATGCGCGACTACGGCGACGATTGACCCCAAGCGACATCGACTGCAAAAGGCCCGGCATGTCCGGGCCTTTTCATTTCGCGATCGAGAAGTCCGTTACATACTTTCTTGGCCGCCGAGTTGGGAGACGGAAACACTATCCGAGATCCGTCAGGTAGTGATTGCCGGCGAGATTGCACCACGCCTGCCGCCACTCCGCCGGGCGGCCCTCCATGCTGTCGATGATCCGGTCGAGGTGCAGGACGATGGTTCCTGGCGCAACCTGCAGCGCCTCTGCGAAGTCTCCTTCGGCGGGCGACGTGCTGATCCGCTCCATGCCTTTGCCAATCAACACGCCGTTGGCGCGCATGGCTTCGACGAGATGATAGTCGTCCAGCGCGCTCGCATCGGCTTCAGCCAGGGTCGGGAACATGTCGGCGGGTAGGGCGATTTCGGAAACGATCACCGGCTGCGACGCCGTGGATGAGAGCTTGCGGATGCGGATTGCCGAATGCACCGGATGCAGACCGAGCTTGGCCTGCTCCCGGGGCGTCGAAGGTCCGGTGCTGATCGAAAGAATGCGCGTCAGCAGCTTCAGCTCCCGGCCCTCGGCATCCCGGAGCCGATGGAAGCGGAGCGCGAATTCCTTCGATGCGGGATCTGTTACGAAGGTGCCGCGGCCCTGCTGCCGCGAAATGAGCTTCATCTCCTCCATCCAGTCGAGCGCCTTGCGCACGGTGCCGGCGCTGAGCCCGTACTCCTTCGCAAGCTCGATCTCGTTCGGCATGGTGTCGCCGGGCTTCCAATCCCCCTTGGCGATGCGTCGGGCAAGTGTGGTCCGCAGCTGCATGTAGAGTGGCGCGGACATGAACTGCTTCTCCGGCATGGCTCCTGCCTTCATCTGCGTGCCCTTCGCTGCAATCAAGCGGCCTGCGCACCACATGACGTTGATTGGTCCTTTAGTGCAGGCGGCGTTGTGCCAATCTGCATGCGGAAGCGCTCAATCACGTTGATGCGTATCAAAAAGTACCAAGCGCTCGGCGGAAATTACAACCGTCTTGTAAAAGATCTAGCTGATATGAAAATTAGGGCGGAATCTAACAATCAGCGTACATCTTAAATCTTTGCGCGTAGAAATTCTCATGTTCAACAATGTGAATGTGCCAGCGATGCCGGCGGTGGTTTGGGAGCAACTCTGCGCAAACAAAAAATCGTGAGGCTTGACGCGCGGGGCATTGAGCTGGCTCAAAGCGGACCATTTCAACCAGCGACGCCCGTTTCCGGGAGGGCGAATCAATTCGCCTCGCTCGGTTCGAGATGCCTCAGTCCGTGTCGCGAGCGGCATCGTCGCGGCGTTTTGCTTGCGAATCCGCCAATGCCGACAATGCACACATTTCATGCTGCAGTGCACATAGGTGTTCGCGCAGGATGTTGCCGAAAGCACAAGTTATTGGCCTGCGCGAGCGATCTCTCTACACTGTGCGCGCGCTTCACAGGCCCTGGACTGCGGCATTGCCACCCGGGCTACCAGTGACCATGCCAGCCAGGGAACCACCGGACAAATGACACAGCCCATGAATGGCGCCGAGAGCCTCGTGCGCACGCTGCTCAAAGGCGGCGTGGACGTCTGCTTCACGAACCCAGGCACGTCGGAAATGCATTTCGTGGCGGCGCTCGATCAGGTGCCGGGCATGCGCTGCGTGCTGGGGCTGTTCGAAGGCGTGGTGACGGGGGCCGCCGACGGCTACTACCGCATGCTCGGTAAGCCGGCCTCCACGCTCCTGCATCTCGGTC
>JBDHTJ010000214.1:0-7308 GCA_039808585.1 Hyphomicrobiaceae bacterium | reverse complement strand
GGTCGACTTGGGTGCCGAACTCACGTCCATGATCGAGTCGCAGCGCAACTACACTGCCAACTCCAAGGTCTTCCAGACCGGGTCGGAGTTGATCGACGTGCTCGTCAACCTCAAGCGGTGAATTTGTCGACGCCGCGCGCGTCCGGATAGGAAGCTGAATGTCGCTCTCGAGCAGTCTCAGCGTTGCTCTTTCAGGGCTGACGACTTCGTCGGAGCAGCTGGCTGTCGTGTCGCGCAATGTTGCGCGCGCAAACGAGGATGGTGCCACACGCAAGATTGCCAATCTCGCCACGACGGACAGTGGCGGGTCGCGCGTGGTTTCCGTCACGCGGCTTGCCAATCCGTCACTGCTCGAGCGGCTGGTGACGGCTACATCCTCGGCCGCGGGACAAAAGGTGATTTCGGCGGCGCTCGACCAGTTCGACTACACCGTGAACGATCCCTCGCTGCAAGGCTCTCCCTGGCAGCTGATGGGGAAGCTCGGTTCCGCGCTGCAGACCTATTCCTCGTCGCCGCAGGACACCACTGCCGCCAACGCCGCCGTGACCGCTGCCCGAGACCTTGCCCAGGGCCTGCGGGACGCCACGCAGTCGGTGCAGAACCAGCGTACGCTCGCCGACAAGGCAATGGCCGGCAGCGTCGACAAGATCAATCAGCTGCTTGGCCAATTCCAGAAGCTCAACGATGAGATCGTGTCCGGCACGGGAATGGGCAAGGACGTGACCGACAGTCTCGATCAGCGCGATCTCATCGTGCAGAAGCTGTCGGAGGAACTGGGCGTTCGCACGGTCACCGACGGCAACAATAGCATGTCGATCTACACCGAGCAGGGTGTGACGCTGTTCAATTCCGTGCCGCGGCCTGTGACGTTCCGGCCAACCGCGGCGCTCGGGCCCTCTTCCATCGGCAATGCGGTCTACGTCGATGGTGTACCGATCACCGGCGGCGCGGGGACTGGGTCGATGCAGTCCCAGAATGGCCGCCTCGTGGGCTATTCTGCCATTCGCGACACGCTGGGTCCCACCTATCAGAAGCAGATCGACGAATTGGCGCGGGGACTTGTCGAAGCCTTTGCTGAACAGGACCCGAGCGGCACCAATACGTTGCCCGCGATGCCGGGCCTCTTCACCTATGATGGCGCTCCGGCCATGCCTGCAAGTGGCACGGTGCTTTCGGGTATCGCCGCCACTCTCACCGTCAATCCGGCGGTCGACCCCCAGAAGGGCGGCAGCGTCTCGCTTCTGCGCGATGGCGGCATCAACGGCACGTCCTACGTCTACAACACTGCCGGTGCATCCGCCTTTAGCGACCGTCTGCAATCCCTTATCGACGGCCTGACGCAGACGCGCAGCTTCGACACCACCGCGATGCTTTCCAACTCAGCGAGCCTCAACGATTTCGGCAGCGCCTCCGCGGGCTGGCTGCAGGCGCAGCGCAAGACGGCCAGTACGGCCTCCGATTACAACGCCACATTGCAGCAGCGCGCAGCCGATGCGCTCTCGAAGGAAACCGGCGTCAACATCGACGAGGAAATGACGAACATGCTTCAGTTTGAGCGGGCCTACCAGGCGTCCGCGCGGCTGATGACCACGATCGACCAGCTGTTCCAGACACTCCTGCAAACGTATAGCAAATGACGGCAACACACATATCCAGCAGCGCTGTCGGCATGGCTAGTCGCCTGTCGATCATGAACCTGCAGAACAAGCTTCAGGTGGCGCAAAAAGAGCTGTCGACGTCGCGCCTGGCAGATGCCGGACTCGAACTTGGCTTCCGGACCGGCGAGACCGTGTCGATGCGGCAGGAGGTGGAACGCCTGCAATCCATTTCCGATACGAACGGCATCGCCAAGGGGCGGCTCGATTCCTCCGACGTTGCGCTCAAAGGCATGGCCGACTCCGCGTCCCAGTTCCTGGGTAATCTCTTCCTCGCCCGCAACGGCGGTATCACGAGCGGAGCGTTGGCTGGCGTTGCGAAAAACACTCTCGAGGGATTCACCGACGCCATCAACACCACCCTCAACGGGCAATACCTTTTCGGCGGCATCAACAGCGACGTCAGGCCCGTGAACCAATACTTCACGCAGCCGGCTTCTGGGGCGCAGACTGAAGTCGGCGCTGCGTTCCAGTCCGCGTTCGGGACCACCCAATCGGACCCTGGGGTCACGAACATCAGCGGCGCGGACATGCAGGCTTTCCTGGATGGGCCGTTCGCGAACATCTTCGATACGAACTGGAACACGAATTGGTCGAACGCCGCCGATCAGACCATCAAGAGCCGCATTTCGAGCTCTGAATTGATCAGCACGTCGACCACGGCCAACGAGCCTGCCTTCCGCAAGCTGGCCGCGGCCTACACGATGCTGTCGGATCTCGGGAACGGGAACCTCTCGGACGAGGCTTTCCACGCCGTCCTCGACAAGTCGATCGCCCTCATCACCGCGGCTTCCACCGACATCACGCGGATCCGCACTGACGTCGGCAGCGCCCTGAAGCGCATCTCCAGCGCCAACGACCGGATCTCCATCCAGGTCAACGTGCTGAACCTCAACGTGCAGGCGCTCGAGGGGGTGGATCCTGCAGAGGTGTCGACGCGCGTGTCGGCATTGCTGACCCAGATCGAGACCGCCTACTCGGTCACTGCCAGAATCCAGAACCTGAGCATCCTGAAATTCATGCCGCAGTCCTGATGCTGCGGAGTGAGCGCGTGCCATAGCAACACGAGACGCAAAGAACACACCGGGGAAAAGAGATGTACCAGTTCTCATATGCGGAAGTGCTCGATGAGGCCCCCGCCAGCGCACGCGAGCGCGAATACCAGGCGCTGGAGCGCTCGATCGAACTGCTGCGTGCGGCGGAGAAGGCCGGCCTGCAATCGCGCGAATGCGTGGAGGCGGTGCTGTTCGTGCGCCGGCTGTGGACCCTGTTCCTCGAGGATCTGGCGCTGCCTGACAACGAGTTGCCGAAGCCGCTGCGTGCCGAACTCATCTCGATCGGCTTGTGGGTGCTCAAGGAGATCGAGCAGATCCGGCTCGAGAAATCGTCGAACCTGAAGGGCCTCATCGAGGTCTCCCAGCAGATCCGCGACGGCTTGAAGTAGGCCCCGCGTTCCCCGGAGAATTTCCCATGGCAGTGCCTGCAATTTCACAAACGAGCGGCCTTTCGGGCAGCGGCCAGACCAGTTCGTCGTCGAGCACCAGCGCTGATGCCAAGACCGCGTCGCTCGATTACAGCACCTTCCTGAAGCTGCTGCTCGCGCAATTGAAGAACCAGGATCCGACGAAGCCCATGGACTCCACCGAGTACATGTCGCAGCTCGCCTCGTTCTCGAACGTGGAGCAAGCCATCAAGACCAACACGAAGCTCGATTCGCTCCTGACGGCGCATTCGCTCTCCCAGGCCGAGAATCTGATAGGGAGGACGCTGGCAAACGCCGATAATAGCGTCAGCGGCGTGGTGGTTTCCGTGAACGTCACGTCGACGGGCTCCGTCGCCACGCTGGACAATGGTAAGACCATTACGCTGGGCGACGGCGTGACGGTGTCCTGAAGGGCAAGAGGCAGCATGAACCAGGCCGACGCAATCGATATCGTTCAGGCAGCCATCTGGACGATCGTTATTGCGTCCGGTCCCGCGGTGGCTGCCGCCATGGCGGTTGGCATCGTCATCGCCTTGCTGCAGGCGCTGACGCAGGTTCAGGAAATGACGCTCACCTTCATTCCCAAGATCATCGCCATCCTTCTCGTCGCCTCTCTCAGCGCATCGTTCATGGGTTCTGCCATCTACAACTTCGCCGAGACGGTGTATTCGCGCATCGAAGTCGGCTTCTAGCGGCCGTTCGCGCGCTCAATCGAGAATCGTGACATTGAGAAGCCGGAGCCGCAGCGCCCGGCCGTTCGCGCGTGAGCACTTTGGCGCAAGCTTCGCAAGGCAAGCTCCGGGCCGGGCCCTGCCGGGCCCAAGACCGCGTGCTGCACAGCGCCAGGGAGCGTCATGGCCGCCACACCTCAGATCGTAAAGCCCGTCGATGAGCGCAAAGGGGGCGCCCAGGATATCGGCTTTGCCGTCGGCATCGTGTTCATCGTCACGGTGCTGTTCATGCCATTGCCGGCGCCGATCATCGACGTTGGCCTCGCGTTCTCCATCGCGCTGTCGGTGCTGATCCTGATGGTGGCGCTGTGGATCCAGAAGCCGCTCGATTTCTCAGCCTTCCCGACCGTGCTGCTGATCGCCACGGTGCTGCGCCTTGCGCTCAACATAGCGACAACGCGACAGATCCTGTCGCACGGTAACGAGGGACCTTCCGCCGCCGGCCATGTCATCGCCGGCTTCGCCAACTTCGTCATGAGTGGCGACTTCGTCATCGGTACCATCGTGTTCGTAATCCTGATTACGGTGAACTTCCTCGTCATCACGAAGGGCGCAACGCGTATCGCCGAGGTCGGCGCGCGCTTCACCCTCGATGCCATCCCCGGCAAGCAGATGGCGATCGATGCCGATCTCAACGCCGGCAACATCGACGACAAAGAGGCCGGCCGCCGCCGCCGGGAGCTGGAAGAGGAAAGCGCCTTCTTCGGCTCCATGGACGGTGCCTCGAAGTTCGTGCGTGGTGATGCCATTGCCGGTATCATCATCACCGCCGTCAACGTCTTTGGCGGCATCGTCATCGGTGTGACGCGGCATGGCATGTCGCTCGGCGACGCTGCGGACGTGTTCGTGAAGCTGTCCGTCGGCGATGGCCTCGTGACGCAGATCCCGGCGCTCATCGTTTCGCTGGCTGCCGGTCTTCTCGTCTCCAAGGGCGGTACGCGCGGCTCGGCCGAAAAGGCGGTGCTCGACCAGCTTGGCAACTATCCGCGCGCGCTCATGCTGGCGGGCGTGGTGATGGTGGTGCTGGCGCTGGCCCCGAGGTTGCCGTTCCTGCCCTTCGCGTTTCTCGGCGGATTGCTGATCAGCGTGGCGATCGTCATTCCGCGCCGCCGGGCCGAGAAGAAAGCCATGGAAGAGGCCAACGAGCGCGCCAAGGCGCAGGCTGCCGCAGAGGAAGTCAAGAACTCCGTCAAGGAGCAGCTCAGGACCGTCGAGATCGAACTGTGCCTCGGCAAGCAGCTCGGAGCGGCGCTGCTGCGCGACCATTCCGAGCTTGCGCAGCGGGTTGCGAAGATGCGGCGCACGTTCGCGAGCCAGTACGGCTTCGTGGTGCCGGAAATCAAACTCGGCGACAATCTTTCGATCCCGCCGAAGAGCTACCAGGTGAAGATCCACGGCACCGTCGTGGTGACGGAGGAACTGCGTATCGGTGACGTGCTCGTCATCACCGGCGAGGGGCCGAAGCCGGATCTGCCGTGCGACGAGACCCGCGAACCGGCCTTCGGCATGAAGGCGGTGTGGGTGCCGGAGATGTTCGCCGGCACCTTGAAGCAGAGCGGCTTCCGTCCGGTCGACAATATGTCGGTGCTACTCACCCATCTGCGCGAGGTGATCCGCAACAACTTGGCGCAACTGTTCTCGTACAAGGACATGCGTGCCCTTCTCGATCGCCTCGAGCCGGAATATCGCCGCCTGATCGAGGAAATCGCTCCTGCGCAGATCTCCTACTCGGGCATCCAGGCGGTCCTGAAGCTGCTGCTCGCGGAGCGCATTTCGATCCGCAACCTGCACCTGATCCTTGAGGCGGTGGCGGAGGTCGCGCCCCATTTGCGGCGGTCGGAAGCCATCGCCGAGCACGTGCGCATGCGTCTTGCCCAGCAGATCTGCGGCGATCTCTCGGACGGCACCCATCTCAAAGTGCTCCGCCTCGGCAGCAAATGGGAGATGGCCTTCCAGCAGGCCCTCAAACGCGACGCCAAAGGGGAGGTGGTGGAGTTCGACATCGATCCGCGCCTCATCGAGCAGTTCGGTGCGGAGGCCTCGAAGGTGGTGCGCGGGCTCATGGACCAGGGGCATCAGTTCGTGCTTGTCGCAGCCCCCGATGCCCGCCCCTACGTGCGCATGGTGACGGAGCGCCTGTTCCCCAACTTGCCGGTGCTCAGCCACGTCGAGATCGCGCGCGGGGTGCAGATCAAGTCCATGGGCACCATCGCCAACTGAGGGCGCGCCCGGCATGATGCAGTTTCCGCCAGAGCGCCGCGCCTGGATGCCGGACCGGGGCGCGGGATGATCGATCTCGGCCTCGGGCCGCAGGGCCCGCTCCTCGCATTCGTCCTTTTCTGCCGCATCGGCGGCTGTCTGATGCTTATGCCGGGCTACTCCTCCACGCGCGTGCCGGTGCAGGTGCGCCTCTACCTGGCGATGGCGATAACGCTGATGCTGGCGCCAATGCTTGCAGAGCCACTCAAGGCAGCGGTGCCCGACGTGACGCCGGACCGTCTTGTCATGCTGATCGTGACAGAGACCATCATTGGCGGCCTTATCGGGCTGATGGGGCGCATCTTCTTCCTGGCGCTGCAGTTCATGGCCACGGCGGCTGCGAACTTCATCGGGCTCAGTGGCATCGGGGGCCCCGGCATCGAAGAGCCGGAGGCCACACCCACGTTCGGCGTGCTGATCACGCTCACGGCCACGCTGCTGTTCTTCCTCACCGACCAGCACTGGGAGGTGCTGCGGGCGCTCATCGCTTCCTATCGCGTGCTGCCGGTGGCGGAGCCAGTGTCGGCCGAATTCTCTGTGGTTAAACTCACAGAAGCCGCATCGAGCGCCTTCCTGCTCGCTCTCCAGATCACCAGCCCGTTTCTCGTCTACACGCTGATTGCAAACCTGCTCGTCGGCATCGCGAACCGGCTGGTACCACAGGTGCCGGTGTACTGGGTTTCGGGTCCGCTCGTCGTCTTCGGCGGACTGATCGTGCTCTACTTCAGCATCGGCGAGACCATGCGCCTGTTCATGGCCGGCTTCATGGCCTGGCTCGCGCGCGGATAGGAGGGGACGTGGCCGACGACCGGGCAAGCCGCATCAGGCGCATCGTCAAGGTGCAGGAGCAATTGCATCGCGCGGAGGAATGGCGGCTCGCGGAGATCGAGCAGCGCCTGTCATCGGTCGAGACCGACCAGCGGGAGCTGATCGAGGCGCTCAACGGTGAAAGCGGGCTGGAAGGGCTGTTCCTCGATACCGCCGCCCGGCGCATCCGTTCGCTCGATGACACGGCGCGCAAGACCGAGACCGAGCGCATGATCCAGGCCGGTCGCGTGCTGCAGACGGGGGCCCGGCTCAAAGCCGCCGAGCACCTGATGGAGAAAGCCGACATGGAGGCCGAGCGCCAGGCCGAGCAGCAGGAGCTGCGCGAAGCCCTGGAACGCCTTGCCGCGCAAGC
>JBDHTJ010000213.1:0-7343 GCA_039808585.1 Hyphomicrobiaceae bacterium | reverse complement strand
TGGAAGTGCAGGCCCGTCGTCGGCTCGTCGAGGATGTAGAGCGTGCGGCCGGTGGCGCGCTTGGAAAGCTCCTTGGCGAGCTTGATGCGCTGCGCCTCGCCGCCCGACAGCGTGGTGGCCTGCTGACCGATGTGGATGTAACCGAGGCCCACGCGGGCCAGCGTCTCCAGCTTGTCGCGGATGGCCGGCACCGCCTTGAAGAAGTCCGCGCCCTCTTCCACTGTCATGTCGAGCACGTCGGCGATGGACTTGTCGCGGAACTTCACCTCCAGCGTCTCGCGATTGTAGCGCTTGCCCTTGCACTGGTCGCACGTGACGTAGACGTCGGGCAGGAAGTGCATCTCGATCTTGATGACGCCGTCGCCCTCGCAGGCCTCGCAGCGCCCGCCTTTGACGTTGAAGGAAAAGCGGCCGGGCTCGTAGCCGCGCGCCTTGGCCTCGGGCAGGCCTGCGAACCACTCGCGGATGGGGGTGAAGGCGCCGGTGTAGGTGGCGGGGTTCGAGCGCGGCGTGCGGCCGATCGGCGACTGGTCGATGTCGATGACCTTGTCGAGATGCTCGAGCCCTTCCACCTTGTCGTGGGGGGCGGGATGCTCGCGCGCGTTGTTGAGGCGGCGCGCGACGCTCTTGTAGATGGTGTCGATGAGCAGGGTGGACTTGCCGCCGCCCGAGACGCCGGTGATGCAGGTGAGCAGACCCAAGGGCAGCTCGGCCGTGACGTTCTTGAGGTTGTTGCCGCGGGCCCCGATGACTTTCAGCGTGCGCTTGGCGTCGCGCGCGCGCCGCGCCTTGGGCAGCGGGATCTGCCGCACGCCGGTGAGATACTGGCCGGTAAGGCTGTTGGGATTGCCCATGATCTCGTCGGGCGTGCCCTGCGCCACGACCTGACCGCCATGGACGCCCGCACCGGGGCCGATGTCCACCACGTGATCGGCGGTGAGGATGGCGTCTTCATCGTGCTCCACGACGATCACGGTGTTGCCGATGTCGCGCAGGTGCTTCAGCGTTTCGAGCAGCCGGGTGTTGTCGCGCTGGTGCAAGCCGATGGAGGGCTCGTCCAGAACATACAGCACGCCCGTGAGGCCGGAGCCGATTTGCGAGGCGAGGCGGATGCGCTGGCTCTCGCCGCCGGACAAGGTGCCGGCCGCACGCGAAAGCGTGAGATAGTCGAGGCCCACGTCCACGAGGAACTGCAGCCGCTCGCGGATCTCCTTCAGGATGCGCGCGGCGATCTCGTTCTGCTTCTTGCTGAGCTTGGCGGGAAGGGCTGCGAACCAGTCGTTGGCGGCGCGGATGGAGAGGTCCGTCACCTGGCCGATGTGGCGGCCGTCGATCTTGACGGCCAGCGCCTGCGGCTTGAGGCGATTGCCGCCGCACGCGTCGCAGGGGTGCGCATCCTGATAGCGCGAAAGCTCCTCGCGCACCCAGTCGCTGTCGGTCTCGCGGAAGCGCCGCTCGATGTTGCCGATCACGCCTTCGAAGGGCTTGGTGTTGGTGTAGCGGCGCACGCCATCGGCATAGACGAAGTCGACTTCTTCCTCGCCGGTGCCGAACAGGATGGCGTTGCGCACTTTTTCCGGCAGCTTTTCCCACGGCGTCTTCATCGACACCTTGAAATGGCGGGCGAGCGCGTCGAGCGTCTGTTCGTAATAGGGCGAGGTGCTGCCGGTCTTGGCCCAGGGATAGACGGCGCCCTGCTCGAGGCTGAGCGTGCCATCGGGCACGACAAGGTCGGCCTCGAAGCGCAGTTCGGTGCCGAGGCCATCGCACTTGGGGCAGGCACCGGCCGGAGCATTGAACGAAAACAGCCGCGGCTCGACTTCCTCGATGGTGAAGCCCGAGATGGGGCAGGCAAAGCGCGCCGAGAAGGTGATGCGCTCGTGCGTCTCGTTCTTGTTCTTGAGGACGCCGGAGTCTTTGTTTGAGTCCTTGTTTGTGCCCGGCGACTCCCCTGCGGGGAGCCGGCCGCCGGGCGCGTCTGGGGGGAGCCGGCCGCCGGGCGCGTCTGCTTCCACCGCGCGCGGCCGGCGCGCCGCAGGCGTGTCGCGCGCGGAAACGAGAGCCTTGTCGGCGAATTCGGCAACGGCGATGCCGTCGCCGATATCGAGGGCCGTCTCGAAACTGTCGGCAAGGCGGCTGGCGATGTCGCCCTTCACGACGATGCGGTCCACCACCACGTCGATGTCGTGCTTGTACTTCTTGTCGAGCTTGGGGGCGTCGGCGATCTCGTAGAAGGTGCCGTCGATCTTGACGCGCTGAAAGCCCTTCTTCTGGAGTTCGGCAAGCTCCTTGCGGAACTCGCCCTTGCGGCCGCGCGAAATGGGCGCCATCAGGTAGAGGCGCGTGCCCTCGGGCAATTCCAGCACGCGGTCGACCATCTGCGAAACGGTCTGGCTCTCGATCGGCAAGCCGGTGGCGGGCGAATAGGGCACACCGACGCGCGCGAACAGCAGGCGCAGGTAGTCGTAGATCTCCGTCACCGTGCCGACGGTGGAGCGTGGGTTCTTCGATGTGGTCTTCTGCTCGATGGAGATGGCAGGAGACAGGCCGTCGATGTGGTCGACATCGGGCTTCTGCATCATCTCCAGGAACTGGCGCGCGTAGGCCGAAAGGCTTTCCACGTAGCGGCGCTGGCCTTCCGCGTAGATGGTGTCGAAGGCGAGCGAGGATTTGCCCGAGCCCGAAAGCCCGGTGAAAACGATCAGCGCGTCGCGCGGGATCTCGAGATCGACGTTCTTGAGGTTGTGCTCGCGCGCGCCGCGGACGTGGATGGTCCGCAGGTCGGAAGGGCGGGACTTTTGAGGCGGCCGGGCCGCGCTCTTTGCGGTTTTGCTCATGCTCATGCCTTGGGGTCAGGGGCCCCATCTAGCAGGTGGCGGTTGCCCCAGCAATGCGACGGGACGCAAGCCTGTTGAACCCCGACGCGGCCTCGCGTCTTCGTGATGGCCAGCGCCGGGTTTCTGCGGGGCTCGCACGTAGGGGGCGCTGCCGGCCGCCTTAGCCGTTGTTGGTGGTGGCGATGAACTCCTCGTCCTCCTGCGCGCGGCGCTCGAAGGCGAGGAAGTCATAGTAGCCGCAGCGGCCGCCGGGGAAGCTGCGGCAGAGGCTTGGCCGTGCCTCGTACACGGTGCAACGGCGTTTCTCGGTATCGAAGAAGCGGCAGATGCGGCCGAAGATCTTGTCGGCCTTGCGCCGCATCGAATACTTGGCGCCCCAGCGCTCGGTGGTGAACTTGGTGCGGGCCTCCGAGAACGACAAGTCGAAATGCTTGGCGAGGCGCTCGACGTCGCGCTTGGTGAGACGGATCAGCGGGTAGGAGCAGCAGTACCCGGGGCATTTCTTACAGTTATACATGCGTTGGGAAGGAAAGCCGGTGCGCGGAGCGTGTTGCTGCGGTTGATGACAAGGTATGGCCGCATTCGATGAGAAGTGCAGGCAAAACACAAGAAGTGATTTGGTCGAAAGGCGGATTTCGTTGCCAAAGCGGCCGTGGCGCGACAGCTGACGTGCGCTTGCGCGGGTGCGTATCGCTCAGCGTTCCGCGCGCTGGGCATCGCGCAGGCGCCGACGCTCGTATCTTTGCAGGACGTTGCGCGACTGCGCCACCACACTGTCAGCGATGGCGGCCTGACCCTCGGCGGTCGGATGGAAGGCCCCGGAATATGTTGCGGCCAGCAACAACTGCACCCAGGACAGTGACTTCGCCTTGAGCAGGATCGACTGCGAGACGTGGAAGTTGGCGGTCATGAAGGCATCGTTGGGCGTGCGGAACCAGCGCTGGCGGGGCGCGTAGGGCTTGAAGTCGGCCGGGTTATAGGGCTCCCACGCGCCGTTGATCTTGCGCGGCAGGCGCAGTTCGTCGGCAAGGCTCCAGGGCGCGTCGGAGAAGCTGGCGCAGATGCCCCGGCCCCGGAATGCTGCCCGATGTGTCTCGGCAAACGTCCAGTTGTGCTGCTGAGCCGAGGTTTTCATGATGGCGTTGAGCTGGGCACCGGCCTGCTCACCTTCGCGCGCCTTGGTCTCGCTGAGCTGGAAATCAGGCAGCACGGTCATGCCGTCCTTGCCGTCGGGGCAGAAGGTCCGGCCGTCATCGAGCAGCGCCATCGGCGGGTAGCTTGTCAGGATCACCCGATCGGACTCGTTCCACGGCACGTGCAGGATGTTGTGGATGGCACGGTTGGCGGATTTCAGCCGGTCGTCGAGGTTCTCGAGCTGCGTGAGCGCCTCCTTGAAGCCGTGCACCTGGCCGAACCAGCCACCCAAGCTCCTGAGTGTCGAGCTGTCCGAGAGCACCGCGTTGGCCACGAGGCGGGCAAAGCCGATGTCGTTGCCGCCGATCGAGAGGAACAACAGATCGAGCTTGCGGGCGCGGTCGGCATCGCACTTCCTCAGCACGAGGCCGCCCTCGAGTTCGGGGATGCGGCCGTTCATGTGGTAGGCCTGCGGCAGATCGAAGTCCTTGGCGCCCCTGTTTGCGCACTGGGCTTCCGCGACCGCCGAGATCTGCGAGAGCACGGGTGGATTGGGCACCCACTCGTGGCCCTTGTAACGCAGGAAGAGGCCGTTCACGGTCTCGGCGCCCGAGCAGGCGAGGCCGACGAAGGTGACCGCCCTGTGCGGGTCTTCGATCGCCAGCTGCAGGGCTGCCCGCAACTGATGCGAATAGAGGGAGCGATGGCAGGCCTGGTCGAGCCAGCGCGCGTTTTCCTCGATGAAGCCACGCTCGCCGATCTCGCGCCAGGTGCCGACGCGGGCGGGATAGCCCTTGAGCTTGTCGTCGTAGTCGGCGGTGCGCTCGGGCGAAAAGCGGACGGGGACGTCCGGGTTGCCTTCGCCCGAGGCGAAGCTGTCGCCGAGACCTGCAATGAAGAGATCGGTGACCTTGACGGAGACTTCGGCCACCTGCCGGCCGCCGATCTCGACGGTGAGCCAGGCACCGGCGGGATAGGGAATGTCGATCTCGACGGGCGTGTCGCAGGGAAGCACGATGGCCTTGCCGCGCGAGCCCCTGCCCTGCGGGGCGGTAAGCCAGGTGCAATCAACCGTTTGGGCGTCCTGGAGGCCTTCCATCCGCGCCCGGATCTGGTGGCTCTTGGGATTTAGGTAGTCCGTTCGGTCGGGGCAGGCGTAGCGATTGGTGTTGGAGTCCCAGCAGGTCTTGTTGAACATGGTGGCGGCCCAACCGTCGGGATGCCGCTCGGACAAGAGGCGCTCAGCTGCCAGTACCGGATTGCGCTTCTCGCGCTCCGTGAGGCTTGCCCAGGTGGCGCGATGCACCTCGGTATCGGTGTTATCGAGGAAGAAGCGGAAGGGGTTGGTGAGTTCCCAAATAATGCGCGGCTGCGCCTGCGCCGCTGACGGTGCCAGCGCGCACAAGAGGACGATCATGACAGCGAGCCAACGGCCCGGTCTGCGTGACTGCATCCTTTCCCTCCGCCCTCGGTGTCGTGGCACCGGGCAACATCAGACGTAGCTGGTCCGCTTTGCCTGTCCAGCCCTTTCCGGACAAGCCCAGATCACAACTGCGCGTAACAACTGCGCAAGGCTAGTGTTCCGGCTCCGACATTTGCTACCCGTTTCGGAACGTTCGAGAGCAAATGTCGGAGCCATAAGGAACACTAGATCCAATATGTTTCTAGTGCAGCTTTTGCACCTGACGCTTGGTTGCGACGCGAGCCGCAGGCGGGGACCAAGCGTCAGGTGCGCTGCACTAGAGCATGTCCCATCTAGATGGCATCGATGCTGGATTCACGGACATGCTCTAAGTCTTCATTCGAGAGTCTGATTCACGCTTTCGATGGACGCTGGAACGCGTCCATCTCAACCAATCAGGCTCTAGAGGCGACGAAAGACCAGTGCCTGCCAGAGCCGCGCGATGCGGGGAAGCGGCGTGATTTCAATTGGATCGCGCAAGAGATTGCGCTGTGGCTGCTCCGCCTGCCGCAAATACGTCTCGACCAAGGCCAAAGGAAGGAAGGCAAAAAGAAATTTCCGTTCGGTGTCGCGCAGGGCCTGGCGAGCCTGGGCGAGACGGTCGCGGGCGATGTCGGCGAGATCGAGCGCGATGCCGCGGATCTGTGCATCGCCTGTCAGGACGTCGGCAATGGCGAGGCCTGCAGCGTCGAGCCGTGCTTGCGGGATAGGCAGATGCCCCAGCGCGACTAGGTTGGGCAGCGCCACGAGACGCCGCGCGATGCCATAAGCTGTGCCCGCGTTTGCGCAAATGGTATCGAGGTGCGCGTCCTGCGGCATGCCCAGCGCCCGTGCCGCGAGGCGGAACAGGGCGCCTTCGCCGAGCTTCAGCGTTTCCAGAAGCTCTTCGTCGCTTGCGAAGGCATCGGCGAGTGCATCGTGGGCGTGCGAGTCGACGATGCCCAGGACTTCAGCAAGGGGCCAGCGGTGCGCCCGCATGGCCGCCTTCATGGCGTCCGCGACCGGGTGACCGGTGGTTTCGAGCGCCTCGTTCTCGAGCGTCTCGCGCCACCACTGCAGGCGGATGGCGCCCATGTGCGGTTCCCGTCGTGTCGCGGGGGCGATGCGGATGAGTTCGGCCGAGAAGGCGGCAAGGGCAACGAGGCTTGGCCGCGCGGCGCGCGGCGCGAGGAGTGCTGCGACGGTGCGATCATACTCGCCGTTGCGGGCGGCCTCGAGAAACGCGGCTGCGGCCGTGGCGTCGCTTTCGCCCGCGCTGGCCACGCTAGTAAAGGTGTGCCGCGGCCACCATCACCAGGGTAACGGGCAGCGCCAGGATCAGGTTTAGGCGGGCATAGCGCACCACGCGCAGGCGTGCGGCCTGCTTGGCGGCGGCATCACCGGGCCGCAGGCCGATCACCACCTGCATATTGGGCCAGATGTACATGTGCACGAACATCCACATCGCGAGCGCGGCAAGTACGCCGAGCCAGAGCATCAGGGCGCGGGCGGGCGGCACGTAGACGGCGGTGCCATAGACGAGGCTTGGCAACAGGTAGCCACCGGCCACCAGTAGCACGGCACCAGACGCAATCGTCAGCGTCGAGCCGTGTCGCACCCACCAGGCGACGTTGGGCGCGATGGCCGTATGCAGGACGGCGCGGGTGTTGTCGTCGCCGCTACGGGTCGCCTCGAGCTGGATGAAGTTGATGAACACGATCAGGCCCACCCACACCATGGCGCTGAGAATGTGCGCCAGACGGAAAAGGAACGAGAAGAAGGCGTAGCCGTCGAGGCCTGCGGCCAGAACCCAGAGAACGAGCACGCCGGTTGCCAGGATCAGTCCTGCAACGGCTGCCATGCGCGGTTGTTCAATCATTGTCGTTGTTCCCTCTTGCGCCCCGCCCGGCCGCCCGTCACGGCACCGCGAT
>JBDHTJ010000212.1:0-7347 GCA_039808585.1 Hyphomicrobiaceae bacterium | reverse complement strand
GAGGTATCTGCGGCGGGTGTGGTAGCGGGCGAGGCGGACGGCCTGCATCACGGCCTCGGTTCCCGACATGTGGAACGAGACCTCGTCGAGCCCGGAAATCTCGCGCAGGCGCTGCACATTGTAGGCAACGGATGGATGGTAGGCGCCGAGCACAGGGCCGAGGTCCCGTGCCTTGCGACAGCCCTCCTCCATGCAATCCTTGTAGAAGTCGTTGCCGAAAACGTTGACGCCGTAAGAGCCCGTGAGATCGTAGGCCTCGTTGCCGTCGAGGTCCGTGACCTTGACGCCACGCGTGCTGGCCACGAACGAGCCGGTGCCCAATTGACTGCGCACGACACGGCTGAATTGGAAGGGGACCCTATAGGTGTCGGTGAACTGCAGGTCGGATATGCCGTCGCGCACTTGCGCCGTCAGCGCCCGCGTCTTCGGATATCGGGCCGCGTAGACTGCGGCGAGACGCGCGAAGCCTTCCCGGCGTTTCGCGGTTACGTCCGCCGGGGCGTCATCAACCTGATAGAATCGGGCCTCACCATACTCATAGAAGGGGACGAGGCGGGCCACACGCCTGGACATGCGTGCGTGCCCGGTGAGGGAGCGATGCTTCGCCCGCGAAAGCGCCAGGCGACTTCTCAGCTTTGCGAGCCCAGTCGCGGTGGCGGTGAGGCCCATCGCGGTGAGCGCCAGTGTCAGATAGGGCGAATCCATACAGTCACATTTACGCGGCGAATAAAAACTTCTCATGACAATCAGAACGCTTCTCGGACGGGCTGCCGAGCACGAAGGCCTCAACTTCTTTCTCACGAACCGCATTCCGCGCAGGCTGGCGACCCGCATCGTGGGCTCGGTCAGCAAGTCGGAGAATCCGGTAGTGCGTTCGCTCTCCGTTGGGCTGTGGAAACTTTTCACCGATCTCGACCTGAGCGACGCGAAGACCACCGATTTCAAGAGCCTGCACGCATGTTTCACGCGGGAATTGCGCGAGGGCGCGCGCGTGATCGATCGTGACAGTCAGACGCTTACCAGCCCCTGCGACGGCATCGTCGTCAGCGCCGGGCGGATCGAGGGGGACAAGCTGCTTCAGGTCAAGGGCTCGGCCTATAGCCTGGAAGAACTGACGGCCTCGCAGGACCTGCCCAAGGACTTCCGCGATGGCACCTATGTCACCTTGCGCCTGACCAGCGCGATGTATCACCGCTTCCACGCGCCATTCGATTGCAAGGTGCGCAGCGTTCACTACATTCCAGGCGATGTCTGGAACGTCAATCCGGCCGCCTTGAAGCGCGTCGAGCGGCTCTACTGCCGCAACGAGCGGGCTGTTCTCGATCTGGAACTTGCGAACGGCGCGAGGGTGGCGCTGGTGCCGGTGGCCGCGATCCTCGTGGCTGGCCTCAAGCTGTCGTTCCAGGAACTGCCGCGGACCGCCGACCCCGTCACCTACAAGACTGAGGCGCGACTGCAGAAGGGCCAGGAAATGGGCTGGTTCGAGCACGGCTCGACCATTGTCGTCCTGGCGCAGCCCGGCTGGGTTCTGGCAAACGGGATTGCCGAGGGAAAGCTGGTGCAGATGGGGCAGCCGTTGCTGCGGGAAGGCGCCTAAAGGGTGGCCCCCCTTTTAGGTGTTGAGGCTGTAACCGCTGCTGCGGACCGTGCGAATGGGATCGGCGTCGCAGTCCTTCAGCAGTGCCTTGCGCAAGCGCCCGATGTGGACATCGACGGTACGATCGTCGATCTCGGCTTCGCCACCCCAGACGCCATCGAGGAGCTGCTCGCGTGTGAAGACGCGGCCCGGCGCGCGCATCAGGAACTCGAGGAGGCGATAGTCCGTGGCGCCAAGATGCACCGCCTTGCCCTGGCGGGTAACCGACATGGCGCGCCGGTTGAGTTCGATGTCGCCCACGCGAACCACGTCGCTGACGAGTGTCGGGCTGACGCGGTTCAGCAGCGCGTTCGCCCTCGCCATGAGTTCCGACAGCGAGAAAGGCTTCACGACGTAGTCGTCGGCACCGTTCTCGAAGCCGCGCAGGCGATCCGCCTCATCACGACGGGCCGTGAGCATGATGAGCGGCAGGCTCTGCGTGCGCGGCTTCTGGCGCAGCCGACGGCACAACTCGATGCCGGAAAGGCCGGGCAGCATCCAGTCCAGAATGAGCAGATCGGGCAAGGTCTCCTTAAGGCGTTCCTCGGCGGTGTCGCCTTGCGTTACCGTTTCGACCCGGTAGCCGCTCTTCTCGAAATTATAGCGCAACAGCTCGAGAAGTGCCTGCTCGTCCTCCACGATCATCACTTGAATGGGCATGCGGGAACCTCTCGCGCCGCTCGCATTTTGAGACGAGCTCTCGATTTCAGCTTTTTGCCGCGGTCCCCGGCGATGCGTCTTCACGCCCGGCACAAATCGGACTCGCGATTAAGGCGATCAGACCGCATCTCTGCAAAGCTCTTATGACAAACGAAAAAAAGCACCGCTCCCCATGCATCCGCGCATTCAACTGTCATCAGCCCGTAACCGAATTGCCGTTCGGTTTCCCGGATACGGGAGGATCGACCATGCTCGAAGCCGCGGCAGCCTCGCTACTCGTTACGACGCTCGGTGCGCACCTCGGCAGCACGCTGATTGCGATGAAGAGGTGCTGGCCCAGAAGAGGCCAGTTGCAGCCGCCAGCAGCAGCGCCGCACGTAACGATCCTGCGACCCGTTTGCGGCGTGGAGCCCTACGACGAACGCACGCTCGCCTCGACATTCCGGTTGGATTACCCCAACCTCAGGCTTGTCTTCTGCTGTGACCGCGGGGACGATCCTGCTGCAGCGCTCGTTCGCCGGCTGATCGAGAAACATCCAGGCAGCGACGCGCGTCTTCTAATCGGCCGGACGCCGCAGAGTGCAAACCCGAAACTCAACAATCTCCTGAAGGGCTGGCCGCACGTCGAGACAGATTGGGTTGTGATGGCCGACAGCAATGTCGACATGCCGCCCGACTATGTTCAGCGGTTGCTCGCAGCATGGAAACCTGGAACCGGCGTCATCTGCGCCCCGCCGATCGGAGACAGGCCGCATGGCTTCTGGGGCGAGGTCGAGTGCGCTTTTCTGAATACCTATCAGGCGCGTTGGCAATACGCTTCGGACACGATCGGCCTCGGCTTTGCGCAAGGCAAGACCATGCTGTTTCGTCGTGCTGACCTGGAAGCGGCGGGCGGCCTCGCAGCCTTGGGCGCGGAGGTGGCCGAGGACGCTGCCGCAACCAAGCTTGTTCGAGGCATGGGGCTCAAGGCGCGCCTGGTAGACGGCCCGTTCATGCAGCCGCTAGGCCGCAGGCGCCTGCAGCAGGTCTGGGATCGGCAGGCGCGCTGGGCGCGGCTGCGCCGCATGACCTTTCCGGCCGTGTTTCTGCCGGAGGTTTTGACCAGCGGCCTCATGCCCATGGTGTGCGCGGCGGTGCTTGCTGCGGCTGTCGATGTTTCACCCCTATCTGCGGCGGCATCAGTCGCGGTGCTTTGGTATGGCGCCGAATGGGCATTGGCGCGTGCCTGCGGTTGGCACCATTCCTGGCGCTCCCCTTTCGCGGGTTTGCTGCGGGACATTATGTTGCCCGCGCTTTGGCTGCAGGCCTGGTTCATCAACAGCTTCATATGGCGCGGTAACGAGATCTCACCGGAGAGCGACGAACCGGTTTCATCCTCTGCGTGAGGAATAGAACTCAGTGCAGCCGCACGGCAACCGCAGTGATGTCGTCGAACGGCTCTTGTCCCTGCGCGAAGGCAGCCACGTCGTCGGCTACGAATTTGGGAATGTGCGCATCGGCCAGGGCTATCGCCCGCCTCAGCGCCGCTTCTAGGCGCGGCTCTCCGTATTCCACTCCGGCACGATCGCTGCTTTCCGGGATGCCGTCCGTGTAGAGCAACAGGCAATCTCCCGCGTGGAGTTGCACGCTGTGCGCGACCGCCTTTCGCTCTGGCAGAATGCCGAGCGGCGTGCCGCCGCCCTCGAGGAACTGCGTCTCGCCATTGCGGTGCACCAAAAGGGGTGGGTTGTGTCCGCAGGTGCCGTAGTCCAGCTTGTTCGTCGACAGGTCGAGAACGGCGTAGAACACCGTGGCGAACATGGACATTGCGTTCTGTTCGTAGAGCAAGGCGTTCGCCCGCCGAAGCACTGCGGCGATATCGGGTTCTTGCCGCGCGACGAGCCGCAGCGCCGTCACTGAGAAGGACATAAAAAGGCTCGCCGGGACGCCCTTGCCGCAGACATCACCGATGAGAAGCGCGAGGCGGTTCTCGTCCAGCATGAACGCGTCGTAGAAGTCGCCACCCACGTCGCGTGCAGGCCTCATCTCGCCTTGAACGATGCAGCGCCGCAGCGGGTCGAGGTTTTCCAGCGTCTGCGGCAACATCGCCTGCTGGATCAGCGCAGCGCTCGCCATCTCTTTGCGCTTGCGGCGCTCGGACGCGACATGGCGTGCGAGGTGCTGGAAGGCTGCCGCGAAGTCGCGCATGGCCTCGTTCGGGTTCTGCAACTCGTGCAGAAGGCTTTCGGGGTCGACGTCTTCCCGCTCCAGCGCTGCGAGGCTGCCGGCATAAAGTCCAAGTGCGCTATTCACGCCCTGGATGTGCTGCCCGAGCCTGGCGACGACAGAGATGAATATCTCCGGCACTTGCCGGCAGATGGCGAGCAGTGCCTCACGCGGCAGCCTGAGAACCTGCGCATCACTGTCTGCGACGATGGTCGCGGTGCGCGGCAAATGGGCCAGCGCGCCGATCTCTCCCAGCAGTGCCGGCCCCTGCGTCGTCGCCAGCAAGGTCTGGCCGTGAGTATTCTCGTTCAGGATGCGAACCTGTCCCGACAGGAGCACCAAGGCATCGAAGCTGGGGTCGCCTTGCTGCACGATGCGTGCGCCGGGGGCATAAGCCGCGGATTGGCTGGCTTCAAGGATCTGGGCTACGACGGCGTCTTGGAGTGTCGCGAATGCCGGAATGCTTTTGATCAGCAACGCGGCATTGCCAAGAGGTGCGTGGTCGGGCGCACCTGCCCCCGACAGTAATCTTTCGAGAATGCGTTTCAAAAGTGGAGTTCCAGGAAGTTGCGCGGCCCTTCGCTCCAATAGCGCATGTCTCGCGTGAAGGCATGCAGCAGGCGAATGCCCTTGCCGCCGATACGGGCCGGATCGGGATTCGGTTGCTCGGGAGGCGGGGTGGAGTCGTATGGCTGGCAGCCATCCGATATCAGGAGTGCTGGTCTGCCGTCGCGGACAGAAAACACGACGTTGATGGCTTTGCCAGCGGCGCGCGGCACGCCGTGCAGCACGAGGTTTGCGATGACCTCCTCAAGGCATACCTGAACAGCGTAGCGATCGTCGTCGTTAACGCCTGCTGCAGCCGCGTCCGCGTTGACCTTTGCAATCAGCGGGTCGATGTCGGCGAGCGTCTCGCCCACCGTATACTCGATTATTGGCGCGGAACGCAGGGTTGCATCCATCAGGCTGCTAGGGCTGCGACTGCTTCGGCTGCCGTCGGATAGAGCGGAACGATTTCATCTACGCCGCTCGACCGCAGCACCTTTTCGACGTTGGGCTGTGCGCCGCCGATGGCCATCTTGCGTCCCTTAGAGGCTTGCGCGCGTGCGCATACCATGATGGTTCGCAATCCCATCGAGGCCAGGAACGATACGCCCGAAAGATCAAGCACCAGCTTGTTCGCGGCTCCGGCGAGGACATTGAGTTTCATGTCCACAGCGGCGGCACCTTCGATATCCATGCGGCCCGCCAGGATCGCCTTGCTGATTCCGCCCGGAAGTTCTTCGATCGTCAATTGCATTTTCCGCCTCGGCCATTGCTCCGCCAATTTCACCTAGACACCTTATGTGACAGTTGTGTGAATGTGTCGCAAAATGTGGAGCCGGCACGGGATAATGCTTCGGCTATGCCGCGGTGTGGACCAGGCGGGCGATCTCGTTGTGCTGGGCATCCTCCCAGATGTAACTCAGCGACGTGCCGTTGCTGTAGGTATAGGCGTAATTCAACGCCGTGAGGGTATCGCCGCTGTTGGTGGTGACGTTGAGCACGGCGCTGCCCGACGAGACGCCGGTGATCGACTGGAGTTGGCTCGCGCCCGTGAACGACAGGTTCGCGACGGCGCTCGGCAGCGTGAAGTCGAGTTGTTCCACGTTCGTGAGCGCGGCCACCAGGTTGGCGACGGTTACCGAGCCTGCGCCTGAGACGGAAACCTTGTCGGTGCCGCCGCCACCGTCGATGCGCGCCGTCGCTGCTGCGATGTCTGCGGTGTTGATGATGATGACGTCGTTGCCGAGGCCGGCATTGATGGTATCGGCGCCGCCGCCGCCCGTGAGCGTGTCGGCCGCCGAGCCGCCTGTGAGGACGTTGGCGTTCGTGTCGCCGGTAAGCGTGTTGGCGCTGCTGGAGGAGCCGATGATGTTCTGCACATTGACGAGCGTGTCGCCCTGCGCGTCGCCACCGGAGCCCGTGGCGCTGCCACTGGAGAGCGTGATGGTAACGCCCTGCGTTGAGCTGCTGTAGGACACGGTGTTGTTGCCGGTGCCGCCGTTGAGGCTGTCGGCGCCCGCACCACCGATGAGCGTGTCGTTGCCGCTGCCGCCATCGAGGGTGTCGTTCCCGGTGCCGCCGGTGATGATGTTGTCACTCGTATTGCCGACGCCCTTGAAGTGTCCCGTTCCGGCCGAGATGCCGTCTGCGGTGCTGACGTAGGTGAGGTTCTCGAGCCCGCTGCCGAGCGTGTAGGCCGAGAGCACGGTGCGGACAAGGTCGGTGCCGCCCCCATCTGACGCAATGTTGTCGGCCGAATTCCACACGACATACACGTCGTTTCCAGTGCCGCCGCGCAAGATATCTCCGCCAGACGTATTGAGACCGCCATCGATGGTGTTGTTGCCATTGCCGCCGTTGATCGAGTCCACGCCATCTCCACCGAAGATAACGTCGTCACCCGCGCTGCCATAGATGGTGTCGTTACCAGAGCCGCCATTGAACCAACCAATGCCTGTCAGTGTGGCGGTGTTGGCGGATAGGTTGTCGTTGCCCACACCGCCATCGAGCGAGACGATGCCGGAAGAGTGGGAGCCTAGTGAGATGATATCATCGCCCACCCCGCCCCGCAGATATAGATCCAGGTTGTTCCAGGCCTCGATCTTCTCGATGCTGGTATAGGTTGTCGTGGTCGTGCCGGTGGCCGTTGTGATAGCGATCGTTCCGTTTCCGGTCGATGACGTTGTGATCAGTGCCGAGAGTGCAGCGGTAGTGTTTTTGTACCCTATCTGGAAGGTGTCCGTGCCATCGCCACCATCGATCGTGTCCGAGCCGGCTGCGCCTTCGATTGTGTCATTACC
>JBDHTJ010000211.1:0-7606 GCA_039808585.1 Hyphomicrobiaceae bacterium | reverse complement strand
CCGGAGCCGCCGCCGACGATGACGAAATCGAATTCCATGCCCGCCTCCCAATCCGCCCGCGCCTCTGCCGTGCACGATGCAATGGCAGTTTCCACCTTCGGAGCGCGAAGGTAAAGGTTGGCGGATCCGCAGGTCAGTGCCAGCTCAGTGCAAAAATGGCACTTCCGTTACAACTCACTGTCCAGAATGGCTAACCCTTCGTTAACGCCTTGACGGCACCTTACGGGTGGGATTCACTCGAACTCGGTTGATTGTAGGTGTCGAGCAGGCCTCAGGTTCGCCCGATTCCGGTTCCACATACTGCTGCAAAGCGCTGCGACTGTCGCAGCATTGCCCCTGCGGAGGAGACTATGCGTCGCGAAGGAACTGGTGGCTTTTGATTGCCACAGTCAGACACAGAGGCGTATATAAAAGGCGGCTTTAGCGGGCCGCCTTTTCGTTTGTTGATGTGTTACGGGCAACTCAATGCTTGGGTTTCTTGATTTTCTAAAAGATCATCCGTCGCTCGCTGTTTTTGCCAGCTCCATGATCGGTTTCGTCGGCGCCCTCTACGCGATCAGCACGCAAAGGGCCATCAATCGCCGGCGCGCAACCGTAGACATGCTGACTTCCAAGATGTGGGATCAAGATTACATAAAGTCATCGCGCATCTTCTACCAGATGCTCAAGGATCAGAAGACCTTGATGCAGCAGTACGATCTATTTGTGGACGGGCGAAACAAGAAGCACACCGGCGAATGGTCAAAGCTGCGGGAGGACGACAAGAAGGCCTATGACGACGCTTATGAAACGATCTCACATGTTCGCTTCATTCTGAACGACAGGGAGCTCGTGGCAATCGGGATAAGGGAAGGTACGTATGACGAACCAATTTTCCGCCGATGGTGGTACACGACATACATACAAGAATGGCGCGAAAGCAGTGCGATCGTTGCAAGAATACGCAGCGATGCCCAAGTCAGCGCCGCAGCCAATGCCTATGCAGAATTCGATGCGCTGGCCAAGCGTTGGCAGGCGGAAGGTCCGTGGTCCAAGAGCGACAGACACTTCAGACTTCCTGGCGGTCGTTTTGTAACGATCTCTCGTTCCCGGTAGCGATCACGGCAGCACTGAAATGCGCGTGGGGCTCCGCTCACCTGAGGATGTGCACCTGGCCGGGGCGGAGGGCCTGGAAGGTGGTGTCGGGAAGGCCCTTCGCGGTGCGGGCGGCGGCAAGTGCCTCGCGCGGCATCTCGATCGCCTCGTTCGTCAGCTGGAACGTGCCCCAGTGATGGCCGAGGGCGGCCTTGGCGCCACATAGCTCCAGGGCCATGACGGCATCCTCCGGGTTCATGTGGCTCGACTGCATGAACCAGCGCGGCTCGTAGGCGCCAATAGGCAGGAGGGCGAGATCGAGCTGCGGGTGGCGGCGGGCCACGTGACTGAAGGAGCGGCCATCGCCGAAGGCACTATCGCCAACGCAGTAGATCTTGTGCCGCGGCGTCTCCAGCACGAAGCTCGCCCAGAGGGCATGGCGACGATCGCCGAGACCGCGCGCGGACCAATGCACGGTCGGCTCGAAATGCACACGGATGCCTTGGCCCAGGTCGACCACTGCATGCCAATCGAAGGCGCGAGCATCGATCTCGGGCACGTCGCCGCGAATGATGGTGTCGTTGCCGAGCGGCGTTACGACGGGGGCGCGATTGCGTTGCCAGACGCGGCCGATGAGGCCGGTGTCCATGTGATCGTAGTGATTGTGGGTGACGAGGATGAAATCTATGGGCGGCAGGTTCTCGAACAATATGCCCGGAGGGTTCACACGTTTGGGGCCCAGGGCCTTGATCGGGCTCGCCCGCTTCGACCAGACCGGATCGATGAGGATGTTGCGGCCGGCCGCCTGAACCAGGAACGAGGCATGGCCGACATAGGTGATGCGCACCTCGTCGCGTCCCACACGTTCGGGAGGCCTGTCGAAGGCGTAGGGGCTGGGGAAGGTTTCAGGCCAGCGGGCGCGCTCTTCCCAGAATTGCCATTTGAGAAGTTCCCAGGCGCCCCTGGGCCCGGTTCCGTCAGGGTTGAAGAAACGGATGCCGTCGAAATGATCGGTCACGGGCCCGGAGTAGTAGGCATTGGCCCGTGTCGTCATGAGGGACCCGAGGCCTCCAAGAAGGCCAGCGGCCCCGAGCAGCTTGAGCAGCCTTCGGCGCGTCATGCGCATGGGTCCCAAATCAGTTGATCCTGCCCCCATATAGATATCCCGCGCCGCAAAACAAAGCCGCCCGCGGGAGGCCCGCGAGCGGCTATTCGTTTCAGCCTTGGGGGGCTTGGACTTACATGTCCATGCCACCCATGCCGCCCATGCCACCATGGCTGTGGCTGTGGGCTTCCTTCTTCTTCGGAGCCTCGGCGACACCGGCCTCCGTGGTGATCAGAAGGCTGGCAATGGAGGCAGCGTCCTGAAGGGCGGTGCGCACGACCTTAGCGGGGTCGATGATGCCCTTCTCGAACATGTCACCGTATTCGTCGTTCTGGGCGTCGTAGCCGAAAGCTGCGCCGCGGCCATCTATCACCTTGCCGACGACGATGGAGCCTTCGACGCCAGCGTTCTCGGCGATCTGGCGGATCGGAGCCTGGAGCGCGCGGCGGACGATGTTGATGCCGGCTTCCTGGTCCTCGTTCTCGCCCTTCACGCTGATCGCCTGAGCGGCCTTGAGGAGAGCGACGCCGCCGCCCACCACGATGCCTTCCTCGACCGCGGCGCGGGTGGCGTTGAGCGCGTCATCGACGCGATCCTTGCGCTCCTTCACCTCGACCTCGGTGGCACCGCCGACCTTGATCACGGCCACGCCGCCAGCCAGCTTCGCCAGACGCTCCTGCAGCTTCTCACGGTCGTAGTCCGAGGTGGTCTCCTCGATCTGCGCCTTGATCTGGCCGATGCGCGCCTCGATGTCCTTCTTCTTGCCGGCGCCGTCGATGACGGTGGTGTTCTCCTTCTCGATTCGGACGCGCTTGGCGCGGCCCAGCATGTCGAGAGAGACGTTCTCGAGCTTGATGCCGAGATCCTCGCTGATCACCTGGCCGCCGGTGAGGACGGCGATGTCCTCGAGCATGGCCTTGCGGCGATCACCGAAGCCCGGAGCCTTAACGGCCGCAACCTTCAGGCCGCCGCGCAGCTTGTTGACGACGAGCGTGGCCAGCGCCTCACCCTCGACCTCTTCGGCGATGATGAGGAGCGGCTTGCCGGTCTGCACCACGGCCTCGAGCACGGGGAGCAGCGGCTGCAGGGAGCCAAGCTTCTTCTCGTGGATGAGGAGATAGGGATCGTCGAGCTCGGCGATCATCTTGTCGGGGTTGGTGATGAAGTAGGGGGAGAGATAGCCGCGGTCGAACTGCATGCCTTCGACGACGTCGAGCTCGCTCTCGAGGCTCTTGGCCTCTTCGACCGTGATCACGCCCTCGTTGCCGACCTTCTGCATCGCCTCGGCGATCATGTCGCCGATGGCCTTCTCGCCGTTGGCGGAGATGGTGCCGACCTGCGCCACTTCCTGGCTGTTCTTGACCTTCTTGGCCTTCTTCTGGATGTCCTCGATGACCTGGGCCACGGCCTTGTCGATGCCGCGCTTGAGGTCCATCGGGTTCATGCCGGCGGCAACCGCCTTGAGGCCCTCGCGGACGATAGCCTGGGTGAGCACGCACGCGGTGGTGGTGCCGTCACCGGCGATGTCGTTGGTCTTCTGGGCGGCTTCGCGCACCATCAGCGCGCCCATGTTCTCGAACTTGTCCTCGAGCTCGATCTCCTTGGCAACGGTGACGCCGTCCTTGGTGGTGCGGGGTGCACCGAAGCTCTTCTCGATGACGACGTTGCGGCCCTTGGGGCCAAGCGTGACTTTCACGGCATTGGCGAGGATGTCGACGCCGCGGAGCATACGCTCGCGGGCATCGCCGGCAAACTTTACGTCTTTTGCGGCCATTGGTTGAGTTCCTGGATTGGGGTCGATGTTGGGGAAAAGGCAATGGGCAATAGGGAATAGGCAGTTGGGCAATGCAGATCATTGCCTACTGCCTTGCGTGGCTTACTTGTCGAGCACGCCCATGATGTCGCTCTCCTTCATGATCAACAGCTCCTGGCCGTCGATCTTGACCTCGGTGCCGGACCACTTGCCGAACAGCACCTTGTCGCCCTTCTTGACATCGAGAGCGACGATCTTGCCGGTTTCGTCGCGGGCGCCGGGGCCAACGGCGATGATCTCGCCCTGCTGGGGCTTCTCGGCTGCGGTGTCGGGGATGATGATGCCGCCGGCCGTCTTCGTCTCGCTTTCGACCCGGCGTACCACGACGCGATCGTGCAGAGGACGGAATTTCATGTAGAAAACTCCCTTGGAAAGTCAGGGGCTTGGATGGAGCGCCCCGGATTGGATGAGCTGGGGTGGGCGTCTGTTAGCACTGTGGGGTAAAGAGTGCCAGGACCCGCGCAGGAGATAGTGAAAGGGCGGGGGGAAGTCAAGCTCAGGACGCCCCTGGACGCGAAAAAATAGGGGCCCTGCGATCAGTTAGGATTAACTTTTCATTTACTCCTCGGCGGCGGCTGCGCGCGCATCGAGGGTGCGGAAATGGCTGCGCCTCTGCAGGGCCGCCATGAGTATGAGCGCGGGGATGGCGGCAAGCGCGGTGGACGCAAAGAACATAGGCCAACCAATGGCTTGCGCCAGATAGCCGGTGCCCGAGGCGAAGATGTTGCGGCCGGTGGAGGCCAGCGCCGTGAGCAGCGCGTACTGCGTGGCGGTATGCAGGGGGTTGTGGCAGAGGGCGGAGAGATAGGCGACGAAAATGACGGTGCCGATCGCGCCCGTGAAATTCTCGAACACGATGGCCACCGTGAGGGGGGTGATGCCCACGGGCTGGTAGTAGAGCCAGACGAAAACGAGGTTCGAGATCATCTGCAGGGCCGCGCCCAGCCATAGGGCGCTGGCGAGCGGCAGGGTCCGGGCCACAGCGCCACCGGCAAAGCCACCGGCCAGGGTGGCGGCGAGGCCCACACCTTTGACGATGGCAGCGTAGGTGGCCTTTTCGTAGCCAAGGCCCGCAATGACGAACGGCGCGGTCATGGCGCCTGCCAGCGCGTCGCAAAGCTTATAGAGCACGACGAACAGGAGCACCGCGAGGGCAGCGTCCTGGGCCAGGAAGTCGCCGAAGGCGCCGCGGGCTGCGGCTGCGACGCGCTGCAAGGGGCCTTCTTCCCCAGGCGTGGGCGGAGGCACTGCGACATCGGGCGCGGGCGAGAGAAGCACTGCAAGGGTGCCGACGAAGACGAGAATGGCAGCGGTCAAATAGGCGATGGGCCAAACGGCGGCCTTGGAGAAGCCCTTTGCCTCCAGCAGCGCCGTGAAGGCGATGATGCCAGCGCCGGAAACGAGCATGCCGATGCGGTAGGCGGCGACGTAGGACGCCATGCCTGCCGCCTGCTCCTCCACCTTGAGGCTTTCGACGCGAAAGGCATCGATGACAATGTCCTGCGTGGCAGACGCGGAAGCCACCAGCAGCGCACTGAAACCCACCATCCATGGCGCGCGTGCAGGATCTTGCAGCGCCAGCACGACGATCGCCCCGAGCAAAGCCACCTGTGACGCGATGAGCCAGGCTTTGCGACGGCCAAGAAGCCGGGTCAGCACCGGAACGTCGAGACCATCAACGAGGGGAGCCCAGATGAACTTGAAGGTGTAGGGGACGCCCGCCAAGGAAAGGAGGCCGATGGTCGACAGGTCGACACCGCGATCGGCCATCCAGACGCGCAAGGTTTCACCCGACAAGGCGAGTGGCAGACCGGAAGCAAAACCCAGGACGAGCACCACGAGCACGCGCGGGCTGAAGTAGACCGCGAACGCCTGCCACGTGGAGCGCAAGCTGCGCCGCGGGTCCTGTTGAAGCTGATCGGCCATGAGCTGCCGCTGGTCCTTCAAACGTTAATTATCGCTGCAGTCGTTGCCTCGTTACCACTGCAACTGCAAGCGAATCGTCCTAACTGCGTCTGGAGTTCTACGTGCGACTGGCGAGGAGATTCGGATTGTCGTCCTTGAATTCCGTGCTTTCCGTCCTGAAGGTCGGGCGCCGCGTGCGCGACGACGACCTCAAGCTCAGGCCCGGTCGCAACATCATCCGCGGCACCTCGGGCCGCGCCTATGACTTCGAGGCGCATCCCATTGCGTCCCTCACCGACCTCGACGACGTGGCCGCCGTTTATATCTATGCGCGCGACGTATCGGCCGGCGAACCGCATGGGCGTGGGCTCGACGCGACAGCCGAGAACTATCACCTGGGCTTTGCCGGTGAAGCTTCCGACATGGCGGCGGCAGCGGCCCGGCACGAAAGCCGCCGCGACTTCGCGGGCTTCGACTTCGACGTTGTGCTGCTGGTGCGCGTCGACAATGAGGCGATCAGGAAGGAGATCGTGGAGGACGTGATCTCCTTCAACAGGCCGGTTCTGAACGACCTACTCCGCAGCCAGCATGGTGGTCTGAGTGGTTGAGAGGCCGAGCTGCTTGCGCGCCTTCTCCCGCAATATGTCGATGGGCTTGCGTCGCCCTTCGGCCTCGAAATGCCAGAAGGTCCAGCCGTTGCAGGCAGCCTTCCCTTGAATTTCCGCGCCGAGGCGATGGATCGAACCCTGCCTATCGGCAATCGCAAGGGTTCCATCCGCCCTCACCTCGGCGCGGAACTTCCCTTTCTCGTCCGTCAGGGTGGCGCCCGGGCCTAGCATGCCCAGTTCCACGATGGTTCCGAAGGGCACGCGCGGCTCGAGCCGCTTGGATTTGACTGTCTCCAGCGCCGAGGGTTTGAGCGGCTCGACCGCATCGATGCGCTCCTGCGCGGCGGCCGCATAGGCCTTCTCGCGCTCGATGCCGAGCCAGCGGCGGCCGAGGCGCTTGGCGACAGCGCCCGTGGTGCCGGTGCCGAAGAAGGGGTCGAGCACGACGTCGCCCGGGTTGGTGGTGGCGACCAGGATGCGGTGAAGCAGAGCCTCGGGCTTCTGCGTGGGATGTGCCTTCTTGCCCTTGCCGTCCTTCAGACGCTCCGGCCCCGCGCAAATGGGGAACAGCCAGTCGGAACGCATCTGCACGTCCTCGTTGCCGGCCTTGATCGCCTCGTAGTTGAAGGTGACGCGGGCTTCGGGATCGCACCCCGCCCAGATCAGCGTCTCGTGCGCGTTGGTGAAGCGCTTGCCGCGGAAGTTCGGCATGGGGTTGACCTTGCGCCAGATGACGTCGTTCTGCAGCCAGAAGCCGAGATCCTGCAGGGCGGCGCCGAGGCGGAAGATGTTGTGGTAGGAGCCGATCACCCAGATGGTGCCGTTGGGCTTCAGCACGCGCTTGCATTCGGCGAGCCAGGCGCGGGTGAAGCGATCGTAGGTTTCGAAGGAGGCGAACTTGTCCCAGTCGTGGTCTACGCCATCGACCTTGGTGTTGTTGGGGCGCAGGAGATCGCCGGCAAGCTGCAGGTTATAGGGCGGGTCGGCGAAGACGAGGTCTACGCTTGCGGACGGAAGCCTCGCCAGTTCCTCGAGGCAATCGCCGAGGAGGATGCGGTTGGCCGGAATGGACGACGCGGAACGCGAACGCACGGACATGGA
>JBDHTJ010000210.1:0-7612 GCA_039808585.1 Hyphomicrobiaceae bacterium | reverse complement strand
AGGGAGAGGCAGATGGCCGACAACGACAAGAACCCCAGGGAAAAGCAGCCCGGCGAGAAGCCAGCGGGAAAATTCCACTACAATCCCGGCAACATGGCGGGCAAAGAGGCCGAGACCTGCAAAGGCGAGCCCGAAGGCGAGGGCGCCTCGATCAATAACCGTCCGCCCGCAACCCAATCCCAGAAGGGCAAACAGAAATAATGGATGCCTTAATCGTCAGGCGGCGCCGGCTATGGGCTCGCATGACGATTTGAGCCCCAGATCGGCACACAGATAGATCAGCGCACGCTCGGCCAGCGCCGTGATCGTGAAGAGCGGGTTCACGCCGAGAGACCGCGGCATGATCGACCCGTCGATGACGTACAGCCCTGCGTGCACCGCGTCGGCGCCGGCCGCCGATGCATCGAAAACCCGACACTTGTGGTCCACCACGCCTGCGCTGCGATCCTCGCCAACGCCGCAGCCGCCGAGGGGATGCGCCGTAGCGGGCTGGTTGCCCATCATGGTCCCCGCCAGCGGGTTCTTCACGTAGCTGCCGCCAACCTCCTTCACCAGTGACGCGAGCGCGGCGTCCACCCGCTGGTAGACCGGCTCGTCCTTTGCCCCCGGCCACTTGATCTCGACCTTGTCGTCCTGCAGCACGAGGCGGCCCGACGCGCTGTCATGCGACACGGCGAAGAACGTTTGCAGTCCTGCGAAAGGCCCACGGTAGACGCCGTTGATCAGGCTTTGCACGGCGCCGAGCAAGCGTCCGTTCGGAATGAAAAGCACAGGCAGGATAGGCGCCAGCGCCGATGGCATTGCGCCTTCCTGGATGGTCATGCTCCGGCTCAGGTCGTGGGGATCGCGAATTTCGATCTGTCCCGACACCGCCGCTCCAACCGTCAGATCCGTCTTTGCCGGATGTCCCACGCCGATGGCGTTCACGGGCGTTTTCGCCCCGTAACCGAAGGCGATGATGTCGCCGTTCGCCGAGAAGCCATGACCCAGGCGATCCGAGAGTGCCAGCCCCTTTTGCCGCGAGCGCAGCAGGATCTCTGTGGAGCCGAGCGTGCCAGCCGCCAGCACGACCATGCCGGCCTTGATTTGCCTCGGCGCACCCATGCCCGGCGCGTGATCGGGGTCGATGTCCACGGTCCACCCGTCGGCCGCCTTGCTGACGGCAAGCACCCGCACATGGCTGAAGATCTCGGCACCATGGCGCACGGCATCGGGCAGGTAGGTAAGCGCCACCGTGTTCTTGGCGCCCACATTACAGCCCCCGCAGCAGTCGCCGCAGCGCGTGCAGGCCTTCTGCGCGATGCCACCGGCGCTGACGGTATCCTGGAAGCTCACGACAATTTCGGCAGGCTTCGGTGCCGTTCCGAGCGCCGCCGAGGCTTTATTCAGCACCTGCAGCTTCGTATGTTCGAGCGCGCGCGGGTCGGTGGCCGGGCGCAGCCACTGGCGTGCCCGGGCATAGCCCTCCTGCACCAGGGCATCCTTGCGCAAAGCTGCAGGCCACACCGCATCCTCGAAAACCCGCTGATCGGGTACCAGCGCCACGCCGGCGTTCACCAGCGATCCGCCACCGACGCCACAGCCTACGAGAACATGCATGTCCTCGCCGAAGCGGACGTCATAAAGCCCCGTCGACGGCCCGATCTTCACCCGCGAGCCACGCACCTGCATGTCGGCGCGCAAATCCGGGAACCGCCCTGGAAACGAGCCGGTTGGGAATTCGCGACCCCGCTCCAGCACCGCGACGCGCTTTCCCGCCCGCGCCAGACGTGAAGCTGCAACGCCGCCCCCGTACCCGGAGCCCACCACCACGACATCGTACCGATCTCGCAGTTCCGTTGGGCTCGACGATAACCGCATGTGCGAATCCTCCTTTCAGAACAGGAAGAAGACTAAGCAAAGGCAGATGCTACTGCCATCTGAAAGACGGCACACGAGCAAATGCCAGGCTGATGCCCACCTGCAACACCGGCCCTAACGGGTAGGGCACGCTGCCAAGATCCGCCTTGCTCGGTATCAATAGATGAAACGCTATATTATAGCATTTGTCGGCGCTCGGCCGACATCCACTTGCCCCCAAGACTCTCCCCGCTCAGCCCCGCTTTTGACACGGAGGGCTACGCCGCCCTGACGGTCGTGCCTTCAACGGAGATCATCTCCACCGGCAGTGTAACCAAATTCGCCCCGGCGCACCGGTGGCGCCCCGGATTTCGGCGCCATAGCCGTTGCGGGGGATGTAGTCCGGTATGCGCTGCTTGCTTGCGTTGAGACCCCGCCGATGGAACCCGATCCCTAGCGCAGCGTCGCGTGGGCGGGAATGACTTCCACGCAATCGGCCGCATAGCGGTCGACAGGTGTTTTTCCGGCAGCGAAACGCGCAATTCTTTGGTGTCGAGCCGCAAGCCCAGAGGGACATTGCCAACGTGTGGCGCGGCACCTGGGGCTTTGGCGGGCAATACGACTTCGTCCATGCGGAATTCACCGACGCTCAGGCAGGCTATGTTCCCCGCATACCGCCACATCGCCCTTGGCGCCGGCATCTTCTACAAGGCCGCACAATGGTTCGCGCGGACAGGTTTTCCTGCACGCCTTCGACCACACCCAAATCGGCGAAAAGGAAACCTCGACCAAAGGTTACACGCTTGTCGGCACCGGCCTCAGCTACAGCTTCAAGCCGGACCCAAGCGCCAAGGACAGCGCCCAAATGCAGATCGGCCTCTAGGACGAGAACTTTCTCGACCAGGATGTCCGCAACCTCGTTTCCTTCCAAAAGAACTAAGTGCTGCAGCCCGGCCACCCCGTGCGGCTCTACGGCATCATCAAGCTAAACGGAGCTCCAGCCTCATGCCGCGGCGCACCATGGCGCCATGGCAGGTGGCGGCACCTACTATCTGTGCTCGGCAATCGTTGCTCCAGTGGCGGAAAAACAGCTTCATTCTGGGCTCGGAACTTGGGATAAGGCGTCCCGGTCGGATATGCTGACCACGGTCGAGGAAACCCGAGGACGAGGGTAATGCACGCAAGCGACGTCGCAGTGAACGAAGCTGTGAAGGACCGGGGCCATACCCAGCCCACCGATATCTCCAATCCGAAATACTTCCACAAGGTCGTCGACTGCCAGTGGGCATGCCCAACTCACACACCCGTTCCTGAATACATCCGGCTGATCGCCCAGGGCCGCTACGCAGCAGCTTACATGCTCAACTGGGAAAGCAATGTCTTCCCGGGCATCCTGGGCCGCGTCTGCGACCGCCCTTGCGAACCGGCCTGCCGCCGCGGACGTGTAGAAGAGAAGCCCGTCGCCATCTGCCGCTTGAAGCGTGTTGCCGCCGACTACAAGGGCGAGATCGACGCCTTCATGCCGGACATGCCCGCCGAGAAGAACGGCAAGCGCATCGCGCTCATCGGTGCGGGCCCCGCTTCGCTCACGGTCGCGCGCGATTTGCTGCCACTGGGTTATTCCATCACCGTTTTCGAGAAGGATCCCAAGCCCGGCGGCTTGATGCGCACCAACATCCCATCGTTCCGCCTGCCCGAGACGGTGCTCGACGAGGAGACCAACCGCGTCCTCAACTTTGGTGTCGAGCGCCGCTTCGGCGTCGAAATCAAGAGCATGAAGGCGCTGCTCGCCGAGAAATTCGATGCCGTCTTCGTCGGCACCGGCGCGCCCAAGGGCAAGGACCTCGACGTGCCTGGCCGCAAGGAAGGCGCCGCCAACATTCACATCGGCATCGACTGGCTCACCTCGGTGGCCTTCGAACACGTGAAGAGCATCGGCAAGCGCGTGGTCGTGATCGGCGGCGGCAACACCGCGATGGATTGCTGCCGCACCGCGCTTCGCCTCGGCGGCGAGACGGTCACGGTCACCGTACGCTCGCCCCGCCGCGTCATGAAGGCGTCTCCCTGGGAAATCGAGGATGCCGAGCACGAGGGCATCCCGATCCTCGACAACCACGCGCCGAAGGCCTTCGTCATCGAGAACGGCAAGCTTGCGGGCGTTCGCTTCCAGAAGATGAAGGAAGTGGGCGTCGACAAGGGCGGTCGTCCCAAGCTCGAACCCTCCGGCGAAGAGATCGTCATTCCCTGCGACGACGTGCTGATGGCGATCGGCCAGGACAACGCCTTCACCTGGATCGAGCGCGATGCCGGCCTGGAGTTCGGCGAGTGGGACATGCCGAAGGTGGACAAGACCACCATGATGTCGACGCTGCCGGGCGTCTTCTTCGGTGGTGACGCCGCTTGGGGCCCGGAGAACATCATCAAGGCCGTGGCACACGGCCATCAGGCTGCACTGTCCATCGATCTCTACTGCAACGGCAAGACGCTTACCGAGCGCCCCGCTCCGGGCTTCAACCTCTTCAGTCAGAAGATGGGCATCCACGAGTGGTCTTATAAGAACAACTACGCCCCCACGAAACGGGTCGCCGTGCCCCACGCCGACAAGGCGCAGGCGCTGCGCAACCTCAAGGTGGAGGTGGAGTTGGGCTTCGACGACAAGCTCGCCGCCAAGGAAGCCGAGCGCTGCCTGAACTGCGATGTGCAAACAGTCTTCTCGGCGCCGTTGTGCATCGAGTGCGATGCCTGCATGGACATTTGCCCCGTCGATTGCATCAACTTCACCCCGAACGAGGCCGAGCCCACTCTGCGCGAGCACCTGCGTGTGCCGGCGCGAAATCTGCAGCAAGACATCTATGTCTCGGAGCCCTTGAAGACCGGACGCATCATGGCCAAGGACGAGGACATGTGCCTCCACTGCGGCCTGTGTGCTGAGCGCTGCCCGACGGGCGCCTGGGACATGCAGAAGTTCATGTATGTGGAAGCCCAGGCATCGAAGACCTGCCTTTCACACCACAACGCCTACCTGAGATGAGTTGCCAGCTGCCTCGCCCACCGCGGCGCGGCGCATGAGACGAAACGACTGGGATGAAAACGGAATGAGCGGCATCAACGATTTCGTTGTGAAGTTCGCAACGGTGAACGGCTCGGGTTCTGCAAGCGCGAACACCATCTTCGCAAAGACACTCTTCCGCATGGGCATCCCCGTCAGCGCGAAGAACATCTTCCCCTCCAACATCCAGGGCTTGCCCACGTGGTACGAGGTGAGGGTGTCGGAAGCGGGCTACCTTGCACGCCGCGACGGCATCGACATCATGGTCGCGATGAACCCGCAGTCCTACCAGGACGACCTCAAGGAGATCATCCCGGGCGGCTGGCTGGTCTACGACAGCACGTTGCCTCGCATCTGGCCCCGTGACGATATCAAGGTGCTGGGCATGCCGATTGCGCAGATGTGCGCCGGCAAGTGGAAGGACCCGCGCCAGCGGCAGCTGTTCAAGAACATGGTCTACGTCGGCGCCCTGGTGGCGCTGCTCGAGATCGACATGGACGTGTTGAAGGCCACCGTCTCCGACCAGCTCAAGGGCAAGGAGAAGCTGATCGCCGCCAACATGGATGCGGTCGAACTCGGCCGCACCTATGCACTCGAGAATTTCGAGTGCCCGTTGCCGATCAAGTCTCGCAAGGCCGAGACTGCCAAAGGCAAGATCATGATCACGGGCAACGAGGCTGCCGGCCTCGGTGCCGTCTACGGCGGTGCCACTGTGTGCGCCTGGTATCCGATCACGCCCTCTACCTCGCTGGCCGAAGGTTTTGAGAAGCACGCCAAGCGTCTGCGCGTGAAGGACGGCAAACGCCTCTACAGCATCGTCCAGGCGGAGGATGAACTTGCCGCCATCGGCGTCGCCATCGGCGGCGGCTGGAACGGCGCCCGCTCATTCACGGCGACGTCTGGCCCAGGCATCTCGCTGATGAGCGAGTTCCTGGGCCTCGCCTATTTCTCGGAATTGCCGGTGGTGCTCTTCAACGTGCAGCGCGGCGGGCCTTCCACGGGCATGCCCACGCGCACGCAGCAGTCGGACATCCTTTCCTGCGCCTACGCTTCACACGGCGACACCAAGCACGTGCTTCTGTTCCCGGCCAACCCCACCGAGTGCTTCTCGATGGGCGCTGACGCCTTTGACCTCGCAGAGCGGCTGCAGACGCCCGTCATCGTCATGTCCGACCTCGACATCGGCATGAACGACTGGGTAACCGACCCGTTCGAGTGGGACGACAATCGCGTCTACGATCGCGGCAAGGTGCTCGATGCCCACGCGCTCGAGAAGTTCAAGGACGTGAAGGGCCAGGAGTGGGGCCGCTATCTCGACGCTGATGGGGATGCGATCCCCTATCGCACGCTACCCGGCACGCACCCCACCAAGGGCGCCTTCTTCACGCGCGGCACCTCGCACGATGAATACGCTCGCTACACCGAGGACGGCCGCATCCATGCGCGCGTCATCGATCGCATTCGCCGCAAGTTCGACACCGCCGCGACGCTGGTGCCGAAGCCAGACATCAGCATCCGTGACAAGGCAGGCAAGGTCGGGCTCGTCTACTTCGGCGCCACGACGCCGGCAGTCCGCGAGGCCCTCGATGCACTCGAGCGCGAGGGCGTCCGCGTCAACGCCTGCCGCATCAAGGGCTTCCCCTTCTCCAAGGAAGTCGTCGAGTTCTGCAATACCCACGACACCGTATTCGTGGTGGAGCAGAACCGCGATGCCCAGATGCGGGCGCTTCTGATGACGGAAGCCGACATCCCCGGCACCAAGCTCGTCCCCGCTCTCAACTACGATGGCATGCCGCTCACCGCCGCATTCGTACGCGGCGTCGTGCTGAAGACCCTGCACCCCAAACAGGCCGCCGCCGAGTAATCGAACACCCAAGGACCTTTCGAGGACCACATGAGCTACATCCAGAAGCCCGTCGCCCATCACCCCGCGCTGCCCCGCAACGCGCTGGGCCTCACCCGCCGCGACTACGAAGGCAGCATGTCCACCCTGTGCGCGGGTTGCGGACACGACTCCATCACCGCCGCCATCATCGAGGCTTGCTTCGAGATGGACCTGCCGGCGCACCGCATCGCCAAGGTGTCCGGCATCGGCTGCTCATCGAAAGCGCCCACCTACTTCCTGAGCCGCAGCCATGGCTTCAACTCGGTGCACGGCCGCATGCCCTCGATCACGACGGGCGCCAACATGGCCAACCGCGACCTCGTCTACATCGGCGTCTCGGGTGACGGTGACACGGCCTCCATCGGCCTCGGGCAGTTCTGCCACGCCGTGCGTCGCCGCCTGAACATGACCTACATCGTCATGAACAACGGCTGCTATGGTCTCACCAAGGGCCAGTTCTCCGCCACCAACGACAAGGCGTCGCCCTCGAAGAAGGGCGAGGCCAATCCCTTCGAGGGCATCGACCTCTGCCAGATGGCGATCCAGCTGGGCGCCGGCTTCGTCGCGCGCTCGTTCTCGGGCGACAAGAACCAGCTCGTCCCACTCATCAAGGCGGCCATCAGCTACAAGGGCTTCGCCTTCCTCGACGTGATCAGCCCCTGCGTCACCTTCAATAACCATCCGCAATCGACCAAGAGCTACGATTACATCCGCGCCCACAACATGGCCTCGGAGAACAAGCTCGACTTCGTCGAAGGCAAGGATGAGATCACGGTCGACTATGCGGAAGGCACCTCGGCCACCATTCCCATGCACGATGGGTCGCGCCTTGTGCTGCA
>JBDHTJ010000209.1:0-7679 GCA_039808585.1 Hyphomicrobiaceae bacterium | reverse complement strand
CTACACGACGGAAGATCTCGTGGCGGCCGAACGGTTGATGGCGGCGGGATGCAAAGTGTTGATGCCCTGGGGCGCCCCGATAGGTACCGGTCGCGGGCTTGCAAATCCGTACGCGCTTCGTTCGATGCGGCAGTATTTCCCCAAGGTGCCGCTGATCGTCGATGCCGGCATCGGCGCACCCTCGCATGCCGCACAAGCCATGGAGATGGGCTACGATGGTGTGCTTCTCAATACGGCCGTCGCGACGGCCGCCGATCCAGTTCGCATGGCCCGGGCTTTCGCGGCTGCAATTGGTGCCGGACGGGAAGCTTATGAGGCGGGCCTGATGGAAATGCGGGACATGGCCGTGCCGTCGACACCTGTCGCCGGTACGCCGTTCTCGATCTGAAGCGCTGCCAGTCGCGGGGGCCGGACAATGAGCACACCGTTCGAAGGCATTGATGTCTTCTATCCGATCCTGCCGGATTTCGCGTGGATGCAGCGCATCGTGCCGCTTGGGGTGAAAACGGTGCAGCTTCGCCTGAAGGAGGCAAGCCCCGAGCGCATTCGCCGGGAAATCGGTGCCAGCCTCGAGCTGTGTCTCGAGCATGATTGCCAGCTGATCGTGAACGATTACTGGCGCGAGGCCATTTCGCTCGGGTGCGACTACGTGCATCTGGGGCAGGAGGATCTCGAGGACGCCGACATAGCGACCTTGAAGGCTGCTGGGCTCAAGCTCGGCATCAGCACGCACACCGAAGAGGAACTCGAGATCGCGCTGGCGGCCGAGCCCGACTACGTGGCCCTCGGGCCGATCTGGGAGACCAAGCTGAAGCCCATGCGTTATGGACCGCAGGGGCTGGAGCGGATCACCGAATGGAAGCGGAAGGTGGGGCGCCTGCCTCTCGTTGCGATCGGCGGCATAACACCGGAGCGAGCGGATAGCGTGCTTTCGGCGCGCGCCGACAGTGTCGCCATAATCACCGATTTCTTCACACATGCCGATCCTGAAGGCCGCGTGCGGCAATGGCTGGCCTGGGCCGACAAGGTGCGCAAGTTTGCCCTATAGGCCGGCTGGTCGGCGGTGCGGTCGCCTGCTCAGGCGCGGTGATAGGGGTGGCCGGTGAGAATGGTGGCAGCGCGGTAGAGCTGCTCTGCCAGCACGATGCGAGCCAGCGCGTGGGGGAGCGTGATCGCACCCAGCGAAAACCGCAGGTGCGCCGCTTTCAGCAATTCAGGCGCATAACCGTCCGGTCCGCCGATCAGAATGGCGGCAGACTTGTGCCCAGCGTCGCGGGCGCTTGCCAGGGCGGCCGCGAATTGCTCGCTCGACAAGGCTTTTCCGGCCACGTCCAGCGCAATGGTGAAACCGGCGTCGCGCGTCGCGCGTGCCAGGGCCTGGCCCTCCTCCGTGCGGCGCTGTTCAACTTGCGCTGATCGGCTCTCGGGAAGCTCCTGCCACATAACAGGGGACAGTCCCAGGCGCTTTGCCAACGGATCGAAGCGCTTGGCATAGCGCTCAAGCAAATCGCGTTCAGCGCCGTCCTTGACGCGACCTATGGCTGCAATGGTGAGCCGCATCCGGCACAGCTCCAGGCTTTGCGGCCGGCACAAGCGGTCGCTTTGGCACATTGGTGCAGCGCACCTGACGCTTGGTGCCCGCCCTTTCAATGGACGCGGGGCACGTCCATCGCAACCGATCAGGCTCTGATCGGCATCAGTATCGCCAGATGACTGTCGGCCCGCTGGAGCACGGACCGATGCAGCTCTCAGTGCGTGGTGGGATCAGCGGGACGCTCTGCCGCCCACATCTTCTCGATGTTGTAGAACTCGCGCACCTCGGCACGGAACACGTGCACGATGATGTCGCCCACGTCGATCAGCACCCAATCGCACTGGGGCCGGCCCTCGATGCGGACGCGACCAAAGCCATCGTCCTTGAGGTGGCGTTCCAGCTGCTCTGCAATGGCGCCGACATGGCGATCGGACCGGCCGGTCGCGACCACCATGAAATCGCCAAGAGAGGATTTGCGCTTGATGTCGATCGAGACCACGTTCTCTGCCTTGGCCTCGTCGAGCCAGGAGAGAATCTGGGCGAGAAGTTTATCCGAACTGTGGCTTGGCACGTGTTCGGTCGGAGGCGTGCTGCTGCGAGCACCCTCGAGTGCGCTAGGCATCTTGTGCTGGGTTTCCCTTCTTCATCGAACCCTTCTGGGCGGAGGCCCGGTGGGTAGTTGCCCGCCTCGCACGGCTCAGCAGGCATTGGTGGTATCGTCGGGACAGAATCCGGATTCGATACCAAGCCTAGAATAAGGGGGCAGTTGGCAACGGATCAAGGGGTGGGATGGACAACACGAGCCGTGGGCATCGCTTCTGTTGATGGCCTGTGGCGCTGGAGCCGTAAATTGCGCAAGCAAGTCATGCGGTTATGGTCTGTTTCCGGACTATGTCCTGATGCGGTTGCGGGGTGAAGCCTTGGTGCTTAAATCACATCCATGTGCGGACGCATAACGCAGAAATCGAACCTGAAGGCACTTGGGCTGGGCCTAGTCGAGCCGGAGCCGACAGTCGTGTCTACTCCGCGCTACAACGGTGCGCCTGGACAGATGCATTGGGTGATCCGACAGCACCCCGAGACCGGCGAGCGAAGTCTCGATCAGCTGTTCTGGGGGCTGATCCCGCATTGGGTGAAAGATAGCGCTGGCGGGCGCAAGCCCATCAACGCAAAGTGCGAAACGCTCTCGCAGTTGCCCTCCTTCCGCGACGCCTACAGGCGGCGGAGGTGCATTGTGCCGGTGGATAGCTTCTTCGAATGGAAGGCCATCCCGGGGGCACGAAGCAAACAGCCCTTCGCCATCGGAATGAAAGATGAAAAACCTTTTGGTATTGCAGGGTTATGGGAGAATTGGAAAAACCCGGAGACGGGCGAATGGCTGCGCACCTTCTGCGTGATCACGACGGCTGCCAATGCGGTGCTTGCGGATGTGCACGACCGGATGCCGGTGATCCTGCCAGCCGGCGCCTATGACCGTTGGCTTGCTACGGTCGAGCCGGATCCCAGAGATCTGCTGGTGCCATTTGCGGCAGAGCCAATGATGAAGTGGGCCATCGCAACCCGCGTGGGAAAGCCCGCCGAGGACGATGCGGGTATACTTGCGCCCATTGCGGCTTCCGCACCCGGGCTGCTTTGAAGCGGGCGCAGGGGCCCGACATGCATTTGGTGCAATGCACCAATACGTTCATTTCGCTGGTGCACAATGCTGCGCAAGGGTACTGGTATACCAAATACTTTATGCCAACGGAGCATGTTCATGAGCGCCCTGACCACCGCAGCCGCCAACACCATCGGCGAAATCAGCTTGATCGCGCGTCTGCTCGAACTTGTGCGCTCGGTGCGGTTGCCGAAGAACAGCGCAAACAATGACGCTTGGACATATGGGGCGCGCGGGCTCTAAGCGGCACGACACTTCCGAGCTAGCTTGAACGATACAGCCTTGGCGCGGCATCCTGCGGGTGCCGCGCCTTTTGCATGCGTGGTGGGGACGCAAAAGGGGCCTGCGCATGGATGTCGTGGAAGAACTGAAGGGCGTACTCCCGCCCGAGACGGTGATCACCGGGGGCGACATCCCGGATCGCAACAAAAGCAATTTGAGCCAATGGACAACCCCACCTCGAGGCCCAGAGGCGGTTGTTATGGCCCGCAGTGCGAAGGACATCTCCACTGCCATGAAGGTGTGTCATGCCCGCGGACAGAGAGTGGTCGTGCAGGGAGGGATGACCGGTCTTGCGGCAGGCGCGCATCCGGATGCCAGCGACATCGTGATTTCCACGGAGAAGCTCGTCGGAATCGAGGAGATCGACGAGGCGAGCGGAACGATGACAGTTCTCTCGGGTACGCCGCTTCAGGTCGTGCAGCAAAAGGCCGAGGAACTGGGGCTTCTCTACGGCGTCGATCTCGGGGCGCGGGGAAGCTGCACCATCGGCGGCAACGTCTGCACGAATGCCGGCGGCAACCAGGTGCTGCGTTACGGCATGACGCGACGGAACGTACTGGGTCTCGAAGCGGTGCTCGCCGACGGCACGATCGTCACGAGCCTCAACAAGATGATGAAGAACAACACCGGCTATGACCTCGTTCAATTGATGCTTGGAAGCGAAGGTACGCTCGGCATCATCACGCGGGTCGTTGTGGCGTTGCAGGCGCGCCCGCTCGGGCTGGTCACGACCCTGATCGGCGTAAAGGACTTCGCTGCTGCATTGCATCTTCTGCGGCAGGCGGAGCGGGCGTTTCCGGGAGGGCTGCAGGCATTCGAAGGGATGTGGCGCGAGTACTACGAGATATCGACCAAGGTGTGCGGTTGTGCTGCCCCCATCGCGAATGCGCACAATCTCTATCTCCTCGTCGAGTTCGCTACTGGATCGGAGGAGAGCGGCCGTGATCGCGTCATGGAGTTCCTGGCTGCGCAGCAGGAAGCGGGCTTGATAGAGGATGCCGCTATCTCGAGTTCTGAAAGAGAGCGGCGCGCGATCTGGGCCATCCGCGACAGCAATGCGATGTTCCACCAGAAACTGCCGCCGGCCTTCACGAATGGCTTCGACGTTTCCATGCCGCTGAGCCATACGGAGGAGACGGTTGCAAGAGTGCGGGCGGCATTGAACAAGCGCTGGCCCGATGTCCAGACCATCGCCTTCGGCCATGTTGCCGACAGCAACCTGCATTTTATCGTGCGTGTGCCGGGCGCTGGCTCCGAGGTGAAAGCGGAGATGGATGGTATCGTCTACAGGATCGTGGCCGAAGCCAAGGGCTCGATCTCGGCAGAACACGGGATCGGCCTGCAGAAACGGCCATACCTGAAGTTGAGCCGCGGGCCGGAAGAGATCGCCGTTATGCGCGCGATCAAGCAGGCGCTGGATCCGAAGGGCATCCTGAACCCGGGACGCATATTCGAGAGTGTAGCCACTGCATGAGCGATCTTGATCCGATGGCGCAGGGCAAACGGATCAACTTCCGCCGGCCGGCGGCACAGCGCGGGCTACAGTACCGGCGGGCGCACCTGCCCCAAGTGACGAAGCAGGCCAACGAACTCGGCGATGCGGCGCTTGCGGTGCGTCTCCACGTCGGTGGCTGACCAATCGTAGAAGCCTTTGCCGGTCTTCATGCCGATGTTGCCCGCGGCCATGTTGGCCTCGACTGAAGCGGGGGCCTTGAAGCGATCCTCGCCGGTGGCGCCGGCCATGTAGCGGCTGGCGTAGTAGAGGATGTCGCCGCCGCCCCAATCGATGAACTCGACGAGCCCGAGCACGGAGAAGCGGACGCCGAAACCATAAAGGATGGCCTTGTCGATGTCCTCGGCACTCGCCACGCCCTCCTCGACGAGCCGGGCGGCTTCGTTCATCGCGAGCGCCTGGATGCGCGGCACGATGTATCCGGGCGACGCCTTGCAGACGACCGGCACCTTTCCGACCGAAGCGAGAAGATCGACCAAGGTGCGCGTGACGGCCTCGTCGGTGCCTGTATGTGGGCTCACCTCTACCAGAGGCACCAGGTAGGCGGGGTTCAGCCAGTGTGCGTTGAGGAACCGGCGCGGGTTGACTGTCATGCCTGCGAGCATGGTGGACAGGAAGGTCGACGTGGTCGAGGCGACGATCGCTTCAGGGCTCGCGTGAGTATCGATGAAGGTAAGCGCCTCGCGCTTGGCCGTTTCGGTCTCCGGTACGCCTTCGAAAATGACGGTGGCTGCAGCGAGCCTGGCCGGCGCCTCTTCTGCGCTGACGATATCGATGCGCGAGACGATCGCGGGAATTGCATCAGGCGAAAATAATCCTGCGTCCGACAGAAAGTGCAGGGACGTAGCAATCTCGGCCAACGCTTCGGCCTTCAGCTTCTCGAAAGACTCGCGCGAACGAGGCTTGATGTCCAGAAGGCAGACGTGATGGCCGGCGTAGGCAAATGCGTGCGCTATCCCGCGGCCCATGCGGCCTGCGCCGACAGAGACGACGGCTGACGAAGTTTCAGGCCGCATGCCTCATAGGCCTTCGGTGAGGAGCTGTTGCATCTCGGCCCGCGTCAGGCTTGCAAGCTTCAGGTTCTCGAGAGTGCGGCCGGTGCGCGTGAAATCGCGGCCCGCGGCGACGGCGCCAAGCTGCAAGAGCCCATCGGCAGTCGGACAAGGCACGCCTGCCCAACGGCACACGGAGGCTAGGAAGGCGAGGCCCATCTCCACATCCTCGGCCATATAGCGGTGACGGTCGAGATCGAGCTTCTCGTGCCAATCGCCGCTGTCGACGAGTTTGTCGTGCGCGAGATTGCCGTACATCCAGTTCGAGGTGTTGTAGTGGTCGGCCAGCGGAAAGTGTGGCGGCTTGTAGCCCAGCGTTTCGCGCAGGGCCATGCGCTCCCCGTCGAGAGCGTCGTGCACGCGCCGGATCGTCGGCTGCGTGCCTTCCTTGTGGATGTCCCAGCGCGGGAAGTGTGCGATGGGGCCGGCATTCATGATGATGAGCGGGGGATGGATGATCGGCCCTGCATTCATCAGCGCGGCCGAAAGGGCGTCCTCAACGGGCTCGATGACACCCGGAAAGGCGTTCGAGATGACCTCCAGCGCAAGCTTGCTCGCCTTCGCCGGGAATACGCCCATCGGCAGTCGCGATGCGCGCGTGGTGATGGCGATCTCGGTGGGGCTGTGCTTGCGGGTGAGCCAAGGCAGCGTGCCGCTTTCGGCAATGGAAAAGGCGGCGCGGCAGCCGTTGTCGCGGGCTGCCTTTGTCATCACGTAGCTGCCGAAAGTGCCGGGTGGGATGAAGATGACCTGGCCGTCTTGCAGGTGAGGCGCAAGCTGGCGGGCGAGATCAGCTTGGGCAAAAGCCGGCAGAGGAGAGAAGATCAATTCGGCGCCCGAGACGGCATCTGCGATGCTGTCTGTGATGTGCGCGATGGGGATGGTGCGACGTCCCTTATGGTCCTTGAGGGTAATTGCGCCCTCGGCTTTGACGGGCGCCAGGGCTGCGGCATCCCTGCGCCAGAAGCGCACCTCGTGACCGGCCTCGCTGAAATCGGCGGCAGCCGCGTAGCAGCCGTGGCCTCCGCCTAATACCGCGATCTTCATCTTCCTGCTGCTTTCCATCGCGCCGCTTCTCGTTTGCATCAGGGTGCAGGCGGCCATGCCAAGGTGGCTGGGGCCGCCTGCGATACATGCCTCAGGGCTTGTAGAGCTTCCACTCGCCGCCCTTCAGCTGCACCAGCACCAGCGACCGCCTGTCGGTGCCGATGTGGCTTTCGGGTTTGTAGTTATAGATGCCGTGCGTGCCCACGAGTTCCTTGGTGGAGTAGATCTCGGAACGCAGTGCCTCGCGGAATTCTGCCGTGCCGGGCTTGGCTTTCGGCACGGCGCGTTTTGCAGCCTCGGCAAGGATGAGCCAGCAATCGAAGGCGTAGGGTGCGAAGATATCCTTGGCGGGCTCGTTGTTGGCCTTGAGATGCGCCTCACGGAACTTGAGGCCCATGGCCTTCGTGGGATGGCTGTCGGGCAGTTCGTCGAGAACGACGATGGGGCCGGCGCCCACGATAAGCCCTTCGCCCGCTGCGCCGACGAGACGGACGAAGTCGGGGTTGATGAGCGACGGACCACCGTAAAGCTTGCCCTTGTAGCCGCGTTCGGCGAGGCCTTGCAGCGGCAGGGCGCCGCCGGTGCCGGAGCCGC